>JBHHZP010000180.1:0-6450 GCA_046758085.1 Acidiferrobacterales bacterium
CTGGATCGCTTCGGCCAGCACCTCCCAACTATGCTCCAGATCCTGATTCAGCCGGCCGCTGTCGACCTCCACTTTTCTTAATCCCTTTATGCAGGACTCATAGGCGAGTACGCAGTACCCAAAGGCTACCCCGATATTTCGCATTACCGTGGAATCGGTAAGATCGCGCTGCCAGCGACTGATAGGGAGCTTCTGCGCCAGGTGCGTCAGTAGTGCGTTCGCTAATCCAAGATTCCCCTCCGAGTTTTCGAAATCGATAGGGTTCACTTTATGAGGCATGGTTGAGGAACCAACCTCGCCTTGGACAATCCTTTGTTTGAAGTAACCCAGCGAGATATATGCCCAGAGGTCCCGGTCCAGATCAATCAAAATAGTATTGAATCGACCTAACGCGTCACACAACTCGGCGATGTAATCATGCGGCTCGATTTGCGTCGTGTACGGATTGCAGGTAAGACCCAAATGCTGGACGAAAGTTTGTGACATGACAGGCCAATCAACATCGGGATAGGCGATCACATGTGCATTGTAGTTACCTACTGCACCGTTGAGCTTGCCCATGATTTCCACAGCAACTATCTGGTCGTGTTGGCGTTGTAGACGAAATGCCACATTGGCTATCTCTTTGCCAAGCGTGGTGGGAGAGGCAGGCTGCCCGTGGGTACGTGCCAGCATGGGCTGGCTGGCGAAACGCTCTGCCAGTTCCACCAGCATCGCAATGATTTGATCCATGTATGGCAGCAGGATAGCGTCTTTGCCCTTTTTGAGCATCAGCGCGTAGGCCAGATTATTGATGTCCTCGGAGGTGCAAGCGAAGTGGATGAACTCCTTAACGGCGTCCAGTTCGGGGCTGTCTTTGGCTTTTTCCCGTAGAAAGTACTCGACCGCCTTGACGTCGTGATTGGTCTCGCGTTCGAATTCCTTCACGCGGGCCGCATCACGCTCGGAGAACTCATCGACGATGCGATCAAGGTATGCGTTGGCGGCTGCCGAGAACGGGGAAATTTCTTGAATGTCTGGCTGTTGTGAAAGGTAGCGCAACCACGCTACTTCCACCTGTACGCGATGATGGATCAATCCGAACTCGCTGAACAGAGAACCCAACGCCTTGGTTTTTTGGGCGTAACGTCCGTCGAGTGGCGACAACGCCATTAAGGTGCAGCGGTCCTGCTCGCTTGGTCCGCCGCGCTGGTGATTCATGTAGGCCCACAGTTTTTCAATCTTGCTGGCGCCCGGATCACGGATGTGTCCGGCTACGAGCTTTCGCAGCCACTCCAGACCGAGCTCGGCCTCCTTGGCGATACGGGGCAGCCGCCCCTTCTGGCTTTCAAGAAACTCCACAATTTTGTTAACGGATGGGGTCGTCATCAGCCGGATTGTAGTAAAATATTACCCATTTGTGGACCCCTTTCGAGGGTAAAGGGACAGTCATCTCGTAAATAAATCCGTGACCGAGCGCACAACAAACCTGCTGGGGAAACGGCAATCCCGTGGCGCCGGTTGTCAGCACGGTGCTGAGCACAACGGTGGCGCGGCAGCGGTGCAGTGCAAAAGCCTCGCTGGGATCAGGCTGTTGCCTTACAGCGTTGGGCCCATGAGCCCCTTTCTGCGGCAGGGTCTGCTACCGCGCGGCTGATGACGCCACCGCCCAGGCACACGTTTTTGTCGTAGAAGACGACCGACTGGCCCGGAGTCACAGCGCGCTGTGGTTCCGCGAATATGACACGAACTGTCTTCCCTAACCCCGGTTCGATCAAGCAGGGGTGATCTGCCTGGCGATAGCGGATTTTGGAACGGCACCGTAGTGGCAGCGCGGGCTGAGTTCCCGCGACCCATTGCAGTTCGTGTGCCTCGAGGCCAGTGCTGAAGAGGGAAGGGTGACGGCCTCCCTGTGCCACATAGAGTATGTTTTGCCCGATGTCCTTATCCACCACGTACCACGCTCCCCCAGAGCCACCGATGCCGAGCCCATGACGCTGTCCGATTGTGTAGTAAATGACGCCATCATGCTGACCTTTGATCTCACCGGCAAGCGTTCGTATCTCGCCCGGCTTAGACTGTACGTAGCGTTGCAGGAACGCCTTGAACGGTCGTTCACCGATAAAACAAATCCCGGTACTGTCCTTTCTGGCATGATTCGGCAACCCGGCTCGTTGAGCCAGCGTTCTGACCTCGGGTTTTGTTAGCCCCCCGAGCGGAAAACATATCTTGGCGAGTTCATTCTGCCCCAGCGTGTACAGGAAATAGCTCTGATCTTTAGTCCTGTCATGTCCTTTCAATAGCTGGTAAGCCGACGCGGGTTTCACTACGCGCGCGTAATGACCCGTGGCGACGAGTTCTGCCCCCAACGATAGTGCATACTGCAAGAAAACATCGAACTTGATCTCGCGATTGCACAGGACGTCCGGGTTCGGCGTGCGCCCAGCACGGATATCGATCAGGAACTGGCTGAAAACGCGGTCCCAGTACTCGGTGGCGAAGTTTATGGTGCGCAGCGGGATCTGCAACCGGTCACAGACCTGTTTAACGACCTCGTGGTCCTCGGCGGCTGCGCAACGATTATCGCCATCGTCCTCCTCCCAGTTTTTCATGAACACGGCCGTCACGCGGTGCCCCTGTTGCAGCAGCAACCAGGCCGCGACCCCCGAATCAACGCCTCCGGACAGGCCGACAACTATATGTTTGGGTTGCTTCTGGGTCATTTTGAATGTTGCTGCACGACACGGGTGTGCGACGCTCCAGTATAGCGTTTTCAACTTGGGTCTAGCATGAGCGCCGGTGCGCCTGCAACACTCGCTGGTATTGCGCGAGCAGCGCATCGGTCCCTTGAGGGCGGGCACGTCTAGAAAAAACCCGGCGGATGCCGGGTTTAAGTACATCGAAACGCTGTTCTAAGCGATCTATTCACTAACCGGTTGGATTTTCGAAGCCTGTGGGCCCTTGGGGCCTTCTTGCACTTCATATTCCACCTGTTGCCCCTGCTTCAACGACTTGTAACCCTCCATCTGGATGGCCGAAAAGTGCGCAAAAACCTCGGAGCCGCCGTCATTGGGGATAATGAATCCATACCCCTTGCTGGCGTTAAACCACTTTACAGTTCCTGTTGCCATACCCATCCCCCTAGTGTACTGCAGGCGCAGACTAAGCTAGGCTGTCGCGCGTTATAACGATTTGTAGTACCCCGCATCACAACCTGTCTGCCGCACTGTTGCCATGAAACCGGGTCAGGACGGACGCTTCGCGGGTAGCAACCATCATCCGTCTTTTTTGAGCCAAGTCAAGTGATTCGTAGCCGATCCCGGCCGCACGAAACCCGCCAGGATCGTTTGGATGCTCAAAATTCATGCCACAAATCCAGGGTTGAAATTTTGTACAAGGATCGCAAAATGGGGGGCATCGGAGCGGGAGAAATTTCGGCTATTCTAGGTCTATGAGTATTGTCCATGAGCACTAAGTATCCGCAGCCCACTGAGGGAATTGTCGTCCGGGAAGCGAAGCCAAAGCTTAAGAAACCGGACCTGTACAAAGTTATTCTGCTCAATGACGACTATACTCCCATGGAATTTGTTGTGGTCATACTTGAGAAGTTTTTTCGCAAGAATAGGGAAGAAGCAACACGGATCATGCTGCACGTTCACCAGCGGGGCGTGGGGGTATGTGGCGTGTACACGAGAGAAATCGCTGAAACCAAGGTCAGACAGGTTATGGAATGCGCGCATGACAACAAGCATCCGTTGCAGTGCACAATGGAGCCTGCCTAAGCTTGCGATTCGTCGTCAGTTGCAGCGATTGGTGATCGGAGGTTATTGATGTTATCGCCGGAGTTGGAGGCGTCCCTGAATGCAGCATTTCAGAGCGCCCGTGAAAAAAGGCACGAGTACATAACGGTCGAGCACCTGCTGAGTGCGCTGTTGGATAATCCGACAGCCATGCGGGTTCTTCGTGCCTGCGGTGGGGATATCGACGAGCTGCGTAAGAACCTGAACGAGTTTCTAGAGGAGCACGTACCCACAGTGCCCGCGGGCAGCGATGTAGATACGCATCCAACACTTGGTTTTCAGCGAGTTATCCAGCGAGCTGTGTTGCATGTCCAGGGCGCGGGCAAGAAAGAGGTGACGGGCGCAAACGTGCTTGTGGCCATCCTCGCTGAGAAAGAATCGCACGCGGTGTTTTTTCTTTATAAGCAGAACATCACGCGTTTTGACGTGGTCAACTACATCTCACACGGCATATCGAAAGTGCCCGAGGAAAGCCAGGGAGAGCTGCCCACAAGCGAGGAGCCGGATGAGACGGTGCCCTCAACCGAACGCAGCCCGCTCGACATTTTTGCGGTTGATCTCAATGAGCAGGCGCGCCAAGGAAAGATCGATCCCTTGATTGGTCGAGAAAGAGAGGTCGAACGCACGATTCAGGTACTTTGCCGCCGGCGTAAGAACAACCCGCTGTACGTGGGTGAGTCCGGGGTGGGCAAGACCGCGATTGCCGAAGGGTTGGCCAAGAAGATCGTTGACGAGGAAGTACCTAAAGTCCTTGCTACAAGCAGCATATATGCACTCGATATGGGCGCGCTGCTGGCAGGGACGAAATACCGTGGCGATTTCGAGAAGCGCCTGAAGGCCGTGTTGCAGCAGTTGAAGAAACAAGAAAATGCCATCTTGTTTATCGACGAGATCCACACCGTGATCGGCGCCGGGGCGGCCTCCGGTGGCGCTATGGATGCGTCGAATCTGCTCAAGCCAGTGCTGCAGTCGGGCGATCTCAAATGTATCGGCTCCACCACATATCAAGAGTACCGTAACATTTTCGAGAAAGACCGCGCGCTGTCGCGTCGATTCCAGAAGATCGACGTGATGGAGCCTTCCGTGGACGAGGCCGTACAAATCCTGCGCGGCCTTAAGAGCCGGTTCGAAGACCACCATAGCGTTAAGTACACGCAGCAATCCCTGCGCAGCGCCGTCGAGTTGTCTCACCGCTACATCAACGATCGGCATTTACCTGACAAGGCGATCGACGTGATTGACGAAGCAGGCGCCAGCCTGCATCTGTTGCCACCTAGCAAGCGCAAGAAGATCATTGGTGTGCACGACATTGAGACCATAATTGCCAAGATGGCGCGTATTCCGCCCAAGAGTGTCTCCATTTCGGATCGCCGGGCCCTGGGTAATCTGGAGCGCGATCTAAAGATGGTCGTGTTTGGCCAGGATGAGGCCATCGGGGCACTTGCGACGTCGATCAAGCTTTCGCGCTCCGGCTTGGGTCAACCGGAGAAGCCCATTGGCTGCTACTTGTTCTCCGGTCCCACCGGTGTTGGGAAGACTGAAGTGACGCGGCAGCTGGCGCGCGTCATGGGTGTCGAGCTAATCCGGTTTGACATGTCCGAGTACATGGAACGCCACACCGTATCGCGGTTGATCGGCGCCCCCCCTGGCTATGTCGGCTTCGATCAGGGTGGCCTTTTGACCGATGCTATCAACAAGCATCCGCATGCCGTGTTGCTGCTTGATGAGATTGAGAAGGCTCATCAGGATGTCTTTAACTTGTTACTGCAGGTCATGGACCACGGCACGCTTACCGATAACAACGGCAGAAAATCGGACTTCCGCAATGTGATCCTGGTGATGACCACCAACGCCGGCGCCGAGCGCTTGGGTCGAGCGAGCATGGGTTTCACGCACCAGGACCACAGTGGCGACGAGATGCAGGATATCCAACGGCTTTTCAGTCCGGAATTCCGCAATCGCCTCGATGCCATTATTCGCTTCAAGGCGCTCGATGAAGACACCATCGGGCATGTGGTCGACAAGTTCGTCCTGGAGCTGGAGTCGCAGCTGACCGACCGTAACGTAACCATCGAGTTGGATCCGAGCGCGCGCAAATGGCTCGCCGCGCATGGTTACGATCCTGCCATGGGCGCCCGGCCGATGGAGCGCTTGATTCAGGAGAAGATCAAAAAACCACTTGCCGATGAACTGCTTTTCGGCAAGCTCGCCAACGGGGGCCATGTAAAGGTATCTACGACGGACGACCAGTTGACATTTGAGCTAGCAGGCCCTAGCTAGAGCCTGCAACATGCACGAACTCACTACAGAGCTTGCAAAGACTCCCGCAATAAAACTTCCAACGCAAAGACGCTAAGACGCAAAGAACTGATTTAACGATTTTCGCTTAACCCCTCCCCGACCCGCGAGGAAGCGGTGAGGTAGAATATTTTTTCTTTTTTGGGCGTCCCTTTATCAAGCCGAGCTACAGTTCCGTGAACCGTGATCCGTGTTTCGTGATCCGTGAACCGTGATTGGTGATAAAGCGGTAGCGAGTAGTGAAGGGGTTAATTCTGTGAGGTGTGAGGAAGAACAAAGATTGAGCACTATAACCTGTATTCCCTCCCCCTTCCGGGGGAGGGCTAAGGTGGGCCCCTCCCCCTAGCCCCCTCCCATGAAGGGAGAGGGAATG
>JBHHZP010000181.1:0-6434 GCA_046758085.1 Acidiferrobacterales bacterium
ACGGTGGTGTTATTCGATGCGCTTGATGTAATCTTCAAGCTCCTTGATCTCGGAGCGAAGCTCTTTCTTTCTGGTTTTTCGGCGTGCCTGTTTGCGAGTTTTATGACGCGGGTTATGGGCGCGCGTCGTCTTGGCGCGCGCCTTGTTGACCAGGATCTTGTTCTTGGCCATCTCCCACAATGCATCCTGGTCCACGTGCACCACCTCGTTTGCCTGCACAGGGCGACCCTTGGGCGCGCGATCCTGCCAGCGCAGACTGACCACGCTGATGTTATCGCTGGCCTTCTTCCTTTTGTTTTCAGCCTCGATGGTCATTTCCTCGATCGCCTCGTCCAGCGACTCGATCTCCAGGAATTGCACGATCTCTTCCCAAGACAAGGCCTCCCACAGCCCATCGGAACAAAGCAGCAGCGTGTCACCACTATGCAGCGGCGCTTCCTGGCCCAGACTGATGGTAGGTTTCTGCGGTCCGCCCACGCACTTCAGAAGCCGGCTTTTCTCGGGGTGACTGAGCATTTCCTCCTCGGTGATCACGCCATCCGTGCGCAGGCGCTCGGTCGCTGTATGGTCCAGCGTACGCGTCAGCAGCTTGTTCTTGCGGAAATGATACAGGCGGCTGTCGCCCACGTGCGCCCAGTAGGCGTAACCGTCCTGCACCAGGCACAGTACGCATGTGGTACGCGGCTCGATGGGCGGGACTTGTGACTTTGCGCGTTGGACAATAACGTTGTGAGCCTGCAAGATGGTTAATGCGAGGAACGCCGATGGCTGCGTGATAATCGGTTGCTTGATCCGCTCAAACGCCTGCACGGCCGTATCCGTCAATGCCTCGGCTGCAAGCTCACCGCCCGCATGCCCGCCGAGCCCGTCCGCGACCACCAGCAGAACGGCGTTGTCGCGCTCGCAATGAGCGATCCGGTCTTGGTTGTTGGGGCGCGAGCCTGCTGATGTGTGGCCCGCAAGCTGGTATTTCATAACGGTGTATCAACGCCCCCAGGGCAGTATGGTACGCAGGCGCTCCAGATAACCCCCGCGTTGTTGTTCCAAGTCGGCAATCCAGCTCTGGTTCAGGAAGTCCAGTAGCTCATGTACGGTTTGCGGACGCTGCGTCGGATCCATGTGCAGACACCAGTCGACCGCCTGCAACAGCGCCTTTGAGTACCGGCGGCCGAAGGTTCGCACCGCCGGTTTCAGCGTGTCGTCCACCGCTCGCTGTGTCGATGGCGGTGGCGCCCGCCCGCTCATACACGCCCACATCGATGCCCCCAGCGCGTACAGGTCGGTCCACGGCCCTACATCCCCGTGGCGGTGTTGCTCAAGGGGGGCAAAGCCAAGCGTGAGCGTATGCGGGCCGGTGGGTCGGACCCCGGCCATGGCCATGCGGGCCGCACCGAAATCGAGCAACAGTGGCCGCCCTCCGGGACGGAGATAAATATTGGCCGGCTTGATGTCCAGGTGCAGCAGATCGTTTTTGTGCAGCTCCCAAAGCCCGAGCAGCAGCTGTGGGAACACCCTGCGGATGAATTTTTCGCTCAGCTTTCCGGAGTGGCGCTTGATATAAACGCGCAGATCCTTGCCGCGCTCGTAGTCCATGACCAGATACACTGTGTTGTTGGCGCGGAAGAAGTCCGTGACACGCACGATATTCGGATGTTTGACTTTGGCCAGCGCTGCGGCCTCATCGAAAAATCGTTTGATGCCTTTGCGAAACGTGTTCGAGCTCTCACCCGAAATGCTTTCGACGCTTGCATCCTCGAGCCGCTTGGCCTGGTCCGTGGGAAGGTATTCCTTGATGGCGACCTGGTTCCCGGTATCGATCTGGGTCGCGAGATACACGATGCTGAAGCCACCGCCACCGAGCGTTCGCTCTATGCGGTAGCCGTGTACCTCGAAACCCCTGGGAAGCGCCTCAGCTAGCTTCATGTAACATTTTTCTCGGCCCGCGGCCGTGTTATCGCACCTTGGTCCTGCACAAGCGATAAAGTGCCCTTTTGAGCGGAAATACCCGATACTTCAGGCTCTGAGACACTGACACAGCTTCCTGCTGGGAACTATTATCTGCCACTTGGCAAGTGGCTTTTTATGCGTGTACCCCTCCTAGGCGGCCCTATAGGTCATCCAGGATTATTTCCATTATGAAACATAGCTTAAAATGATGAAACTAGCGATATATCGGGGCTCGCTGTAGGGCACAGCCGCCGGGTGACGCCCCCGAGTCCAGCACGTATAGAGGGATCGTGATGACGCTTAGTATGACCGCATTCGCCCGCCGCGACGCGGATTGTCCCTGGGGCAGCCTGGCCTGGGAACTCAGGTCGGTTAATCACCGCTATCTGGAGGTTGTGTGCCGGCTGCCCGAGGAGCTGCGCAGCCTGGAGCCGCAAGTCCGTAGTCTCGTCGGTGGGCAGCTCGCGCGGGGAAAGGTGGATTGTAGCCTGAGATTTCAACCGAAGGATCTCGCCACCGGCGAGTTTGAGCTCGATGAGGGACTGATTGACCGGGTACTGAGTGTCGTCGACCAGGTGCGCGACCGGGCGACGGGCGTAGCGCCCTTGCGCGTCATCGACATCCTGCGCTGGCCGGGAGTACTCAAGACCGCGGACGTCGATGTCGAGGCATTGCGGCAGGCCGCATTGGATCTACTTTCAGCCGCTGTGCAAGAGCTCGTTGAAACGCGCACGCGCGAGGGTGGGCGTATGCGCGAGCTCATCGAGCAGCGACTCGAGGCGACGGGCGAGATCATCGCGGGGGTGCGCCCCGCACTGTCGGACGCACGGGAGCAGTTTCGCCAGCGGCTGCAGGAGCGCCTGACGGAAATCAAGCACGAGCTCGACCCGGCGCGACTCGAGCAGGAGATCGTGCTGTTTGCGCAAAAGACCGATGTCGAGGAAGAGCTGGACCGACTGCAGACGCATGTCGATGAAACCCGCCGCGTCCTGGGGAAATCCGGGCAGGTCGGCCGGCGGCTGGATTTTCTGATGCAGGAACTCAACCGCGAGGCGAACACTTTGGCGGCGAAGTCGGCGGATCTGCGTGCGACCAATGCCGCGATCGAACTCAAGGTGCTGATCGAGCAAATGCGCGAGCAGGTGCAAAATATTGAATAGCGAGTTGCAAGTCACAAGTACCAAGTACCAAGGACCAAGTAGAAAAGCGTCAGAAGGATTGCTTGCCATGGTACCCTTGCCACTTGAAGCTTGATACTTGCCCACTGATGTCATGAAACCCGGAACGTTATTCGTGCTCTCGGCGCCATCCGGCGCCGGTAAGACCAGCCTCGCGACGGCGTTGGTGGATGCCACGCCGAACATGGCGGTTTCGGTATCGCATACGACGCGCCCGGCGCGCCCCGGTGAGCAGCAAGGGGTAGATTATTATTTCGTCGCCGAGCCGGCGTTTCAGGCCATGGTCAATTCGGGGCATTTTCTCGAGTATGCGCGCGTGTTCGGCCATCGTTATGGCACGTCACGCCAAGCGGTGGAGCGGTTGCTTCATCAGGGCAAGGACGTTGTCCTCGACATCGACTGGCAGGGGGCGCGCGCGATCAAGCAACAGATGCCCCAAGCGAAAACCATCTTCATTCTTCCGCCGTCACGGGCGACGCTGGAGGAGCGGCTGGGCCGGCGCGGACAGGATTCTCAGGATGTCATCGCGCAGCGCATGCGCGAAGCCATGTCGGAGATGCGGCATTATAGGGAGTTTGATTACGTGGTGGTCAACGACGATTTCGGTGCCGCGCTGGAAGACCTCAAGGCGATTGTGCGCGGTGATACAGCCAGCATACGACCGCTCGGCGTGGATGTGGCCGCGCTCCTCGGCGAGACCTAGCTAAAAGGAAAAATATCAAGTAAAATAAAACGTTATCAAGCCGTCGTGTATGAGGCGGTATGCTGGCACACGAAAGGCCGCAGCGAGGTCTCGCGCGACGAGACGTCAATCCATCACTGAGGTGAAAAATGGCTCGTATTACGGTAGAGGACTGTCTGGAAAATGTGGACAATCGATTTCAGTTGGTGTTAGTGGCCAGCAAGCGCGCGCGGCAGCTGATGTTGGGCGCGGAATCCTGCGTACCGCGGGAAAACGACAAGCCAACAGTGCTTGCACTGCGTGAAATTGCCGGTGGCTTTGTGACGAGTGCCATCTTGGATGATACCGCCGTGCAGCCCGGTCTTGAGGGTCTTGAGGGCGATGACGACACAGTCGAACAGATCCAGACAGGCGAGGGTGAGGGCGAGGCCCAGGTCGAAGGCGAGCCGTCCAGCACGCCGCAGCTCGATAGCCCGGCATGACGCCGATCTCCTGGCAGACCGCCGTTTCCTCGTAAGCGATCTATGCGCGAAGCTGGAACGTTACCTCGAGCCCGATCAGGTCGCTGACGTCTACCGCGCCTATCTCTTTGGAGCCGAGGCGCACGAAGGGCAGCTACGTCGTAGTGGCGAGCCCTATATCTACCATCCCATAGAAGCCGCACGCATCCTGGCGGACATGCGCCTGGATGCGCAAAGCATCGCGGCCGCCATACTCCACGACGTCATCGAAGACACGAAAACGGCGAAGGAGCACATCGCCCGCGATTTTGGCAAAGAGGTTGCGGATCTGGTTGATGGTGTCAGCAAGATTAACCAGATCGAGTTTCAGACCAAGGAAGAAGAGCAGGCAGAGAATTTCCGCAAGATGCTGCTCGCGATGGGGCGGGACATACGCGTGATCCTGATCAAGCTGGCAGATCGACTGCATAACATGCGCACCCTGGACGCGCTTCGCAGAAACCAGCAAAGAGACATCGCGCGGGAAACGCTTGACATCTATGCGCCGATCGCCAACCGCCTCGGCATGCGCCAGTGGTACCACGAGCTCGAGGACCTGGGCTTTGCCTATCTGTACCCGGCACGGTATCGCGTGCTTGAGGAGGCGGTGCGAAAACGGCACGGCAATCGCAAAGCGATCGTCGAGAAGATTCGCAAGGCAATCGTCACGCAACTCGAACAAGAAGGCGTTAAAGCCGAGGTAACTGGCCGCGAGAAGAATCTCTACAGTATTTACCGCAAGATGCGCCAGAAAGGGCTTTCGTTCGAGGAGGTTTACGATGTCTACGGATTTCGCATTATGGTGGACAAGGTAGACTCCTGCTATCGCGTGCTCGGTGTGATCCATAATATGTACAAACCTATCCCGGGGCGGTTCAAGGATTACATCGCCATTCCCAAAGCGAACGGCTATCAGTCCTTGCACACCATTGTTTTCGGTCCATTTGGTGTATCGGTAGAAATTCAGATCCGTACTGAAGAAATGCATCGTGTGGCCGATGTAGGCGTGGCGTCGCATTGGCTGTACAAGAGTGGCAAGCCCGGTGGCGCGAATATGCCGCAGAAGACTTTGCACTGGCTGAAAGACCTCCTCGATATTCAGCAAAAAGCAGGCAACCCGCGGGAGTTCCTCGAAAATCTCAAAGGCGACCTGTTCTCGGACGAGGTTTATGTCTTTACCCCGAATGGCGAGATCAAGAAGTTGCCGCAAGGCGCCACCGTGATCGATTTTGCCTATGCAGTTCACACCGACGTCGGCAATCACTGCATCAGCGCCCGAGTGAATCGCGAGCTGGTGCCGCCGCGAACAATGCTGCGCAATGGCGACCACGTGAAAGTCATTACCGCCGACTGGGCGACCCCGAACCCAGTGTGGTTGGACTTTGTGGTCACGGGCAAGGCGCGCGCACACATTCGCAGCTTTCTCAAAAACCAGAAATCTGAGGAAGCAGTTGCGCTCGGCGAGCGCCTGCTTGGCCGGGCCATTCAGGCTGTCGGTCTCGATTTCGCCGGCGTGGATCAGGGCCAACGCACGGCGTTACTCAAGAAACTGAAGCTGAAGACATGGGATGATCTGTTGCGCGAAATAGGGTTGGGCAACCGGCTTGCGGCCGTGGTTGCGCACCAGCTGGCGCCCGATGCCAAGGAAGCCACACCGCGCCGATGGAATTGGCGACGTCGAAAACGCGCAGCGCTCGCGATCCGTGGTACAGAAGGCGTGGTTGTAAACTATGCACGTTGCTGCTGCCCGCTACCGGGTGACCCGATTATGGGTTTCGTGTCGGCCGGGCGTGGCATCGTGGTTCACACTGAGGATTGCCCCAATGTAGCGGAGTATCGCAAGCACCCGGAGAAATGGATAGATCTGCAATGGGAACAACAGATCGAACGTGCGTTTCCCGTGACCATCCGGGTAGAGGTGAGAAACAAACGTGGTGTATTGGCTTCCGTCGCCGCGGCAATTGCCGATACCGAGGCCAACATCGATTCGTTGTCCTTCGATGAGCGCGACGGTGCCCACCGGGGTATGAACTTTACGGTGGAGGTACGCGACCGTGTGCACCTGGCGCAGATCATGCGGCGCATACGGTTGCAGGGTGAGGTCATTCGCATCAGTCGCAAGAAGGG
>JBHHZP010000182.1:0-6419 GCA_046758085.1 Acidiferrobacterales bacterium
GACCGTCAATTCCCTTGTGATAGGTGTAGCCAGCAAATAGTTCGTCGGCGCCTTCCCCGGTAAGGATAACCTTCACCTTGTCCGCTGCCAGGCGCGCACAGAACCACGTGGGGATCGCGCTACGCACCAGATCCTGGTCGAAGGATTCCAGGTAATAGATGATCTCGGGTAATTCTTTGACCACCTCGTCGGCAGTATAGATATACTCGTGATGAGTAGAGTCAATATGCTGTGCAACACGACGCGCCGCCGCCAGGTCCCGCGAACCCTCGATACCCACAGAGAACGTGTGCAATTCGGACATGTATTGGCGTGCGACCGCCGCAATGATACTGCTGTCGAGCCCGCCCGACAGAAACGCCCCTAAGGGCACATCACTCAGGAGTCGTTTCTTAACCGCTGCCTCGATGGTTTCGCGAATTCTACGGACATGATCTGCTACATTGAGCTCCAGCGGAGTTCGATCCGGCACCTGGTAATAAGTACGAAAACCGCTTTCGGAGTCGTAGAGAGTGCCGGGGGGAAACTCCTTGACATCCTCGGTCAGCGGCGTCAGTGCCTTGAGTTCCGAGGCAAAGTACAGCGTCTCAGCAGCGTTGTCTTGAGACTGCCGGGCATAATACAGCGGCTTGATGCCGATGCGATCGCGCGCCAGTATCAATCGATCGTTCGAAGAGATAGCGAAGGCAAACATACCGTCAAGCAAACGCGGCGTTGCCAAGCCATGATGTTCAAACACGTGAAGAATGGTTTCGCTATCACTGTCGGAGGAAAACTCATGATCATCGCCAAATCGTCGCCGCAACTGGGGGTGATTGTAGACCATGCCATTGGCCACCAGCGTCGCACTGCGGTCCTCATTATGAATCGGCTGCTGACCCTGGGCCGGGTCCATGATAGCAAGCCGGGTGTGGCCCAATACGCCTTGGTTAAGATGGACGTGCACCCCGTGACCATCCGGTCCACGGTGGCGCTGGGCCTCCATCATACGCTGTAAATTCGATTCGTCGATGTCTCCCCAAATCCCGGCAATTCCGCACATAAAAACTCCCTTAATAGACTCTCCACGCTCCGCACGCGGTAATGTTGTGAACCCTCTCTTGGAACCAAAGGCGTGATCTCTGGGCGCATGCAATGTTGCAGCGAGCGCGCTCAGCCTCAAATCTACGACACTGTTAGACGATTTCGACCAGTTCGATGTCGAAGTTGAGCGCCTGATCGGCAAGCGGGTGATTGCCGTCCACGGTAATAGATTCCTCGGCGACAGCACTCACCACGAGCTTGATGACCTCGCCGTCCGGCTGCTTGGCCTCAAGCGACATACCCACCGAGGGGTCAAGGTCATCGGGCAGTGCGCTTTTGGGTATCTCTTGGATCAGCTGTTCTTGGCGAGGGCCGTAAGCTTCTTCGGCCGGGATCCTCTCCGACTTGCTTTCTCCGACCTTCATGCCCTCGACGGCCTTGTCGAGCCCCGGGATGACCTGCCCGCTGCCGAGAGCGAATTCCAGTGGCTCGCGCCCCGCTGAACTGTCGAACTCTATACCGTCGTCCAGCTTCCCCGTGTAGTGGACGCGTACAGTGTCACCTGCTTTTGCCTGACTCATTGAGACCTCCATGGTCGTTGGGCTGCTGCATTGCGCTCAAACCAACCGGACAAGAAAAACACGCAAGAGACCCGAGTCGGGAAAGTGAGAGGGATACAGCCAGCGTGGATGGATGATTCGATTGGAAATTAATTATAACAAAGCTCGGGCCGAAACCCCAAGGTTATCGAACTGGCGCGAAAGCGCCCGCGCCGCCGGTCGGTTTCTTCTATGCGGGCAAGATCGTCGAGCAGATGCGCGCCAGCATCTGCGAGGGGTTGCGTATCGAGGAACGTTAGCCTGGGCTCTAGGTCATGAGATAGGTGATCGAACAACCTCGTATGTACCTTTCAGAATCCATTGAGCACCGCACCGATGGCTCCGCGCGAGAAAAGCGCGCCTCGATAGCGTCCTGCGCCGAGCGCTGCGTGCGAAACCGCTGGAAACAGCTGTCCGCTACCGGGCGCACGGCTAGCAGTTGTTTGTTCGCGCTCTCTGCGCGACTTCGACTCGTACTCCTTCGCATTTCGCGCCTTGTCACCAGATCGAAACGTCGGAAAAGATGCCGGAGGTCACCAAGATCGTAAGAACAAGTAACAGTGCGCTAGCCAAGAATATCCATGAGTACCTCCGCCGTCTCCGAAAGAGAGGACGATTGCGCCATTTTCGCTCGGCTTTAGCAAGGTCGTGCTTGCTCATGTTTCCGTGTAGCGAGTATTTTGATCCCCCGGACAGTAAACTGCCGCGTGTCTAGAGCCGTTCCGGTAAATGTCGGCGAAGTGTCCGCGCATCCAGTTGGACAAGGTTCTTGTTGATCTCGCGGGTTACGAGCGCCAGCGTCTCGGTGCTCAGTTCTTTTCGCAGCCGCCCGAGAAATTTCGGCGCTGCGGCCATCACCAGCTTATCGAAGTTGTTTTCTGTGCGGGCAGAATCCAGTCGGCGGGCAATCCGTTTTGCAAAATCGGCGGCCTCCCGCTCTTTAGGGTTCGTGTTGGGTTCCATCGCATGTCGTGCTTCACCGGCGCTGTCGAACGACCGGCCCGGTAGATCGGCAGTGAGCTCTTGCTCGTGCATACGCGCTTCCGGGTGCGCCAGCGTTTCCAGCTCTCGGAGCGGACCGCGAGGTTTGTCAACCAAAAAGATTCTCGCTCGACTGCTTTCGGCGATCAGTACCCAAATTGCCATCGATAGTCGTCAATTTTACAGAATCGAAGGTCTACAACCTACAGATGAGTTAACACATCGGTCAATAGAGAAAAACCCTAATATGAAACGCCGGTCGAATCACGCATAGTCGAGTCTCCATCCTTCTTGGTGGTTACGAAACTACGTTGATGAGGTAGTAACCGTTTTTCTGTACGAATTTGCGACCGCGCAGAGAGCAAGAGTCGTGATATTCAAAACGCGTCCAACCATGATAGCGATGGGGCTTCACAGGCCTCGATGGAAAAGTCCTAGCATTCTGGCCTGTTTCATATCGCTAGTAGTCACCGCCTCGCCTGCATGGCTTAGCGCCTCCGAAGCAGGTGTGAGCGATAAGGACATTACATTGGCGGTAGAAAGGCAGTTGCGCGCTAACGAGGCAGTTGCCTCGCAACTGATCGATATTGTCTCCGACGGAGGGGTCGTGACGCTATCGGGAGTCACGGATCACATACTCGCCAAGGAACGAGCCACCGAAATCGCGCTAAGCGTCATAGGGGTACACTCGGTACTTAATCTCATCGAGGTCAGGCCGAGCAAGCAGTCCGACAATCAAATTCGCAAGAACGTCAAAGGCGCTTTGCGTCGCGACCCGGTGTCAGAGGCTTATGAGATCAACGTGATTGTAGAGGATGGCGTGGTTATGCTAACCGGGAAAGTGGAATCCTGGCAGGAAGGGCAGCTGGCCGCTGACGTAGTCAAGCGGGTGCTCGGCGTGCGCGCTGTCAAGAATGAGCTGATTATCCTCTACGAGACTGAGCGCCCCGATGCGGAGATTCGCGCCGAGGTAGAAGGGCATCTTGCCGCCGATGTACGCGTCGATGACGCGCTAGTAAAAGTCGAGGTCAGCGAGGGCCGCGTGACACTAACCGGTGCTGTTGGCAGCGGTTGGGAAAGGTGGCGGGCGGAAACCGATGCATGGGTGTCCGGCGTGAAGGCGGTCGACGTGAGCGGCCTGCGAGTCAAGTGGGACGAGCGCCTGGCGATACAAATAAGAAAAACGCTCGGTAAGGATCCCTATCTGGAGCTGCAGGACATCGAAGTTTCCGTCAGAAACGGGATGATCTCCCTCGAAGGCACGGTCAATAACTCCTTCGAGAGAGAACACGCTGGCGACGTCGTCTCACGCATTGAAGGTGTCGTTATCGTAGAAAACCGGCTGGGTTATGAGCACAGCTGGCTATGGCGGCCCGATTGGGTCATCAAAGCCGATGTCGAGCGCGAGCTCTTCTTGGATTCGATGATCGATCACAAAGAGATTCATGTAACGGTGGACGATGGTGTCGTGATCTTAACCGGGACCGTGAATAGTTGGCACGAATACCATCTTGCTACGCAAAATGCGTTCGAAGGCGGCGCCAAGGATGTGCGTAACAGGCTGGAAATAAGATACGCCCCTTCGTTCAGGCAGGCCTCTAGCGGGGCCTCAGTATACCCACGAGGATTACGGGGATAGAGTCTTTATACCAACAATGGACACGAGGCGATCGGGATTTATACGAGGTCCACTTGCCGATCGGGGGAATTCCCTTATTTCATTGCGTTTTCATTTCCGTAACATATGGGATGCGAAAGACTCTGAGATCGAGAGGAGAGGTATGGTATGGGAAGTACGCGAGACGTTGCACGTATGAAAGGCGAAGATGCCAAACTGAATCATGACCGGAATGGGCCCACCGTATTCGTTGTCGATGATGATGAGGTGGTGCGCGATTCGTTGCGCTGGTTGCTCGAGGCAGCCGGTTTCAGTGTGGAAACCTGCGTATCCGGGGAGGACTTTCTTAAGGTTTATGATCCACGCCGGCCAGGGTGCTTAATCGTTGATTTGCGCATGCTTGGAATGAGCGGCCTTGATGTACAGAAAATCCTAGCCGAGAAAAAAGTCCCTATCCCGACGATATTTCTTACCGGTTACGGCACGATACCGCATGCCGTGCGCGCGATGAGGGGCGGTGCGCTCGATTTCATCACCAAACCATACAATGATCAGGCCTTATTGGATCGCGTTGAGCAATGTCTGGAGCGGGACCGACACATCCGACGCAAGCATGTCGAGCAGGCCCGGATCGAGAAACGGCTCGCGAGTCTAACGCCGCGTGAACGGGAGGTCATGGAACATGTGGTCGTAGGTGAATCGAACAAGGCAATTGCCACTAAGCTCGCTATAAGCCAGAAAACAATCGAGGCCCACCGAGCGAAGGTGATGGAAAAGATGCAGGCGGATTCCCTTGCCAAACTCGTGCGAATGGTAGTGCCCGACCGAAATAGTTCATGAGGGAATACCCCAACCAACCTCAGTAAAAAACCCAATTACCCCACCAATTTCCATCTGCTATAAGCCCTTCTTACTGGTTGCTTTCGTCGCCGCAAATCGCAGCACCGACCGGCCAAAACGTCGACATATTGGAAGTGTTATGGCGAAGAAGGCTGAAAGACGGCAATAACCCAGCGGAGGCGAAATCATGAAACCGCGAATGACAATAGAGTCAAGGACGACCCCGATTACCACGCTACTAGCAATTCTGCAGGCAGACCGCAAGCCGCATGGAAAAAACTCGCGGCGTCGGTCGGACGCTGAACGCAAAGCGGCTAGTCAAGGTAAGGATGGATCGGCTAAGAGTGGCGTCAGCGATGAAGATATCCAACAAAGCACGGCTGGCAGTGGCAGCAGCAGCTAATCTGGCGCAACGCCAGGACTGCGCTCCGGTCACTCTAGCCCACTTGGCGCGGGAACATCACGTTTCCGTATCTCATGTGGAACAGTTGTTTGCCCAGCTGCGCAGGCATGGACTGGTTGAGGGCGTACGCGGTCCCGGCGGTGGGTATAGGTTGGCGCGTCCACCCGCCGATATCAGCGTTGCACTAATTATTGCCGTAATAGACGGCCCGCTCTATGAGAACAGATCGGAGGAGCTGGACGAGGGATCAAATCTGCCGCCGACGCTCATGAACGCGTTAGCGAAACGTCTTCATGATTTTCTCGGCCAGATTACGCTGGCCGACCTCGCACGTCGGTTGGACCTCGATAATAGTAGACAGAGGCAGACGCCGGAGAAAATGAGGAACCTAATTTGACAGGAGCACCAGTACCAGAATCCGGATTACGACGATGTCATGTCCATACAGCCACTGATCGAGCCATACACCGTCAATTCCATGCCCGTCGGGGACGATCGAAGCATTTGCGGATCGCCGCACTGTCCGCGCTACCGTAGCCGGGGGCATGGATGAGGCGCGCGGGATCATCAGGTAGCTCGATCAGGTTGGCCTAGGCTTTAAGCTCGGCACCGCCCAGCTCGAGAACGAAGGTATTTAGAAGTTCATCGAACCTTGCGACGCGCTGCGCGAGCTGCGGGAGATCAAACGCGTGCATTAGCGAGAGACACGCTAAAGCGGCCAGATAAGTCGAATTAACCGTCCCCAAGGTGCCCGCATAGCGCTTGGTTGTCATTTCACGGCTAACCCGGCAGAATCTTGCAGTGTCTGATTGTAACGCACTACGACGGATCCCCCGGATAGAGCCCGCCGCTAAAATCCAACTCTCTAACATCGCAGGGATCTGACGCCGGGAGCTGCGATGCCTAGAGAGAGACAGGCCCGACCCAACATGCAAGCGAAAAATCCGGCTAGCCG
>JBHHZP010000183.1:0-6369 GCA_046758085.1 Acidiferrobacterales bacterium
TCCTCGACGCGCCCATCGTCGAGGGCAACGTGAGTATTGCCCCGTTCAATCCCCGCCCGCTGATGCGCAAGCTCGCCATCGAGCTCGCGCCGGGGCGCAAGCAGACCCTGAGGAAGGTTTCGTTGAGCTCCAAGATCAAGGCCGACCTCAACGGCCAATCGCTCGCCTTCTCGGGGCTCGTGCTCACGCTCGATACGCTCTCGCTCAAGGGGGAGGTCCAGGTCAACAAGTTTCTGGATGCCCCGAGGCTGAGCGGGCAGCTGGAAATGCCGAGCTTTGCCCCCGCCGCCGTGATCGATCTGTTGCACATCGACGTCCAACCACGCTACCGCGATGCCCTGGCCAAGGGCGCCGTGAAAGCGCGCTTCAGCGCGGATTGGGCAAGCCAGACGCTTGAGGTCACAAGGCTGTCGGCGAAGTTCGATCGCCTAGTGCTCAGCGCGCGCGTGCGCGTGAGCAAATTCATGACCGCGCCACGTTACAAGGGCGTGGTTCAGGTCGCCGCCTTTGACCTACGGCGGCTGTTGAACAAATCAGGCTTCAGCTACGATGTGGCGGATAAGCGCGTATTGCGACGGGTTAAGTTCGCGTCGAACTTCAAGGGCTCACCGGATGGCATGGTGTTCAGCGAAATAAACGCAACGGTCGACAGCAGTGTTATTACAGGCATGATCGAGATAAAGAATTTCACGCACCCGGCCTATCGAATCGATCTCGATGTGGGTGAAGTAGACCTGGATCGCTACGTTGCGTCGGGGCGTCGTCGGGCCGCGGTCCCAAAAGTCGTCAGTGGGAGACAGCCACAGCCGCTGCAGATCCCCTTGGGCATAGTTCGTGATCTAGACTTGCAAGCTCATGCGCGGTTTGCTCGGCTCAAGGTGTTTGGGCTTCACTCTTCGGATGTGTCCGTTCGGCTGGCCGCCAAAGCGGGGCTGATGACAATCGGACCTAATCGGGCCACACTCTACGGCGGGCGTTACCAAGGCAACACGACTATTGATGTAAGGCGGAAAGTTCCAAAAATTACAATACGCGAGGGGTTGACACACATCCAACTCGGGCCGTTTCTAAAGGACGCGAATATGTACAAGAAGTTCAGCGGAACAGGCGATATAACCGTGAACCTGACAGCGCGGGGCTACGATACCGGGGCGATATTGCGGACGCTCAATGGAAAGGGCGTGATTGTTGTGCGAAACGGCAAGGTCGAGGGCGTAAATTTGCAAAAATCAATTAACCGGGCCCGTGTGCAGTACGAGATGTTGCGGGGAAGACCAGTGTCGGTCGTGCCCGATGCGAGTGATGAAACGGTATTTACTCATCTTGCCAGCACGATCACTCTAAGCAATGGTGTTGCACAAAATAATGACTTGAGAATGCAGGGTCGCAATTTGCGTGCCACCGGTAAGGGTGCAGCCAGCTTGCCGAAAGAGACGATCAACTATCGTCTGAATGTGACGGTGGCCGAAGCCGCGTCCAGCCGGGGCATCACGGTACCGGTGGATATCCGCGGAACCTTCTCACAACCCACGTACAGTGTTGCGTGGAACGAGGTTTTACAAGCGCAGGTTCAGCGATCGATTCAAAAGAAATTCGAGGATAGCCTTAGAAAGAAGCTCAAGGATAAATTCAAATTGAAATTCTAGGAGGCCGCTGAAAAACTCTCTTCAGCAGCCTCCTAACGCCGCGCAGAAATGTACCGCTCGGTTTTCAAACACGAAAGTGTTTGAAAAACGGAGGAAAGCTAAAAATCACACTTTTTGCTTTACGAGCTGAGAAAGGCCAGGGAAGGACTTTTTCAGCATCTTCCTAGTGGCCACCACACGGCTAGCGTCGCGGGCTAATCCCACCGGTCGTCGCGCACCTGGACCTTGCCGGCGTGGATGCGAACCGGAAACGTGGCGACGGCCTCATAGGCCGGCGGTGCGGTGACTTCGCCGGTCTTGATATTGAAGCGTGCGCCATGGCGGGGGCATACGATTTCTTCACCCTCCCAATCGCCACTGGCCAGCTCGCCACCGTCATGGGTGCAGATATCCTCGATCGCGTAGTACTCACCATCGAGATTGAAAATGGCAACCATAGCGTTGTCGACGTCGACGACGCGTGAGGTGCCGGCGGGCAACTCATCCACCGCGGCCACATCAATCCAATCTGACACTGGTTCAGCTCCGCGTTATGGATACAAGACAACTGCAGATAGGAGATACAAGCGAAATGATTCAGCAAAGGTTAAGACGAACAGATACAAGAAGACGTGCCATCGGGGGCACAAGACACGAGAGGCGACGATCGTCTCACTGAAGGCACGCCAGCGCCATTGCGTTTTACTTGGATCTTGTATCCTTGAAACTTGTACTTGCACCCAGATCTTGTATCTGCCTTCTTATATCAACCCGAGCTGTAAGCGCGCCGCTTCGGACATTCTGTCCTGCGTCCAGGGTGGATCCCACACGAGCTCCACATGGGCATCGGCCACGCCAGGGACGCACTTGACCGCACATTCCACTACGCCAGGAAAAGTTTGGGCCACCGGACAGCCGGGCGCCGTGAGGGTCATCTGGATGTTGACCACGCCGGCTGCATCGATCTCAACGTTATAGATCAAACCCAGGTCTTAGATGTTAACTGGGATCTCGGGGTCGTAGACCCCACGCAGCGCTTCCATCACCTGCTCGTCCAGGGTCGGCTGTTCCAGATTCTCTGGATTTAATTCTACAGCGCGCATGTTTGGTTGCTCATTGCTGCTTTGTTTCAACTGATTACTCCGTCGTGACTGTTTCGTCCTGTCTGTTTTCAAGGGCGGCGTTTAGCGTGTGCCATGCCAAGGTTGCGCATTTTACGCGGTTGGGGTATGCGTGCACGCCTCCCAGCACCCGCAGCTTGCCGATATCCGGCGCCTCACCGTGCCCATCTTGCATCAATAGATCGTGTACTTTCCGGAACAACGCGTGTACCTCGTCCTCGGTCTTGCCCTTTATGGCCTGGGTCATCATCGAAGCGGAGGCGGTAGAGATGGCGCAGCCCGCGCCCTCGAAGCCGACATCTTTGACAATACCATCTTCCACCACGAGGTGGATGGTAAACTCATCACCACAAAGCGGATTAAATCCGTATGCGTGGCGGTTAGCAGCCTGCGGGTTTTTTTGGAAATTTCGCGGGTTGCGGTTGTGGTCGAGAATGACTTCCTCGTAGAGGTCGCGAAGGTCAGACATCAGCGAAACAACTCCTTAGCCTTTTGAATTCCAGAAATTAGAGCATCGATCTCTGCCCGCGTATTGTACATGCCAAACGATGCACGCGTCGTCGCCGGTACGCCAAAACGGCGCATGACCGGCATGGCGCAATGATGGCCTGCCCGAACGGCGATTCCCTGACGGTCCAGGATAGTCCCGAGATCATGTGGATGCACACCTTCGAGTTCGAAGGACAAGATGCTGGCCTTGTCACGAGCCGTACCGATCAAGCGCAAACCCCGTATGTCGCCCGCGGCCTTGGTCGCGTAGTGGAGCAGATCACTCTCGTAGGCGGCGATCTCCGCGATGCCTACGGCGGTCAAATAATCGATGGCGGTACCGAGACCTACTGCGCCGGCAATGTTTGGAGTACCAGCTTCGAACTTGTAGGGGAGTTCGTTATATTCGGTCTTGTCGAAGCTCACGTAGCGAATCATCTCGCCGCCGCCGTGATATGGTGGCATCGCGTCTAGTAGCGTCTCCTTGCCATACAGCACTCCTATCCCGCTGGGCCCATACAGCTTATGACCGGAGAACGCATAGAAGTCGCAATCGAGATCTTGCACATCAACGCCCAGGTGCGGCACTGCCTGCGCACCGTCAAGCAGTACCGGCACGTTGGCGACGTGGGCAATCTCAATGATACGTCGCACCGGATTAATCGTGCCGAGGGCATTGGAAAGATGTACCAACGTCACGATCCGGGTACGCGGGTTAATCAGCTTTTCGAGCTCCTCGATCACGAGCTCGCCGTCATCGTTAACGAGGACAACCCGCAGCACCGCGCCGGTCTGCTCGCACACGAATTGCCACGGGACGATGTTCGAATGATGCTCCATTTGGGTGAGGATAATCTCATCACCTGCGCGCAATGCTGGCCGTGCAAAGCTCTGCGCCACAAGGTTAATGGCCTCAGTGGTGCCCCGGACAAAAACGATTTCGCGCGTGCTCGCTGCATGAATAAATTTTCTTACTTTTTCACGCGCGCCTTCATACGCCTGAGTGGCGCGCTCGCCCAGCGTATGCACCGCCCGGTGCACATTTGCATAATCGTGAGCATAAAACTGGCTCAGCGCGTCGATAACCGCCTGGGGCTTCTGTGCAGTTGCTCCGTTATCCAAATAGATTAACGGGTGGCCATGGATTTCCTGATGTAACGCCGGAAAATCGCCACGTATTTTGCTGCTGTCGAAAGCGCTTACGTCGATTGCTGCGATGGGGTGCTCGACCGTACTCATATGAGTCCCTCGATTCGCCGGCCATGTAGCAGCCGTGCGGCAAGCATGTTTTCGACGTAAGACCGCACGGACGGAATCTCGATACGGCCTAGAATGTCATTGGCGAAGGCATAGGTCAGCACACTACGGGCCGTTTCCTCATCGACTCCACGGGAACGCAGGTAATAGATCGCGTCCCGGTCCAACTGACCCACCGTAGCTCCGTGTGCACACTTTACGTCGTCGGCATAGATTTCGAGCTGTGGCTTGGTGTCGACCTCGGCATCTCGCGAAAGCAGCAGGTTCTTGTTCTCCTGTTTCGCATCGGTGTGCTGGGCATCCTGGCGAACAACGATGCGCCCACTGAACACGGCGCGGGCGCGACCGTCGAGCACACCCTTGTAGAACTCACGGCTCGTGCAACGGGGCTGCGCATGATCGAGAAGAGTATGATTGTCTACATGCTGGCGCCCACTGATTGCGTAGAGGCCATTGAGGACGCACGTGCCACCCTCGGCTTCGAAGGAGCCATGGATCGTATTGCGCACCAGGACTCCGCCGAGAGTGATGTTGTGGGAGGTGAACAAGGAGCTCGCGTCCTGCTGGACATATAGGCCGCCTATATGAAATGCCTTCGAGCTTTCCAGCCCGAGCTTGTAGTGATCAACAGTAGCGTTGTCGGCCACGGCAACTTCGGTAATCGCGTTGGTGAAATAACATGCCTGGCCAAGAGAGACAAAGCTTTCGATCACGGTCACGCGGCTGCCCGGCTCGGTCACGATCAAGTTGCGTGGCTGTGTCAGCACCGAGTTGCCTTCGCCCGTGGACACGAACAGGAAATGAATCGGATCAGCGACGCTGATATCCCGTGCGACACGCACGTAAGCCCCATCGACCAGAAACGCGGTGTTCAGGGCCGCAAACCCGTGTGTGTCCGTGAGTGCATAACGCCCCAGATACGGTCGCAGCACCGCTGCATCGCGGCCGAATTCGGCCGCCAGATTGCTCACCGTAAGCCCTACGGGCAGGCTACTCAACGCGGAGAGATCGCCCGCAAAGTAACCATCTATGAAGACCACGCGGTGACACTTCTGATCGGCAAGCACGAACGGTTCTAGCCGTGCTGCGATGACACGGGTGTCAGGCTCGTGTTCGGCCGGCGTAAATACCCGTCTTTGAATCGGTGCCACATTCGTGTACTTCCATTCCTCGTCGCGAGTCGTGGGAAAGCCCTGCTTCGCGAATCGCGACAGCGCCGTTTCCCGTGTTTGCTGAATCCACGGCACCGCGCTGCCGGCTAATCTTGAACGCAGGCGCTCGAAGGTGTCGACGTAAGCGCTGGTGGCGGTTACAAGATCGCCCATCAGGCCCGTGCCCCCGGAGCGACGGCGCTTTCGTGTGCGGCTGGCGCGGTGATCCAACCGTAGCCGCGTTTCTCCAGTTCTAGTGCAAGCGTCTTGTCGCCAGACTTGACGATGCGACCATTAGCGAGCACGTGTACATGATCCGGCACGACATAGTGCAACAAACGTTGATAATGAGTCACAACGATAGTCGCACGATCGGGACTGCGCAGCGTGTTGACGCCTTCGGCAACGACCTTCAAGGCATCGATGTCGAGTCCGGAGTCGGTTTCGTCAAGGATGGCGAGCTTGGGTTCCAGTATCGCCATCTGCAGGATCTCATTGCGTTTCTTTTCGCCACCGGAGAATCCCTCGTTGACGGATCGATACAACAACTCCTCTTTCATATGCATGAGTTTCAGCTTTTCTTTAACCAGGCCGAGAAAATCGATGGCGTCGAGCTCCTCTAACCCCTGGTGTTTGCGCACTGCATTGAGCGCAGCCTTGAGCAAGTAGATGTTGCTCACGCCAGGGATCTCGACGGGGTACTGGAACGCGAGGAACACTCCTTCC
>JBHHZP010000184.1:0-6283 GCA_046758085.1 Acidiferrobacterales bacterium
TGATCTCAAACAGTGTTGTTCCTGCCGTCGAAGCCGATACGCTGTTACAGTTTGTCCCCCTGCTCAGGTGTGACCCGCGAGTGTCTCGTTGTTTGTTTTCTCTGCGATCTTTGCGGTCTCTGCGGTGAGTTCATGCAATTTCCGGGGTAGCCCTTCCCGACGCTAGCGCGTCGCGCCGGATGGCACGCGAGAATGCCGCCCGGCCCCGAAGCTCCGAGCTATCGATTACTCAGGAAATGAGGTCGAACGACACCGAGCAGGCCAGGCCGGTTGCAGCACACCATCGGTCGGGGGGTCAGGCGACATCATCGCCGGGCTCGGTGGGAAACAGGGAACGCAGGTACTCGCCAAAGACCCTGCATGCGTCCGTCGTGGTAAAGATGCCGGCCAATCGACCCTCCTTCACCACCAGCGCGCAGCCGATATGACGCTGGGCGAGGCGCAGCAGCACGCTGTCGAGCCTTTCGTTCAAATCGACGATATAGGTCTCGCGGACCACGATATCACTTACGTGAAGCTCTCGTTTCGCACGCTTGATATCCCGGTCCGACACTACACCAATCAGCTCATCGCCGTCTTTCACCGGCAGGTGCCGGATACCATGCCGCTCCATCATCTGGGTTGCCGCCTTGAGGCCGGCATCGACCTCGATGAAGTAAGGAAAAGCGGTCATTACAGACTTTATCAAGGGTATGTGTTTCACGGCTTGCCCCCATTACTGGGCCCGGCGTTCGCGGGCACCCGCTTGCCTAGAGTATATCCCGCCTTGGCCCAGCACTAGGGCTATTTGGCCCTGCACTAGGGCTATAAAGCGCCCGCACATCCGGGCACCTTTGGCATAGGCAGCCCTTGAACCACGGTCGCGCCGACGACCGCGGGGGCGTAATATCACGGATGCCCTACGCACGGCCGGCACCAGCGCCGGGCTCGATTTTCTACGTTGCACAGGGGGAACAAATGGCAACCGTAGCCTATTCTCTATCGGATTACGTGAACGACCTCCGCGCCATTACCGCAAAAACACAGGACGACGAGGCAATCATCCGCCAGGTGCGCCCACTGGCCAAACGAATGGCCGAGTCCAAGGATTGGCTTGATCAGCGCTACTACGAGTGCGACGAGGAGCAGGGCTTTGGCGTACATTTGCTGCACGAGGAGGCCGACCATACGCTGGCCATCTTTGCCGTTGCGTGGCTCCCGGGAAGAGGAACACCGCCGCACGATCACGGTACCTGGGCCGTGGTCGCGGGGGTCGATGGTCCGGAGAAAAACATATTCTGGAAACGCGAGGACGACGGATCGCGTGCGGGGTATGCCAAGCTCGAGCATAACGGCGAGCGTATTTTCGGTGAGGGGGAAGTCGTCGCGTTCCTACCGCGGGAGATTCATACGGTATGGAACGATTCCGATGCGGTCACGCTGTCGCTGCACACCTACGGCAAGCACATCAACTTCACCGGCCGCTCGCAATTCGACCCAGAAAAAAACACGGCGACACCCTTCCTGCTAAAAGAGCAGTAAAACCAGCGCGCCCCGGTCCGAGCCCTGGCTAGCAGAAGCGCGCATACGCGCGCGCAGAAATGACGGAGCTCTTGGGGCTGAGAAAAATGGCGCAGCCCATTCCTAAGGCATCTTTGTCTTGACGAGTTTCAGCGTTTCAAGCCGGGGCTTGTGGGGCGGTACTGGACCCCCCAATGAGGGAGGGTCAAGAGGATGGAGGAGTGTCTTTACACCAAGCTCGCTGGCGTTCTCTCACGCGGCCAGCGGCGTCTCGTCGTCATAGGCGGTGGCACGCTGCGGCGCAGGCCGTGTGACCCCAACGACGGCAGTGCCTGCTCGCACCGGCGTCTGCTCCGCCCGCAGCCGGGCCTCCACAACCTCGCTAATTTCACCGCGCGAGATTCCGAGGTCCTTGAGCTGCCAATCGGACAGGCCGTTCAGCGCGCGTACGGTCGCGCGGCGGCGATTCCAGCGCCGCAGCCCTGCAAGCAGTCGGTCAATAAATTCGGTCCTCATGTCAAAAACCCTCCAAAACGCTAGAAATACTCATGTATAAAACGACACTGCGGTCTCTTGCACTTTCGCCTAAAATCTTTGCATATGTATATATAGTGCGTAATCGAGCGCTTTACAAACGATAGTTTTTCATCATATAGTTGAAATATTCTCAACTATAAGTACTGCCATGCGGCGCTTACCCCCACTTAATGCGGTCCACACATTCGAAGCTGCGGCCCGCCACCTAAGCTTTCATCGCGCGGCCGAGGAGCTGCACGTGACACCGTCGGCGGTGAGCCATCAGGTGCGTACACTCGAGGAATTCCTGGGCGTGCGTCTGTTCAATCGGCTCGCACGCCAGGTGGTGCTAACGCCGGAGGGTCAGGCTTATTTGCCGCCTATTCGCGCCGCGCTGGACCAGATCCATAGCGCGACCGAGCGCGTGGCGGCCAGGCAGGGCAGCGGGCCCCTGACCATGAGTATCTCGCCGACTTTCGCGACCGGCTGGCTGGTGCCGCGGTTGTCGCGTTTCCAAGTGGCCCACCCGACAATCGAGGTACGGCTCAACCTGGTGCGCTCGATCACCGAGCTCGTGGACTTCTCCCGCTCCGATGTCGACCTCGTGATTCGCTACGGTGAGGCGAATCAGCCGGGATTGCGCAATATCCGGCTGATCGTGGAAGAGCTCGTGCCGGTATGCAGCCCGGCACTGCTTGAGGGGCCGACACCGTTGCGACAACCGCAGGATCTGCGCCGCACCACACTGTTACATGCACTCCCGCGTGTTGACCAATGGCGGCAATGGCTCAAGGCAGCCGGTGTCAGCGGCGTAAATGCGGAGCGTGGCCCCAAGTTTCACAACACCCCACTCACGCTAGAGGGTGCGCTTGCCGGAATGGGGGTTGCGCTTGCCGACAGGGGGCTGGTGGCGCGTGAGCTCAGGAGTGGACGGCTAGTGGCACCTTTCGACATCACGCTGCCGAGCGAGAGCGCGTACTACCTCATCTACCCGAAAGAGCGCGAAGACGATTTCAAGATCGCCGCCTTTCGCGACTGGTTGTTGGACGAAGTCGCCCGATCAAAAAACGAAACGGAAATCGTGCTCGAAGAATAACGTTTCGATTCAGCGCTGCCGAGCGCGCCGGCATACCAGGCAGCGAATCAGATGCCGCTGCCGTCTTGGTCAAAGAACAACAGGCTCTCCCGATCCAGGCCCCAGTGTACGTGCTCGCCCAGCTTGAAACGCGATCCCCCGGCCTGCACCGATCGCAGCACGTTCCCATCAGGCAATTGCAAGCCGTAAAGGGTTTCGCGGCCCTGCGGCTCGACGAAGTCGATCATTCCTGTAACGGGAATATCGAAGCCGGGTTGCAAGGCTTCCGGGCGTATGCCGAGGGTAACGGCGCTGTCGGGCTTGAATGCAGCTGCTTGCAAGCGTTCGGGCAGCTCGAACTTGAATCCCGGACCTTTGAACATATTCTCGCTCACCGCGCCGCTACAGAAGGCGATCGGCGGACTGCCGATAAAGCTCGCCACAAACTTGTTGCGAGGTCGCACGTAGATCTCGGATGGCGTGGCGATTTGCTCGATCTGGCCCTCGTTCATCAACGCGATGCGATCGCACATGCTCATGGCCTCCGCCTGATCATGCGTAACGAGAATAGCGGTGCTCGCCGTTGCTTGTTGGATCCGCCGCAGCTCGCTGCGCATTTCCAGGCGTAGCCCGGTGTCCAGATTGGCCAGCGGCTCGTCGAGCAGCAGCACAGCGGGGTCACGCACCAGGGCGCGGGCAAGAGCGACGCGCTGCTGCTGACCGCCAGAGAGCTGTCCGGGGCGGCGAGTCAGCAACGAATCGATATGAAGTGTTGCCGCGATCTTCCCCACCTTGCGTTCGACGCCCTCCTTGGCTTCCTTGCGGATACGCAGCGGAAACGCGATGTTCTCTGCCACCGCGAGATGGGGATACAGCGCATAGGACTGAAAGACGACCCCGACGTTACGTTCCTGCGGCGGCACGTGCGTCACATCACGGTCGCCGAACAACACGCGGCCAGCCGTCACGGTATGGATGCCGCAGATCATGAAGAGTGTGGTGGTTTTACCGCAGCCCGACGGTCCCAGTAGGGCGATCATCTCGCCGTCGTGCACCAACAGCTCCAGGTCCTTAATGACGCGAACACTGTCGAAATCTTTGGAGACCCGTTCCAGCCGGATCTCCATCAGCCCTTCGTCGCACCGCTGTAGATGTTCATGAGGTTGTCCTGCGTGAAGAGGTAAAAAACCATTACCGGCAAGATGTAGAACAGGCCGACCGCTTTCAGCAACCCATAGTCGCTCAGGTAGTCATCGGTCAGCAGCCCCGCTAGATACACCGAGAGCAGCTGCGTCTCGGAGCTGGGCGCCAACACCAACGGCAAGATAAACTCGCTCCATGCCGCAATGAAAGAGAAGATCGCGAGCGCCGCAATCGCCGGCTGCACCTGCGGCAAAATCAGCCTGCGCCATACCTGAAAGCGACTGGCACCGTCCTGAATGCCCGCCATTTCGATCTCCCACGCCACCGAGTCGTAGAAGCCTTTCATTACCCAGATACCAAACGGAATCTCCAGCGATGCCTTTACCAGGACAACGCCGGCCAGCGTATCATACAGCCCGAGCAGCCTGAGCATAAGGAAAATCGCCACGATCAAGGAGATACTGGGAAACGCGTGCAGTATTAACACGCCGCCGAGGAGCTGCGCCCTGAAGGGGAACCTCAACCGTGAAAGCGCATACCCGGCGGTGACTGACGTGCCGATCACCAAAGTCACCGTGCAAAGCGCAAACACGAGTGTATTCAGGGTAACGCGCCAGATCGAGGGATGGCCCTCGATAGTCTCCAACAAAAAGCGCCAGTTCTTCAGCGTAAACGCCTTCGGCCAGATGCTACCCGGTGCGCTGACCGACACGCTGTCCACGAACAGCCAGGTATAAAGAACGAGGATCGGCAGAGACACCGCCACCAGTAGCATGGTCAACAACCACGGGGCTCTGCGCGCATTCATGTTAGTTCTCGATGGGTGGATCGGTTACCAGTTTTCTGAAGTTGAAGAACCTCAGGTAAAGCAATGACAACGCAATGCCGAGAACCACCAGCACAACGGCCAGTGTGGCACCGTAGCCGTAACGGAAGTTTCCAAAATAGTTCGACAATGCCGAGTGAAAGGCATAGAGCGCCCACACTTCTGTGGTGTAGAACCCGGGCCCGCCGTCGGTAGTCAGCAGGATATACTCGAACGACGTGAGCAGACTCATGGTCTGGTAGCAGGTGATAAATAAGATTGGCCAGCGTAGCTGCGGCAGTATGATGCGACGCACCTGTTGCATCGGGTAGGCACCATCCACCTGCGAGGCATACAACAACGGCTTTGGTATCGCGTGCATGGCGCTGGAAAAAATAATCAGGCCCATGCTGGCACCGACCATGCCATTAATGATCACCACGAATGTCCATGGATACTGCAACAAGTAGTTCTGCTCCGGAACACCGGCAAACCCAAGGAAGTAGCTCATAAAGCCGCTGTCATACGTAAACCATTTCCATAACAGGACATAGATTACCGAGGGACTGATACGCGGGATCAACCATACGGCGCGAAAGAACTTCGCTTGGCCTTGGGGCATGTAAAAGGTCATCAGCGCGAGCGCGAGCGCGAATCCCACATTGAACACGAGCGTCAATGCGACGTAGAAGACGGTGTTTGCCAGGATCTTCCCACTGAACTGGCTCGACACGAGCTCGCGGTAGTTGCTCAGCGTCCATCTCCAGCTCGTGTTGGTGAGATCGAGGATGGTCTCGAGCTCATGCTCGCGCGGGTGGATGTCAAGCTCAGCGAGCGCTGCACTAAGCTCGCGCGCACTTGTAAACTCGCGGTCGCGCACGGTCCGCTTGACGGCACGAGCGATCGTCTTACGCTCGGTAAAAGAGCGCGGACGGTTCTTGAGTCGTTTCAGGTCGGCGAACAGCCGTTTTTCGGAGCGGTAGACCTGGCCCGCGAGCCGGCGCTCGATCTCGCGGACAGTGGCAGGGCTGGCAGCGCTGCCAGCAAGCGCCTCGAGCCCGGCTTTATCGAAGGTAAAGACCTTCTCCCCCAGCCGTTGCACCAGCATGGGGTCGAGATCCGTCTCCCGCAGCCGCGCCAGCGCAGTCTCAGTCACCACATAGCGGTTTCCCAGAATACCGGTGTCCGACGCCATCGTGGTGAAGCTGAAAACAAAGGTCAGCAAGACGGGAATCACGTAGAAC
>JBHHZP010000185.1:0-6112 GCA_046758085.1 Acidiferrobacterales bacterium
GCCGCGTAATCACCTCGTACATGACGAAGGTCGGCACCGGGGCCAACGCGCGCGCACCGGGGCGCGCGAGCGCCAATAGGACCATCTGGATCAACTCGTCCGAGCCATTGCCGAGAAGCAACTCCATGCCCTGCGGAATCACCATCACCTCCCGCAGGCGCTGCCTGAGCGTGTGTGCGCTTGGGTCTGGATAGCGATTCGGCTCGGTGCGGCGCAGGACCTCGAGCCAGCGTTGCTTGATCTCTGCCGGCCACTCGCACGGGTTCTCCATCGCGTCGAGCTTGATAAGCCCGGTCGAATCGGGCACCGAGTAGGCTTTCGACTCGAGGACTTCGGGACGAATGAGTCGCTGGATTTTTTTTTTCGGAATTCCGATCACAACGAGTCCTTACCGCGAGCATTAAGCGCATCCCTTTCGAGGCTCGCCGGCCTCAGCGCCCGGCGAGTGGTGGAGCCCCGCCGTTGCCTCGGGCAAAGCCCCGCAAGGGGGTGCAGACAGGGGCTAGATGCCGTGTGTGAACTATTTTGTGCTCCGCGTAGTACAAGCCGCATTTGGCAAATCAGCAGACAGAAACCACAACAATCACTTCACCTTACTCCGTGCCACTTCCACTACTTACTAGTTTTTCTTGATCCTGTATTCCGCCGAACGGGCATGGGCCGACAGTCCCTCGCCATGCGCCAGCACCGCGGCGGTCCGGGAAAGCTGTGCTGCACCTTCCTGACTACAAAACACCAGGCTTGTGCGTTTCTGGAAATCGTACACACCAAGCGGGGAGCTGAATCGCGCTGTCCCGGAAGTTGGCAGTACATGATTCGGGCCGGCGCAATAATCACCCAGCACTTCCGCCGTATAACGTCCCATGAAGATCGCTCCTGCATGACGCACGCGCTGTGCAACCGGAAGCGGATCGGCAATTGAGAGCTCCAGATGCTCGGGCGCAAGACGGTTAACAAGGTCAATGGCCTCGTCCAGCCCATCGACCGTAATCAAGGCGCCTTGGCGCTCCAGTGCCACCGTAATGATGGACCGGCGCTCCATACTATCGAGCAACTGCTCGATCGCGCCATACACGCGCTCGGTGAAGGATCCGTCCAGACTGATAAGAATGGCCTGGGCATTTTCATCATGCTCAGCCTGAGCAAACAAATCCATCGCCACCCAGGCCGGGTCAGTTTGCCCATCACACACAATCACGACTTCCGACGGGCCTGCAATCATGTCGATGTCCACGTGCCCGAACACGGCACGCTTGGCGGCGGCCACATAGGCGTTGCCTGGCCCTACGATCTTATCCACGCGGGGTACGGTCTCGGTGCCGTAGGCGAGCGCGGCAATCGCCTGCGCGCCACCAATAGCAAAGACGCGGTCAACGTCGGCAATATGGGCGGCCGCTAATACCAGATTATTCACTTCTCCCGCCGGTGCCGGCACCACCATAATTACCTCGGGCACCTCGGCCACCTTTGCAGGCAATGCGTTCATCAGCACGGAAGATGGGTATGCGGCCTTACCGCCCGGGACGTAAATGCCCACGCGCTCCAGAGGCGTAATCTGCTGCCCCAGCAAAGTGCCCGCTCCATCCTCATAACGCCAGGATTCGAGGCGTTGCCTTTCGTGATAGTCACGTATGCGGCTTGCTGCATGCTGCAGTGCCTCCCTATGCGCGGGTGGCAACGATGCGGCCGCCTGCCCAATACGCTCGCGCGTTACCTCGAGCTCGGCCACCGTGGCGACATCATGCTCGTCAAGACGGCGTGTGTACTCCAAGATTGCCGAATCACCTTGTGCGCGCACGCGCCCGAGAATTTCGCGAACCGTGTCCTCGACGCGCCCGTCATCGTCGCGGGCACGGTTGCACAACCGCTCTAACTCAGCCTCGAACCCGTGATCTCGGCTGTTGAGTATGCGAAGCCTTAGCGTCTGCATTGCGCCCTATTGCACTGACTCGGCCAGCCTTTTGACGAGACCCTTGATAGCTGCGTGCTTCATCTTGGCTGACGCCCTGTTAGCCACGAGCCGCGCGCTGATATCGGCGATATGCTCGACCTCCACCAATCCATTAGCTTTGAGTGTCCCCCCTGTGTTAACGAGATCCACGATACGGTCACACAAGCCGACGAGTGGTGCCAGCTCCATAGATCCGTATAGCCTGATGATGTCAGTTTGTATTCCCTTGGCCGCAAAGTGCTGCCGTGTCGTCTTCACATATTTCGTGGCAATGCGTAGCCGGGTCCAGTTTCGTGGATCATCACGCGCCGCCAGTTGATCCGGCTCGGCGACAATCAGGCGGCAACGCGCGATACGCAAGTCCAGAAGCTCGTACAGGCCGTCGCCATCATGTTCCATAAGCACATCTTTGCCCGCAAACCCGATATCGGCCGCTCCATATTGCACATAAGTCGGGACATCAGCGGCCCGTATGACAATCAGTTTGACATCAGGCTGACATGTCTGCAGGACCAGCTTGCGGCTCGACTCGGGATTCTCCGCCGGCTCAATTCCTGCCCGAGTCAATAAGGGTAGGCTCTCTTCCAGAATTCGGCCCTTGGATAAGGCGATGTTGAGAACGGTACGCACGACCTCGGGGCCTTCGCTAGGACATCAGCTATTGATCACTTTACTCACAGCGATGTTGCCTGGCACGCGCCGAATGCGCGCCCCTAGCTGCGCTAGCTTTTCTTCAATACATTCGTAACCACGGTCAATATGGTAGATACGATCGACTATGGTGTCCGAGTCAGCGACAAGACCAGCCAGCGCAAGGCTTGCCGATGCGCGCAGATCCGTGGCCATCACTGGCGCGCCGGTCAGGCGCTGCACACCTCGCACGATAGCGGTATTACCTCGCATCTCGATATCAGCACCCATTCGCTGCAGTTCGAGCACGTGCATGAAGCGATTTTCGAATACGGACTCCGTCACGGTCGCAGTGCCGGCGGCAATGCAATTCAATGCCACGAACTGTGCCTGCATGTCGGTAGGAAAAGCGGGATAAGGCGCCGTTCTGATGCTGACCGCCTTCAGCTCTTGGTCTTGCCGATCGAGGCATATCCAGTCGTGCCCGCTCGTGATTTCTGCCCCGGCTTCGCGCAGTTTGTCTACTACCGCCTCCAAATGGTTCGGTTGAACATTGCGCGCCCTGACCTTTCCGCCGGTCATCGCTCCTGCAACTAAATACGTACCGGTTTCGATTCGGTCCGGTATCACCTGATGTGATCCGCCATCAAGAGTGCTCACACCTTCGATGGTGATCGTATCACTGCCAGCGCCCTCGATTTTCGCACCCATGCTCACCAGACATTTGGCCAGATCCATCACCTCCGGTTCGCGCGCGGCATTTTCAATGACCGTAGTGCCTTGCGCCAGCGTCGCGGCCATCATGATATTTTCGGTCCCTGTGACAGAAACCATATCCATCAAAACTCGAGTACCCTTGAGCCGCTTAGCGCGGGCCCTCACGTAGCCGTCTTCTATACTGAACTCTGCACCCATTGCCTGAAGACCCTTTATGTGCAAGTTCACGGGCCGCGACCCGATCGCGCAACCGCCTGGCATCGATACTTCCGCCTCACCAAACCGCGTGAGCAACGGTCCCAGCACCAAGATCGACGCGCGCATCGTCTTGACCAGCTCGTAGGGTGCCCGCCGGGAACTTACATCACTGGCGTCAGCTTCGATCACCATTTTTTCATCCACGACCAAGCGAACACCCATGCGGCCCAGCAACTCCATGGTCGTAGTAATATCCTGCAGGTGGGGAACATTGCCGATGCACAACGGCTTATCGGTGAGTAGAGATGCAACAAGCACGGGCAAGGCCGCGTTTTTCGCGCCCGAGATACGAATTTCACCGCGTAACGGGTAGCCGCCAGATACAATCAGCTTATCCATAATTGATCACCCGGCGTAGCGCCTGTGCGCACGGTCCCGCCCCTGACGAAAAACAGGCCTTGCTTCGCACATCAAAATAGAAGGGCTGCCTCTCCGGCAGCCCGCCTGGCGACACGCGACGCAAACCACAGATCAGCTCTGTGCAGCACTAACGATCTTTTGCAGCTCTCCTTTCTGGAACAGCTCGGTGATGATGTCACATCCGCCAATGAACTGTCCGTCAACGTAGAGCTGCGGTATCGTTGGCCAGTTGGAGTATTGTTTAATGCCTTCCCGAATATGCGGGTCCGCCAGCACATCGATAGCCGTGAACGTCACGCCACAGGCTTGCAAAAGCTGGGTCGTGCGCGCGGAAAATCCGCAAAGCGGGGCCTGTGGCGTCCCCTTCATGTACAAAACGATCTTGTCGGAATCGATCTGCTGCTTGATTGTCTCTTCAACCGTCATATTGAACCTCTCTCACCGATTGTGCCCTCAAGCGATACGATCATATGGATTGGTCCGCTGCCTGGGCCCACTGTTCCGGAGTATAGGTGCGCAGCGATAGGGCGTGAATATCGGCTTTCATCTTATCCCCGAGCACCTGGTACACGAGTTGATGCTGCTGGACCATGGATTTGCCTGCAAATATATCCGACACAACCACTGCTTCAAAATGCTGGCCGTCTCCGGCGACGCTGACGCGCGCTCCGGCCAGGCCCTGCTCGATTATTTGTTTGATCTGCTCCGGCTGCATCGTGGCTAGATCCCTATTATTGATCCGATTCCCATTATTTCAAGGGCGCACAGCATACGCCACGCAAGTCGAGAATTAAAGGGCGATGGCTGCCACCAAGAGCGGTAGCGGAGGTCTATCCCGTCGAGAGGGTGCGGCACGCCCCACGCTCTTAGCTGCTTGCGACTACCGGAAAGCCGGGATTGACAAGCGCCACCGCCAGGGCATTGCCCGCATGGGTTAATAGCGCAGCTTGTATCCGCTGCGCAGCATCAGCAGGCTTGCCCCGGCGACAACGAAGAAGAAAAACCCCACTATCGCCAGGCTGAATACGGGGTCCACGTCGGAGATGCCGAAAAAGCTATAGCGAAAACCGTCAATCATATAGAAGAACGGGTTAAAGCGGGACAACTGCTGCCAAAAGTCCGGCAGGGAATGTATCGAGTAGAATACGCCACTTAAGAATGACAGCGGCATGATCACAAAATTCTGGAATGCCCCGAGCTGGTCGAACTTCTCGGCCGTAACACCAGCGACTACACCCAAGGCACCCAGCACCGCGCTTCCCAGCAACACAAACGCCAGCATCAAAACCGGTGAGTGCACCGGCAGCGGCACAAGCACGACGCTGACGAGGAATACACCCGCCCCTACTATCACGCCCCGTAGGACGGCCGCCAGCACAAACGCCAGCAGAAACTCATAGATCGAAAGCGGCGCCAGGAGGATAAAGACAATATTGCCCGTAACCTTGGATTGGATCAGGCTCGAGGAGCTGTTGGCGAACGCATTTTGTATCACGGACATCATTATCAGCCCGGGCACAAGGAATGCTGCGTAACTCACTCCGTTAAAGACCTCAATGCGGCCCTCCAGGACATGCGAAAATACCAGCAAGTAAAGCAACGCTGTCACGACGGGCGCCAACAGCGTCTGAAACGCTACCTTGCTGAATCGCAGCAACTCTTTATAGAAAAGCGTGTAAAAGCCCCAAACATTCATAGTGCCCGCTCGCGGGTAAGCTCCAGGAAGACATCTTCCAGGTCCGGCTCCTCAGTGTGCAGATCGATGATGACAACACCGGCGCGGCCAAGCTCTTGCAGTAGCCCCCCGATGGAGTCTACGCTTTTGTCGAGGCGGAACTCGAGCCGCGTACCGTCTGTGGATAGCAAATTCGTCATCAATGTGGCCGGTAACGTGGCTATCGGCTCCGCTACGGTAATTGAAATATGAACCTTGTTGCCGATGCCTCGGGATAGGAGACCCTGAGTGTTGTCCAGCGCGATAATACTGCCGTGGTTCAAGATGGCGATACGATCACATAACGCTTCTGCCTCTTCCAGATAATGAGTCGTCAGTACAATGGTGTGGCCTTCTTGGTGCAGCCGGCGGATGAAAGTCCATAGTGATTTACGTAATGCCACATCGACTCCGGCAGTGGGCTCGTCGAGGACAACCACCTCGGGTTTGTGGACTAACGCCTGTGCGATCAAGACGCGACG
>JBHHZP010000186.1:0-5953 GCA_046758085.1 Acidiferrobacterales bacterium
TGGTGAACCCGGCGCACAGATCCTTGAGGTCAAAGCCTGGGCCAATGACCTCGCCCTCAACCGGAACCTCGGCAAAATGATCGCAACGCAACTGGTGGCAGTTCGGAGGCGAGGGCTGGAGCCTGGCGCGCTCGGCGTTGCAGGCGGCGCTGGCCGTCTCGGCGGTGTTGAAGAACTCAATAGCCTGCGCGGGTGCGCTTGCGCCTGCCAGGCACAAAACCGCGATGGCGCAGCACCCGGCCAGGGCGAAACGATCAGTGCGAGGAGTCGTTGTCTTGCGCTTGTGCGTGAGGCGAAAGCCAGTGGGCCGGCATTTTATAAAAAATGCGGATAGCGCGAACGAGAAATACACCTGCCCCCCTTCTCCCGCGGCTTCTTTACTTATTTACGTAACTCTCATGGCCGCGGATCCGGCTTGTGTGCGCATCACCGTCGCACAGGCGATTTACCCCTGTCAAGACCGGTCACTAAATGACGTTAACGTCATTTCCTAAGTATTCCCTATATCGCATTGCTTAATTTGTATTTTCTATGACGGCGAGACGCCCGCGTGTTTGACCAGTAGACGATTTGGCATCGTGCAAACAACGTTCAGCGCAAGTAAATCGGTCGTGGGCCTGTGAGGACGGGGTGTGTTGCAGGATTTGACGTCTTTCACGGAGCCACGAGTCCGTGATGCGTGAACCGTAATCCGTGAACCGCGAGTCGTGAGGCGTAAAGCGGTACGTTTTCTCGCCCCCTTGGTCAAGCCGAGCCATAGGTCCGTGAATCGTGATGCGTGAACCGTCTTGGAGGGTTTTTTGACCCCCTTACTCAAGCCGAGGGAGGCACGAAGGCGAAGAACACGCCCGAAGTGGCGCGAGATGGGTGAAGCGGATTAAGACAAAGGTCCAGTGGACCTTTGTCCCGCTGAACGGGCTCGCCACGGACGGCGAGCCCCGGACTTGCAAGCGGGAGCACGGAGAGCGAAGCGCAGCAAGCCCGCGTTCCCCCAGGCACAGGAACCCGTGCCTTGCGCGGACCGTCTGAGACAAGCGCCAAGCGAGGGAACCCCGCATGTGGGGTAAACTATGCGGGGCGCAGAGTCCGGGGTGCCCTTTCCGTCGCCCCCCGATGGCATCAAAGCCACTGCCCCGCAAGCTCGCCGCGAACCTTTATGCCCATCTATGCCCACGTCGCCGGCTACAGCCGGCTGACGGGCGAGGATGAGGAGGGCACCCATCGCGCCTTAAGCGCCTGCCTCGACGCCCTCACTGACGCGGGGCTGTCGATTTGCACGAACTATGCGGCGCGGGGGATGGTCAGACCATCTTCTTCAAGCCCTTAAAGGGCTTGACCTTGACAACGATACGCGCCGGTCTGGCCTTGAAGGTGGTCTCCTCCTTCGTAAAGGGGTTAATGCCTCTGCGTTCCGGCACGGCGGGTTTGTACACGGTGTTGATCCTCATTAGCCCGGGGACCCGAAAAGCGCCCGCACCCCACTTGAGATCCCGTGCCATAATGCCGGAAAGTGCGTCGAACACCGCACCCACCTCTTTCTTCTTCAGACTGGTGCGCTCCGAAATGTAGCTGTAGACCTCTGACTTCGTCGATAGTTTGGTTGCCATTGCCATTTATCCGTCCTCGCTATTTGTGTGATTACGTGATCGGTGCTACTTGTGACTACGCTTCTACTGAAAGCCTGGCTGGCTTTAAAAACCTGATACCGTAACCCTCTACATTCAGGGTCGTGCGATAGTTCTGCGTCCACTCTCTAGGTAGCCGCCGCAATCGTGGCAGCTCTTTCCTTGCAATCCTCCCGCAACCGCTCAATATTCCGGGCGGTTTCAAGGTCGTACTCTGGCGCAGACTCCCCGTCTTCCTCGAGGTAGGCTGGGCAGTCTTCGGGGCCCCGTTCATCGATCGCCGCCAGGAGTTTTTCTGCCGTCATGCCCATGAATCCTCAATATCTTGCGTATAATTGGGAGGTTAGTCACAATATATTGTATTTGTCAAGGTCAGCGGACGGCCAGTCAGCCGGCGTATGGGGTACCTGGCTGTGCGTCGACTCGAGATCGCCGCTCCTGGGGGTCCCCCCCGAGCTTATGGACCCCTGCAGTGAGATGTCTGTATTGGCAGGTACCCCATTCGTTGGACACAGTTGTGTCACATGAGTTAGGGGGGGTTTCGATCTTTCAATTAATTGTTGATGCCGAACGGCAAACACTGCCGGCGGCATTTTTAGTGCGGAATGAATCCGCATGTACTTGTATGTATGTACGGTGGCATAAATAGCTGTCACCAGCTCACCGAGTTCTTGAAATTGTGCGGGATCTCCAAGGTCAAGCTTAAATCCTGATTCGACCCCTTCCGTTTAAACCGTGCGCGGCATCTCGGCCTGCCTGATCCAGATGGCGGTGTCGTGAAAGACGGCGCCGCCGTCGGGCGGGCCCGGATCGGCGCTCACCAGTGCATTGATGCCTATGCCCTCTTCGAAAGCATCATTGGGCCAAACACTCTCCATGATGACCACGCCCGGCTGCACACCGTCGAACGGCTTCGCATGCACCACCACAGTGGCGAGCCGGTTACCGAGCCGTACGCGATCACCCGCGTCAATGCCCAGCGCCTCGCAATCACGAGGGTAGATCAACACCGTCGGGCGAACCTCGTGTTTGATCGAGGTCGGTGTTTCGGTGAAGGTGGTGTTCAAATAGTTGCGCGCTGGCGCCGCGACCAGACGAAACGGGTGCTCCTCATCGGCCTCGTCGATAGTAGCGACATGATCGGGCAGCGCCGGCATCGCGGCATGCGCTGCGCCCACACGTGCCCAGTCCGGTTTGAAATGGAAACGCTTGTCCGGTGTCTCGAAGCCGTTCAGAAAATGGGCGGTCTCGAAATCGAGCGCGCAATCGTGCCAGTGATTGCGATAGATCGTCTCGGCATCCGGCCAGCCCGAGCGCTTCAGGGTTTCGTCGATCAGCTCCCAGGCCGTCATCTCGAAGCCGGGATGCTTCGCGCCCAGGCGCTTGGCGAGCTCGCAGATGACCCAGTGGTTCGACCGACTTTCGGCGTAAGGCTCGATCACGTTGCGGGTGACCTGCAAATACGTATGCCCGCCGCCTTTGTAGATATCGTCATGCTCCAGGAAGGTCGTCGCCGGCAGCACGATGTCGGCCATCGCCGCCGTCTCCGTCATAAACTGCTCGTGCACGCACACGAACAGGTCTTCCCTTTCGAACCCTCTGCGGACATTGAGCGATTCGGGGGCCACGACCATGGGGTTGGTGTTCTGAATAAAAAGTGCTGCCACCGGCGGGCCGCCCCGGAGGTCCTCGTCGCAGCCGCAAAGGATGGGGCCGATACGCGATTGATCCAGCACCCGTGTGTCGGGATCGAGGGCGTCCGCGCCTCTGATCAGACCGTCGTCGATCTTGTAGAAGCCGTGGTTGCTGTAAAGCGCACCACCGCCGCGGTATCGCCACGCCCCTGTGACCGCCGGCAGGCAGCTCACCGCATGTACATTGGCGGCGCCGTTGCGGGAGCGGGAGAAACCATAGCCAAGGCGAATGAAGGAGCGCTTCGTGCGTCCATACAAGCGCGCAAAGTCTTCGATCTCATCGACGCTCAGGCCGGTGATGGCGGCGGCCCATTCCGGTGTGCGGGTCGCCAGATGGCGCTCCAGCTCCTCGGGGACATCGGTATAGGCGTGCATATAATCGCCATCCGCATAGCCCTCCCGAAACAATACGTGCATCACCGCGCAGGTCAACGCCCCATCGGTGCCGGGGCGAAGCATCAGATGCGTGTGCGCCTTTTCCGCCGTAGCCGTTCGATAGGGGTCCACCACGACCAGCTTGGCGCCGTGGTCGCGCTTGGCCTTGGCGATATGGCGCATGACATTGACCTGGGTGCTGACTGGATTGCAGCCTCACACGACGATGAGATCGCTCTCGGCCATCTCGCGCGGATCGACGCCGCGTTTCATGCCGGTGCCTGCGTTCCAACCGGCATCCACCAAGGTAATGCAGATGGTGGAGTGTTGGCGCGAGTATTTCATCGTATGGCGTAACCGGTCGATGCCGTCACGCTGCACGAGCCCCATGGTGCCGGCGTAAAAATATGGCCAGACCGCTTCCGTGCCGTAGCACGCGGCCGTGCGCGCGAGCTGCTCGGCAACTTCGTCCAGGGCATCGTCCCAGGAAAGCGGTCGAAAGGCCCCCATCCCTTCGCCCTTGGGGCCCACGCGGCGCAACGGTACCCGCAAGCGATCGGGGTGATGGACGCGTTCGGCGTAGCGCGCCACTTTGGCGCAGATCACGCCGTCGGTGTAGTCGTTGTCCCTGGCGCCGTACAAACGTCCGACGGTATGCGCATCGAGGCGCTCGACCTCCAGCGCACACGTGCTCGGGCAGTCATGGGGACAGGCCGAGTGAAACCTGGGGATGTCTGCAGTGCGGGGCATGGACGAGACCTAAATTATCGCATCATCGCACCATTGCGTCGGCTACAGGAAAAGCTACGGAATCATGCCGCGGTGGTCCGATCCGAGCTGGCTCGGACCTACACAACGCACTGAGTTTATTCAAATCCACTCCCAATGCACAAAATCCGAAACGTTTCTTGGCCTCAAAAAGCCAGCACAGCCAACGCTTGCGGTCTTTGGCGAACTTGACCAGAAAGTCTTCCTTATGGCACCGGTGGGTGATGTGCCAGATAGGATTTGGCAGAAAAACCCGATGCGCGCGTGGCACAGGGCGGGCTCCTTAAAACGTTCCTGTCCTCCACGAAAAACGGCGTCTAAGCTCGAATACTGAGCTTATTTTCGCAGGTTCGGTTCTGTTTTTAATTGTTTATGTTGCTCCGACGCTTGTTAGGTTCCAGAAAACTATTAAAAACAAGACCCGACCCCGGAGCTTTTAATCCTTTATAATTCAATCGCCTAAATTGAAAAAGGAAGAGGTTTTACCGGTGACAAACGGTACCCCAGAATTCTTTCATTTTCCACCCGGTCGGCGCCGTCGCGCATCGATACACTTGTAGGCGGGGCAAGGGAAGACGTGATGGCTGCTGCGGAAACGATTGTCGAGCCTGGCATGGGCACGCTCGACGTGTTCGCTCTCGATACTTTGGAGGACACGCTGTTCGCGCTGTTGCGCGACGTATTCGACAATTACTGGCAGGTGATCCACTTTGGCCCGCTGATCCAGGGCGCAGCTTGGGAGATCCGCGCGCCCGCTGCACCGAGGAAGATTTCGCTCTACGACGGTTACATCACCGTCGACTTCGGGGCCTGGCACTTTCATCTCTGTATCGGACCGACCAAAGGCAGTCGTACGCACCCGACACCACCGGATCTGGCGGCGCATCGTCGTACCGCGCGCGCTGAGCTCTATCGCCAGCTCAAGGCTGACGGCAGCGCCAACAGCTGGGGCCTGCGGCTGTTCAACGGCGAGGGCGAGCAACAGATGACCGTGTTCCTGCCGAGCCCGTTTCTCTCCGACGACATGAAACCGCTCGCCCAGCCGGACTGGTCGCGCTTGGCTATGTGGGACGCGCTACGCAAGCGCTACCTCGGCCTCGACCCTGACCCCAAGGATCGTAGCGGCACCCACTTCGAGCACGGTTAAGGGACGCAAGCCTTACAGTTAGCCCTGATCTGCTGCACGAGGCCACTTTCCCCCGCCTTATACCCGAGACGTACGAGGAAAAAGGGGACATTCTACTTTTTCCTGGGGCGCGTGCCTTGAGTATCACGGCGCGCGGATATTCGAGTTTCAGTCTATTTGGCAGAAAAACCCGATGCGCGCGGGACGAGGGCTTCCTCCTTAAAGCGTTCATTTCCTCCACGAAAAGCGGCGTCTACGCTCCAATGCAGGGCTTATTTTTGCAGGTTGGGTTTTGTTTTTATTTGGTTGCGTTGCTCCGACGCTTGTTAGGTTCCAGAAAACTATTAAAAACAAGACCCGACCCC
>JBHHZP010000187.1:0-5953 GCA_046758085.1 Acidiferrobacterales bacterium
TACTCTTGATCGCCCAGAAGAGGCCGAGCAGCCGTATTTATCGAGGTGCCCTAATGTAGGAATGGGTACATAGACCGAGTAATGGCTAAGCTACAGGCGGCACAAATGACGGATCGCCAACATGTCGCACAGATCAATCGCTGTTATTCCTCCCAAAGACCGGTTTAGCCTGCCGGAAGTGCTCGAAGTCCTAAAACCTCTCGGCTGTAAACGAGAGGATCTCTCCGACTATCTTCGGCAAGGGAAACTACGGGCGGTCTGTTACCCGTACCGTCTTGAACTGGACCGAGAAGTTCCGATTGAACCCGACGAATGGCCGGAATGGTGGCGGGACGCCTGGTCGTTCCCCGTTTATGACGGGTGGATCGGGGATATGGACGTTGCCGAGCATGATACCGAGATTCCCCTCCATATCGTTCCGCGTGCCGCGAGGGCCGACTGTGATCGAGTGCTCAAGGACGGTGGAAAAGCGGCGGCGTCATCTCCAGTATACGTGCTTCGCGATGAGTTAAAGCGGTTCATCAAATGGCTCGAAAACCCGAGCAAGTCTCGTCCGGGTCGCAGAAGGAAAGGTGCCGGACGGCCACGCAAGCATGAATATTCTGACATCGACGCCTACCTCGAGACGCTCTTCGAGCAAAAGGGCCGAGCCGGTTTCGAGCGGCCGAGCGTAGTGATCGCCTATCTCAAAGAACAGCTCGGTAAGGCGTTTCTTCCACCCGGCTCTACTCTCCGAAACCACATCAGTATGTGGCTTGAGAATTGGACCGCTCGGAACGGCTGATTCCACACGCCCGTCATCGATCGCCGAAATTGCGGCCAAAATTAGCGGCCAACCGACTGACATATAGACACTTTCTATCCGGCCAGAGCGCCGAAAACCATAACTTGCGCCGAAATTTCGATCTCGGTTCTGATCGGCGGCACAGCCAAAGGAAAACGCTGTGCCGACGCCGACTGAGCATGACACCCAAACCTCGTTGCCAGTTCTAAAGCCTCTGGCGCGTCTGCTCGGCCGTATGGCGGCGAGAGAACTCACAGCACCCCTTTCACGCATCGCCCCCAATCCAAATCGATCCAATTCCGGTTTCGATGCCGAAGGAGTCCCCCCGCGATGAACACCACAAAATCACGTGAGCGGCTCGGCGTACGCTACCTGACCGTCCCCGAGATCGCCGACCGGTGGCAGTGCTCAAAGCGCCACGTCCGCCGGGTAATCGCGAGCAGCCGACTCACCGCCCATCGATTTGGCCGCTTGGTGCGCGTGACTGAGGCCGATCTCGAGGCCTACGAGCGTATCAACCGGGCGGATTGAGAGGCGAGTCTCGTGTCCACAGCTGTCCAATTATTTCACGCTATGTCAATAACTTGTGAGGGTGTCGGGAGAACGTCCGCACACAATTGCCGACAATTATTGTGCTACGATTTCCCGATTCGGACACGTTGTCCGCTGCAGTCCTCCCGAGGCCTGCGCTGTCACCTTGGAGTAGTCCCGATGACCTATGATCGCCGCCTCAAGCCGGTTGATCTTAATCCGTTCATCGACGCAAATGCGCCGACCTTTTACGACGCTATAGCAAGGATCACCACCGACACGGACCTGACACCAGCCCGGCGCCGCGATCTCGTGTCTGCCATACGATGCTTGATGCGGCTGCTCGAGCTCGACCCGAACACCACGCCGGCCAGCCTCGGCGCTCTACGCCCTCGCTTGGAGCAGATCCACCCCGCGCAGGCGGCCATATCCGAGAAGCGATTCGGGAATATCAAGTCGGATGTCAAATTCGCGCTGCGGCATCTGGGTCTCACCACATCGATACCCCGACACGTCGAGCAGCTGCGCCCGGCCTGGCAGACCCTGTGGGGCACGATCAAGGACGACCAGACCCGCTGGAAGTTGTCTCGGCTCTTTAGGTTCTGCAGCGCCCTGGAAATCAATCCAGAGAATGTCGGCGACGTGACGATCGAGCGCCTTCACCGGGCGCTCGTTGAAGAGAGCTTCGTCAAGGATCCCGAGACAACGGTTCGGCAAACCATCTACGCCTGGAACCGCGCCAGCAGGGAGACGGATGGATGGCCCCCGCGATTGTTGAGCAAGCGGGCGAATCGCCACGAGGGCTGGACGTTTCCGTTACAGGCATTCCCCGAGTCATTCCGGAACGACCTCGACCGTTGGCTCAGCCGGTTGCGAGGCGATGATCCCCTCGCCGACGATGCAGTGCCCCGGCCCTTGCGCCCGGCGACCCTTGATCACAGAGCTTTTCAGATTCGGATGTTTGCTTCGGCCCTGGTGCGCCGCAACGTCCCGGTTGGGCGGATCACCGGACTGGCGGTGCTGGCCGAGATAGAGAACTTCAAGGAGGCGCTGCGGTTCATGTTGGGCCGCAATGATGATCAGCCGACAGAGGCCATCTATGGCTGCGCCATGGCCATCAAGGCGATCGCCACCCACCACGTGAAGGTCTCCCCCGAGCACCTCGAGGAGCTGCGACGCATATGTTCGCGCATCAAGGTCAAAATTCATGGTCTCCGCGACAAGAATCGTCGTCGCCTGCGGCAGTTCGACGATCCGGCGAACATCTCGGAGTTCCTGCTTCTTCCCGCCCGCCTGGAGGGGCTCGCCAAACGCGCCCGGGGCCGCAAGGCGGCGGTCCTCATGCAGATGGCCGTGGCCGTGGAGATTCTGACGATGTGCCCCTTGCGGATCGGCAATCTCGCCAACCTCAGGCTCGGCGAGACTCTCTTCTGGACGGGACCTGGCCGCAAGGGGCGCCTCCTGCTGTCGATCCCGTCCGACGAGGTCAAGAACCGCGAGCCGATCGAGTTCGAGTTGCCGGAGGAAAGCGCCCAGCTGGTCGCACGGTATCTGGATGAATATCGAACCCTGCTTTGCGGCGGCAACCCGGGTGAATGGATCTTCCCCGGCCGAGACGGTGGACCAAAGCGTCCAGGCAGCCTCGGGCTACAACTGAAGCGGATCGTCTACAAGCACACGGGTCTCGAGGTGAATGCCCATCTCATGCGTCACATCGGGGCCAAGATACACCTAGATTTAAATCCAGGATCGTACGAGGTTGTCCGACGCGTTCTGGGTCACCGGACCATCGACACGACCACCGCTTTTTACACTGGCTTCGAGACCAAGGCCGCGGCGCGTCATTTCGACGAGGTCATCCTCGAGCAGCGAAGAACCGCTGTTCCCACGAAGATCCGGCGCCGCCGGAACAAGCTGCGATGATCAGACCTTACGACGACCCCGCCCGCCGCTGTCTGAAGGTCGACGACTGGCCGTCGGCGGACCGCGAGGCATGGAAGATGATGCGGCGCGCTGGCCACGTGCTCGATGAATGCGGCATGGCATCGCACTGGTCCCCCGCAACCCGCCACAAAAACCGCCGCGGCTACGGACGCTGGCTGAATTTTGTTGATCGCCACGGCGGCATCGATCCGGAGCAACACCCTGCAGACCGTGTAACGAAAGATGCGGTCCATCGGTATCTGGAACTGCTGGCGGCACAGGGGCTCGCCCCCTACACCGTGGTGGCGCGGATCGGCGAACTTCGCGCCGTGATCTCGGCTATGACGCCCGAGAAAGATTGGCAGTGGTTAGCCGACTTGGTCACCCGGCTCCGAACGCGGGCGCGGCCCGCGGTGAACAAGCGGCCCAAGCTCGTGCCATCGGCGGACGTCTTCCACTGGGGGCTTGAGCACATGGTTGCAGTCGAGGGAGCAACGGAGGGTGATCACGACCTCATGGCCGTGCGATACCGTGATGGCTTGATGATCGCTCTGCTAGCCGTTCGACCTCTTCGGGTATCGAATCTGGCTTCGATTCGCATCGGCCATCACCTCGTTCGGTATGGCGAGACTTGGCTTCTCGAGTTCGAGGCCCACGAGGTCAAGAACCGTCAACCACTCGAGCTACCGTTCCCCGACCAGCTCGCCCCGTATCTCGAGAGGTATCTCGACCACTGGCGACCAGCACTCCTTCGCCGCCGAGAGACGGACCACCTGTGGGTAACATGGTATGGGCAGATCATGGGTAGCAAGGCGACCTACCGTCGCATCACCAAGGTGACGGAGCGCGCATTTGGATGGCCGCTCAATCCTCATCTCTTCCGGGACTGTGCCGCAACGTTCATCGCGATCGAAGATCCCGAGCACGTTCGAGTTATCGGTCCCCTACTGGGGCATGCCTCTCACTCGACGAACGAGAAACACTATAACCAGGCCCAAAGCGTCGAGGCAGGACGTACCTACCAGCGATCACTCTTGGCCCTGCGTCGGGAGACGCGTCAATCAAAGATATTGTCAGAAAGCAGGTGAATGCCATGCGCGCCGCGATCTACGCGAGATACTCGAGCGAACTCCAACGTGACGCCTCGATCGAGGACCAGGTCCGCTTGTGTCGCGAACGGATCGGACAGGAGGGTTGGACGCTCACCGCGACCTACACCGACCACGCCATGAGCGGCGCCTCACGGCTCCGCCCGGGCTACCAGAAGCTGCTCAAGGATGCACGCGGTGGCGAGTTCGACGTCGTCGTCGCCGAGGCCCTCGATCGGCTGTCGCGTGACCAGGAGGACGTCGCCGCCCTCTACAAGCAGTTCTCCTTCGCCAACATCAAGCTCATCACCCTCACGGAGGGCGAGATCAGCGAGCTTCACATCGGCCTCAAGGGCACGATGAACGCCCTGTTTCTCAAGGACCTCGCAGTTAAGATTCGGCGTGGCCAGCGCGGGCGCGTCGCCGCGGGTTTTTCCGCCGGCGGCCTCTCTTATGGCTACGAGGTCGTGCGTGAGCTGGACGCTGAAGGGAACCTGGTTCGCGGCAAACGCCGGGTAAGCCCCGACCAAGCAGCGATCGTACGCCGGATCTTCACAGAATACGTGGGCGGCAAGTCACCTCGCGCGATTGCCGCTGATCTCAATCGGGAGGGCGCGCCGTCCCCACGAGGCGGGCAGTGGAATGCCTCTACAATCAACGGACACCGTGGGCGCCGCAACGGCATATTGCAAAATGAGCTTTATGTCGGTTTCCTCATCTACAACCGGATCCGAATGCTGAAGGATCCGGAGACCGGCAGGCGCCTTTCTCGGATCAACCCCAAAGAGACGTGGGTCGTCGTTGTGGTTCCAAATCTTCGCATCGTCACGGACGAGATCTGGAACCAGGTGCAAGCGCTAAAGGCTCGGTGGGGCAGTCAGCTCGCACATAAGAGTCGGCGACCAAAGAGATTGCTCAGCGGACTTCTGCGTTGCAGCGTATGTGGCGGCGCCTTCACGATCGTTCGCCCTGGCCGGTACGGTTGCGCTGCGCGCCGGGAAAAAGGCACCTGTGACAACGGCCATCAGATTCTTGCCACAACACTCGAGCGGAGGGTCCTTGCGGGCATCAAGTATCGGTTACTGCACCCGGATTTTCTCGCCGAGTTTATTCGAGAATTTCACCGCGAGTTGAAGCTTCAGAGCGCGAGTCGGATTGGGGCGCGCGCAGCAACCGAGCGCCAGTTGTCGGATACGGATGCCCAAATTCGGCGGATCGTTGCGGCGATTGCGGAGGGCACCGACACACCGGCTTTGCGGCGGACCTTGATCGACCTCGAACAAAGGAAAGTGGACCTCGCGGCTGCCTTGAATGATGGCGAAATTCCGAAAGTCATTGAGCTGCATCCAAAGCTTGCTGATGTTTACCGCCGCAAGGTATCCGCGCTTGAAGTCGCTTTTACCGAAGATGACGACACTCAGCGCGAGGCAAGCACGCTCCTTCGCGCGCTGATCCACAAGATAGTCCTGCGGCCAGGCAAGAAACGTGGCGAAATGTCAATAGAGGTACACGGTGAGCCAAGCGCCGTGCTCGCTCTCGCGAGCGGCAACCCGACGCACTCGGAACTTGGGATGTGCCCTTCCCGAGAGAAGGGTGACAGTTCATACCGGAGAGATGGGTTACACAA
>JBHHZP010000188.1:0-5898 GCA_046758085.1 Acidiferrobacterales bacterium
TCGGCTTGACCAAGGGGGCCAAAAAAAGCAAGACCACTCCCTCTCCCTGAATGGGGGAGGGCTGCGGAGAGGGTGGTTCCCGGATCTAGCCTCCTATATAAGACATCTCCACCTTCGGTAGACCAGCCGTGTGCGATGTGCGCATCTCGGAATAGCGGTCCGCCCGACGCGACCAGATAGCGTTAATCACCTCGGCGATGTACTCGTCAGAGGCACCACTGCGCAGCAGCCAGCGCAGATCATGGCCGCGAGTTGCAAAGAGGCAGGTGTAGAGTGAACCTTCGGCCGAGAGCCGGGCGCGAGTGCAGCCGCGGCAAAACGGCTGCGTCACCGAGGATATGATGCCGATCTCGCCTCCACCATCGCGGTATCGCCAGCGTCTCGCCACTTCGCCGGGATAGTTCGGCTTGCCGGGTTCAATCGGAAACTCGGTGTCAATCGTGTCCGCAATCTCGGCAGCAGGAACGACATCGTCCAATCGCCAGCCATTAGTGGTGCCTACGTCCATGTACTCAATGAATCGAACGATGTGGCCGCTGCCGCGGAAATAACGCGCCATAGGCAGAATGCTGGAATCGTTGAGGCCGCGTTTTACCACCATATTTATTTTGACAGGCGACAAGCCAACCGATGCCGCATGTTCGATCGCCTGTAACACGCGCGCAACGGGGAAGTTAACGTCATTCATGGCCTTAAAGGTGGCATCATCCAGCGTATCCAGACTGATAGTAATGCGCCGCAAGCCGGCATCCTTCAGCGCTTGAGCCTTGGCCCTTGTCAGCGCCGAGCCGTTGGTCGTTAAGCTCAGGTCCTCCAGCCCCGGCACTTGCGCCAGCATGTCGATCAGTTTTTCAATCTGACGGCGCACCAATGGCTCGCCGCCCGTTAAACGGATTTTCGTCACACCGCTTGTCACAAAAAGCCGTGCGACGCGCGCGATCTCTTCATAGCGTAGAACGGCCTCGTGATCCAAGAACTGGTACTCGGGACCGAAGATTTCCTTGGGCATGCAATACACGCAGCGAAAGTTGCACCGGTCCGTAACCGAGATGCGGAGGTCACAAACGGGTCGGTTCAGTTTGTCAACCAGTTTTTTATGCTGAGATTCCATATCTGTGTTTCAGATGAAAAAATAAAATGACAAGTGGCAAGTAGCAAGTGACAAAAAATCCTGGAGATTATACTTGCTACTTGAAACTTGACGCTTGCTACTGACGGTCCTCCTCACGGTTCACGAATCACTCACTCCATACCAGCTGCCCCACATCGCTGAAGTCGTAACCTCCGAGCAGTTGCGCCAGGCGCTGACATTCGGCGCTCTTAAGATGGTCCAGCAACTTTTGAAACAAGGTACGGAAGTATACGCTGCGGTAGACCGCAAAATCATAGGCCTCCCAGCCAATCGGCAGAAAATCCAACCCGAACTCGGTAGCAGCACTGCGCGCCCCGGGTGCGACATCCACCTGCTCCATTGCCACCAGCGATGCAGCCTCGCGTTCCGAGTGGGCGCGCGCGCTGGCGTGTAGTGTGGAAGGATCGATACTGTGCTTTGCAAGCGTTTCTTTCAGGAACCGCTGTGAGCCCGCCCCTTCCTGACGCATGGCCCAACGCACCTCGGGGAGGAAAAGATTACTGACATCCCCGGACAGCTCGGCCAGGCCTGGAGAGATAATCAACCCCTGCTCGCGGTAAAACGCCCGCACGAGCGCCCAGTCGTGATGTTGCGGATACTGTCGAATGAGGGCGGGGTGGCGATTGCGGCTTTCATCCGCCGGCCCCCAGTGCATGCCGCAAACATCGGCGCGGTGTCGCGCCAACAGTGAAAGGCCCAACTGGGTGCCGGTACAGGTGTAGCTGATCAGGGCGCGTGCCTGGATCTCGTTAGCGAGTTGCATGATGGCACCGTAAATGAGCGGATCATCGCTCCCCGCCAATACCATGCGGTCTGTCAGCACACCGCCATGGCTGGACTCCAGCATCCACTGATCGATCAAGTGGCGCGGAAACAACCATTTGCCGGTGACCTTGGTGGCCGGGATCTTGCCCTCGCTCACCAGCGTGTAGACTTTCTTTTCGTTCAGGTGCAGGTATTCGGCAACCTGTTTCACACTCAGGAAGCGGGACAACTCGGGTGGAGTCGCCTGCTCTCGGGGGGGTGTGGGCGATGTTTCTATCAACGACACCGCCGGCGTGCCGGGTGGACGCTTGATGGTGTATGAACGGGTCATACCTTGACCCGTGGTCGCCGCCGGAGGTTATCGATCATAGCCTGGCCAAGTGCTCCAACAAGTTTTCAGGATCATCTTTTACCGGCAAATGCTGGGCCGGCGCAAGCTTTCAGGGATATGTCTTAATGTCGGTTCGCCGCCATCGATGCAAATACTGTACCCCCTGCCGGACTAGGGGATATTTCTGCAGTCTTTTTCTGATTTGTTTGTCCGAAGGGTTAAGCGTAATGGGTAATATTGTCCCAGGCGAATGATCAATGGTCTATTTTGTACCACGGCAACTTCAAAGCTGAGCTGCGGTAACGTCAAATCGGAGCCGATTTCTGCCACTATTGCGGGTGGTATGTAATTTGCTGTAACGTGGCATCCGAACCGAAGCTTTACTGCCAGCCGATAAGGCGAAAGGCCGTATGTCGCCGCCCAAAGAGCAAAGCTTGTCTACATCAATCTTTCCCGTGTCTGTAATCGTCGAGCGTCGACAAGTCCAGCATGGTCGCTGGACATTGCCACGATGGGAGGCAGTTGGAGTCGTGGCCGCCAAAAGCGTGATCGACACGGAAAGGCAGAAAACGCTCATCCACTCCGACGAGAAAAGCGAGCAATACCTGTGGACCGGTCTTGGCATAGAGCTATTCAAAGACGCTGCAGAAAGCTATTGGTATAACCTGTTGGCCAAAAGTCCATCGCTTTATGTTGTATGCGAGGAAAGCGACGAGGCAGAGATCACTCCCTTTTTGGTTACCGCGGATCCTGCTGAAGCTAATATGCATGCCGAAGCCGATGATTTGGTGTGCTCGGTGCCGATACCACCGGAAATATATAAATGGTTGGAGCGCTTTGTAATGAATAACTACGTGCCGAAACCAAAAAAGAAACGCAAACGGAAAAACTGGATGGAGGAATCGGCCTATGGGCGAGGATCAGAAGATCGGCCGCACGGTCGACGATAAGCGCACGGATCCGGCGGAACGGGGGGAGGGATTTCTCGCACGCTGGTCACGGCGCAAGTCCGTCGCGAGCGCGCGAGAACAAGCAGCGCCCGGAGAACCCCAGCCGGACGCGCATTCCACCCCGGACACACAATCGGGCGCTGATACGGCGGCCGCGACCGAAGAAAAGACCGACGCCGACATGCCCCCGATCGAATCGCTGGATGAAAAAAGCGATTACAGCGTCTTCATGTCACCGAAAGTAAGCGAGCAGCTGCGGCGCGCGGCGCTGCGCAAGCTGTTTCACTTGCCGGCGTTCAATATCACGGACGGTCTTGACGATTACGACGAGGACTTCAGGAAGGTCCAGTTGCTTGGTGACGTGATTACCGCCGACATGCGGCATCAGGTGGAGCGCAAGCAAGAAGAGGCACGCCAGAAACTTGCCCAAGCGCGGCCGGGCGAATCGACGGCGCAAACTGACGAGACGGACGTTGCGGCAGGCGAAGAATCTCCGGACGAAAAACCGCTTGTCGAGGAGCCGCGATCGACAGACGTCCCTGAGGACGAAACCCCGTCCAATGCTTGATGATATGAGCAACGATACCACCACGACCTTTTCTCCGGAGCATGCCGGGACACTCAAACTGCCCAGCGAAACGGCTGATGGGCGCGCACGCGAAGCCGCCCTGCAAGCCAGCAACGTCCGCGTGCTACAAAGCACGTCGCTGGTGGCCTACCGGTCGAGCGGATCGTTGCTGATTATCGATGAGTTCAAGTTGGTCGGCGATGAAGAACGGGCCATCGGCCTAGCCGAGCAGCTCTCAGGTGATTTGCGTTGCAGCGTACTTATTGGAGGGATCGAGCCTGGCAGCACTCAGCTGCCCGTGGACAAAAAAGGGTTGGAATATACACTCGCTACCGGCAGGTTGGCGCAACTCAGCGGACACCTCGGGCAATTTACCGCGTTACTGGATACCCCTGATGGCGAGGTCAATCTCGCGCGTCATCTGCATACCGGGCGGGAGCATTTCGACCTGGTGTTGGATCTGACGCAACCAGCGTACTTGCGCCATGACACCTTGCCGCTTGGTTATTACGCACCATGTGGCGATCCGCAGGCCCTTGCCCAAATGTTGAAAGAGTTGCCGGAAATGGTGGGCGAGTTCGAGAAGCCCAAGTTTTTCCGCTACAACCCGGACATTTGTGCCCACGGTAACAGTGGATTGCACGGCTGTACGCGCTGTCTCGATGCCTGTCCGACGAGCGCCATCAGCTCTGACGGCGACAAGATCGATGTGGACGCCTACTTATGCCAGGGTGGCGGTAGCTGCGCCACAGTCTGTCCGAGCGGCGCCATCACCTATGCGTACCCAGCGGTCAGCGATCTGCTGGGAGCGGCACGCACGATTCTCACGGCCTACCGCGACGCAGGAGGGCAGCATCCAACGCTGTTGTTGCATGACGCTGCCGCGGGACGGCATCACGTTGCGCGGCTTGCCGCGCGCTTGCCGGAGAATTTCATTCCGATCGAAATCGAGGAAGTGGGTGCCGTCGGCATGGACACGTGGTTGGCGACCCTGGCGTATGGGGCCAGCCATGTGGTGCTGCTTGCCACACCCGCGATTGCACCTTCGGTGCTCGGCGCCTTGAGGGTACAGCTCGAGTACGCAGGCGCGATCCTGGCGGGGATGGGACACTCGCCCGAACGGCTGCAACTGATCATGACCGACGGAGATGCAGTCACGCTCGAAGCGCTGCAGGCGCTGATCCCGCAATCCACCCTGCCGCCGGCCGGGTTTGCGGCGCTCGATGAGAAACGCACTAGCATTCGTCTGGCCGTCGACCACCTGTACGCGCAGGCACCGGCGCCCCAGCCCACGGCTGCGTTGCCGGTCGGTGCCCCGTTCGGCGCGATTGAGGTTAACCGTACGGCTTGTACGCTTTGCATGGCGTGCGTGTCGGTGTGCCCGGCATCCGCACTTTCCGATGCCGGCGATCAACCGCAATTGTTGTTCACGGAGTGGAACTGCGTTCAGTGCGGACTCTGTGAAACCGCGTGTCCCGAGGACGCGATCTCGCTTGCGCCACGCTTTGTCTACGATCCCGAGGAACGTCAGGCCACACAAACTCTGAACGAGGAGGAGCCTTTTTGTTGTGTCGTGTGCGGCAAGCCGTTCGCTACCCAGAGCATGATGGCGCGCATGCAGGAGAAACTGAAGGGTCACTGGATGTTTCAGGAGGCGAATGCCCTGCGTCGCCTGGAAATGTGTGAGGACTGCCGGGTCAAGGACATGTTTCAGCACGATCACAAAGGAATCGATGTACACAAGGGGCCGTAGCCCCAATCGGGTCGTTTAGGTCAAAATGGCGCATGATGGATCATTTTGTCCTAGCTTCGCAACGACCCGCCGGAATCATTAAGGCCTTCTACCCAATTTGTTCCATTCTTTCCGTTTTTTTCCTTTTTTTAGTGGCCTGCTTCTTGCTCTGAAAGGTACCGATCATGATCGATATGCACGCAAGTGCTTCAACAAAAATAGACGAAGGTAGTGGCGGTATGGAGGTGGACGCGGAGCAAGTGATCCGCGCCAATACCTACAGCCTGCTAGCCTCGTTGCTTGGAGCCCCCCCGTCAGAGGACCGTTTGGCCCTGCTCAAACAGATCGACGTGCCCCAGGGCAACGGGCAGTCCGCCATGGCGGCCGCTTGGCACGCTCTGCGCTTGGCCGGTGAACACG
>JBHHZP010000189.1:0-5674 GCA_046758085.1 Acidiferrobacterales bacterium
CGTGGCGAGCCCGTTCGGCGGGAGCAAGGTTCACTGGACCTTTCTCTCGCTCCGCCTCACCCCTGTAGGCTCGGTGCCAGCATCCGTGGCTTGCAACGGGCTCGGAAACAAAGGCGCAATCCATGTCACTCGAGCGCAGCCCATTCTAAGGCACCTCTTAGTCTTGACGAGTTTCAGCGTTTCAAGCCGGGACCTGTGGGACAGCCGCAATAGGATGGATTTATTTTTCTTTGGCAGATCCAATGGCGCAAGTTAAAGGTATTATGCCGGGAATCAAACGGCCGGCGCGCCGGTCTATCAAAATTATAACGGTTGCTCTGAGATGAAATTCGACAATATCCTACAGACGATAGGTAACACGCCGATCGTCCGCCTGAACAAGGTCAAAGACACGCTTGCGGCCAGCCTGTGGGTGAAGCTCGAGAGCTTCAACCCCGCAGGATCGGTCAAGGACCGTCCCGCGCTGAACATGATTGAGGACGCCGAGCAACGTGGTGTCTTGAGGCCCGGCGACACCATCATCGAGCCCACCTCGGGCAACACTGGCATCGGGCTCGCCATGGTGGCCGCGGTAAAGGGCTACCCTGCCGTCTTCGTTATGTCCGAAGACATGAGCGAGGAGCGCAAGGCCATACTGAAAGCGTTCGGTGCCGAGATCATCCTGACGCCCGCCGACAAAGGCACGGTGGGGGCGATTGAGGAGGCACGGCGCATGGCGGTGGAGAAAGGATATTTTTTTGTCGGCCAGCACTACAATGCGGCCAACCCCGCCTCGCACAAGACGACCGCCGAGGAGATCTGGCATGATTTCGGTGCCGACCTCGATGCGCTGATTTGCACTACCGGAACCGGGGGCACCATCTCCGGGGTAGGTCGATATTTGCGCGAGCAGAACCCCGGCCTGCGGATCATAGCCACCGAACCCGCAGATTCGCCGATCCTCTCCAAAGGTATCGGCTGCAAGCACAAGATCATGGGCACGGCGCCCAGCTTTATCCCGGACACCCTGGACACCACTATCTATGACGAGATCGTCCCCATCACCACGGAGGAAGCGTATGAAGCGGCCCGATTCCTGGCCGCGCAGGAAGGTATCTTCGCCGGAATCTCATCGGGCGCCGCCATCGCGGGGATGATCAAGGTCGCGTTGCGGAAAGACGCGAGGGGTAAGGTGCTGCTCACAATCCTCCCGGATACGGGTGAGCGTTACCTCAGCACTGACCTTTGGTCATAAGAGAACGCATAAAAAAACAGGGTAAATTTATTGTTCGCTGTCAGCATAGGACTGAACCAGTCGCGTCCGAGGCCGCTGATGGCCTCCCCGCACCACGGATCGCTGCGGGGCTGCGATCGTGTTTGCGGTGCTCCTGGAGGATGCAAGGGATAGCATCGCGCAATGGGTCGCCGGCTCTACTCCACGCTCTTTTGGGTGTTCGTGGCGCTCAGCTCCGCCGTCCTCTTTCCGGTCGCACTCTTGCTCTGGGCGCTGACCTTGCCGTTTGACCCGCGCAGGCGGCTACTACATTTCTTTACCTGCTTATGGGCCTCGCTTTATACCTGGCTCAATCCGGCGTGGCCGGTCACCATCGTCGGCCGTGAGAAGATCCAAGCGAACCGGGCCTGCGTAATGGTCGCGAACCACCTTTCCTTGCTCGATATCCTGGTGCTCTTTCGCACCTTCGCGCACTTCAAGTGGGTCTCCAAGGTCGAGAATTTTCGCGTGCCCTTCATCGGCTGGAATATGTCGCTGAACGGGTACATCAAGCTCAAGCGCGGCGACCGCGCCAGCGTGCTGCGGATGATGGAGGCATGCGAGAAGGCGCTGGCGCAGGGCAGCTCGGTCATGATGTTTCCCGAAGGCACGCGATCCGCTAGCGGGCGCTTGCGCCCCTTTAGCCCCGGTGCCTTCGAGCTTGCGCTGCGCACCCGCAGCCCTGTGCAGCCGATGCTGATCCAGGGGACGCGCGAGGCACTGCCGAAGCGAGGTTTCGTGCTCCAGGAGCGGCACCCGATCCGCATCACCGTGCTCGATCCGATCCCGCCGGAGAGCTTCGAGGAGCTCTCGGCCCAGGACCTCGCCCAGCGCGTTCGCACACTGATGGCCGAGGCACTGGGCGAGCCCAATACCCAGCGCGCGAGCTCGTAACCAAGACACTCGGGCACCATGGGAGGAATTGAGTTTCCTTTAAACGTGAGCAGGAAAGAATAGCTCCTTCACCCTAACGGGCACCGCACATGCACAAGCTCCGCCATTTACGAGCGATCCTGGCGCTGCCATTCGTCGCGCTGTGCATCATTCCGGGATTGGTGCTTCTTTTGCTCTACCATGTGGACACTCGCTGGAATACCGCGAGTGCTGCTTACGGGATTATTTTTTTTGCCGGCATCGTGTTTTTGCTGGCAGGGATGATTTTGCTCGTTGTCACGGTGTACCTGTTCGCCACGGTCGGCGAAGGCACGCTGGCACCGTGGGACCCTGCGCAGAAACTCGTCGTCGAGGGGCCGTATCGGTACGTACGAAACCCGATGATTACGGGTGTGCTTACCGTTCTTGTCGGCGAGAGTATTGTGACGGGATCGTTGGCAATCGCATTGTTCGCCGTTTTTTTCTTTGTGCTCAACCACCTCTATTTCATATTCTCGGAAGAACCCGGCCTTATAAAACGATTCGGTGAACCGTATAAGCGGTACCTGAAAAATGTGCCGAGATGGTTGCCACGAACTGCCCCGTGGGTGGGGGACCACCATCAAAACGAGTCGTAATTTGGCATGAGCGCAGACACTGACCGTGCCGGGGCTGCGTAATGCTTGAGGCGTTGCTGTTCGACGTCGACGGTACATTGGCGGAGACGGAGGAATCGCACCGCGCGGCGTTCAACTCCGCGTTCCGGGCCGCCAGTCTCGACTGGGTGTGGGACCCTGCGCTTTATCGGCGCCTGCTGCAGGTGGCGGGAGGACGCGAGCGCATCCGCCATTACATAGCCACGCACCAGCCGGAGTTCGCCCGGCACAGTGACCTGGACGCACTCGTAGCGCGGCTGCATGCCGACAAGTCGCGGCGCTTCGCCGAGATCGTGCGCGCCGGGGAGCTTGGCTTGCGCCCGGGCGTCATGCGGTTGCTGCGCGAGGCGCGTGCCTGCGGACTGCGGCTCGCCATCGCCACCACCACGAGCTTGCGCAATATCGCCGTGCTGCTGGAAACCACTGTCGGGCGCGAGGCCATGGATTGGTTCGAAGTGATCGGCGCAGGCGAGTGTGTGTCGACAAAGAAACCGGCCCTCGATATTTACTACTGGGTGTTAACACGAATGCGCCTTGAGGCCCCGGCGTGTCTCGCCATCGAAGATTCGGCGATCGGCCTGCAGGCGGCGCTCGACGCCGGCATCCCCACAGTGATCACGGTGAGCGGATTCACCGTCGGCGAGGACTTTACCGGCGCCCGTGCCGTACTGAGCGACCTCGGCGAGCTGGGACAACCGTTTCGTCTATTGTACGGCGATGCTTACGGCCGGGGATGCGTTGACGTTGAGCTTTTGCGGCGCTGGCATGCCACGGCACGGACGGTGCGGGCACCCGCAGATCGTTGAGCGACGAACGCGCTTTACGTCGGCATCGTGACCTCAAGGGAAATTCGAAGGAAATTAGAAAAGCTCGCAGGCGAGCGCATACCGCTGCGGCGGAGCACGGCGAGGGCAATGCCCTTATAAGGCATTACAAAAAGTTGCCGCGCACCATGCTACGATACGCCATCGGACGTTTTCCGCAACGCAGAAGACAAGCGTACCTTATAGACAAGTCCTAGGAACCAACGGCGTGCTCGACTCGGCGACAATTCTGAAAGGAATCAGCACCGCGGCGTCGGTCATCAATACGCTGAATGCCCTGATAAAGGGCACGAAGGGCACCAAACGTGCGTTGCTTCTCGAGCTGCAGGGCAATATCCGGCTGATCGTGCTCTACGTGAACGGTGGCACGCCGATCGACAAGGTGATCAAGAAGCTCGAGGTCTCGCAATGCAAGGCCGCGCTCGAGTCAAACTTCAATTTCAACTCGTTAAAAAGAGGAAAAGTAGGTCGGGCGGCGACCAAACGCGTACCGCAGTACAAAGCCTATGTTGGCTGGACCACCGAGCAGCTATTCTCGAGTATCTATTTGAAGATCCGAGATCTGCAGAACATCGTCGAGATCGATCCGGGTAACAAGCGCTTTCGCAAAAACGTGCGCTTGTTGAACGTGCTGAAGATGATGCTGTTGTTACTGCACCACTTGAGATCGTAGCGCCCGTGGCCGGTATTCAGGGGTGCAACGCGCGGCGCGTCAGGCCGGTGGTTCGCTCGATCCCGAACATCAGGTTCATATTCTCAATGCCGACCTGCGCGCCGCCCTTGCCGATGCTGTCAAGCACGCTGAATACTACAATGCGATTGCGGGTGTCATCGACGTCGAGGCCGATGAAGCAATAATTCGTCCCGGCCACGGCACTGACCCAGGGGTAGGGCCGGTATTGCCAGGAGACGCCAGGCTCCTTGGGTTGGTCGTAGATCTGCACGAACGGCTCATCCCGGTAGCAGTCGCGGTAAAGCTCGAGCAGCTGTTGTCTGGAAACCGGCTTTGTGGAAAAGGCATGGCACACGTCGAGAATGCCGCGCACGATGGGGACATAGGTCGGGGTAAAGTGGACGTGCACCTCTTTGTCGGCCAGCAACGAAAGCTCCTGCTCCATTTCGAAGCTATGGCGATGGCCCACCACGTTGTAAGGCACTAGGTTGTTTCCGATCTCCGGATGATGTGCCGGCCGCGCGAGCTCCGCCCCCGCCCCCGCCGTGCCGGACAGACCATCGACCACGATCCGGCGCTCATCGATCAGCGCCTCTTTGATTAGGGGCGCCAGGCCCAGAACGGCCGCTGATGAGAAGCAGCCGGGATTGGCCACCAACCGCGCCCCGGTGATCGCTTCCTTGTGCAGCTCCGCTATGCCGTATACCGCCTCCTCGGCCAGCGGCCAGTTGCCATGGGTTTGCCGGTACACGGTCTCCCAGAGCTTGCGGTCGGAGAGGCGAAAAGCGGCACCGAGATCGATGACCTTGGCGCCTTGGTCCAGGAAGCGTGCGGCTTCGCGAATGGACGCATCCGTGGGCAGCGCGAGAAACACCACGTCACAAGGCGTGGTGTGATCCGGATGGATCAGCCGCACGCCAGTCCCATAAAGGTTCGGATGATAGTCCTCGATAGCGGCCTCGGTGCGGCTGGTGGCCCAGGCGATCTTGACCTCGGGGTGATCGAGCAAAACGCGCAGCGCCTCACCGCCCATGTAACCGCTGGCTCCGACGATTCCGACAGTAGGCATATTCAATTTCCCGGCTTCAAAGCGCGCCGCCGAAAAGCTGGTTGCGGCGCAATGTGGGATTCTATGGCAAAAACGACGCGTAGTCATTGCTGCCACACAACCACCCGATACATGGACCACACCTTTGTTTCCGAGACACGCCGTAAATATCTGCGGCGCTACGCAATCGTGCTTCGCTTGCAGGAGCGGGGCTCGCCGTGCGTGGCGAGCCCGTTCGGCGGGAGCAAGGTTCACTGGACCTTTCTCTCGCTCCGCCTCACCCCTGTAGGCTCGGTGCCAGCATCCGTGGCTTGCAACGGGCTCGGAAACAAAGGCGCAATCCATGTC
>JBHHZP010000190.1:0-5672 GCA_046758085.1 Acidiferrobacterales bacterium
CATTCTCTACGCGCTGGTGTTCGGGCTGGCTACGGCCCGCCGGGTAGCCCAACCGGCGATCCTGCGTGTATTGATCGCACTCGGCGTATTGCTCTACGGCGGGGTAGGCGTGGCGGCGTTTTTGCTGGGCGGGAACTACCTGGACTACGGCGTACTGGCACACGATCCGGTGAATGGTCAACACCTGGGTATCTTTTTCATCGAGCTCGGCATCGGCATTACCGTGGCGGCGGTCATGATCACGATCTTCTTTGCCTTCGCTGGACGCGCTCGTACGTAATGCAGTTGCTCGGTCTTTACAACTACTGGATCGTGATTTTTCTGATGATGGCGGGATTCTACGTCGTCATCTCACGCGGCAACCTGTTGAAAAAAATCATCGGGCTGCACTTGTTTCAGACCTCTGCATTTATTCTTTATATCTCGATGGGTAAGGTCGAGGGTGGTACCGCGCCAATCCTCGAGCCGGGTATCACCGTTTACTCCAATCCGCTTCCGCATGTGCTGATACTCACCGCGATCGTCGTCGGTGTCGCGACTACGGCACTCGGCCTGGCTCTGGTCGTGCGCATCAAAGAAGCGTACGGTACGGTCGAAGAAGACGAGATCCACCGCAAGGACGACTCGTTGTGATCCGCCAGCACCTGCCCATACTGCAGGTCATCATCCCCCTGCTGAGCGCGCCGCTGTGCCTGCTGTTGAACAAGCCGCGAGTTGCCTGGGCACTAAGCCTGATTGCGAGCTGGCTCGCATTGATTATCGCAATCGCGCTACTGCAGCAGGTGCTGTCGACCGGAACGCTTCCCTATGAGCTCGGAGGCTGGGCTGCCCCATGGGGCATCGAGTACCGACTTGATCCCGTAAACGCATTCGTTCTGGTGATCGTAGCTGGCATCGGTTCGGTGGTCATGCCGTTCGCGGCCACAAGCGTCGTACACGAAATCACGGTCGAACGCCGTGTGTTATTTTACACGGCCTACCTGTTATGCCTGGCCGGCCTTCTCGGCATTGCAATCACAGGTGACGCGTTCAATCTGTTCGTATTCCTCGAAATCTCGTCATTGTCGTCATATATCCTGATCAGTCTGGGCAACAACCGCCGTGCCCTTACCGCGTCCTACCAATACCTGATCATGGGAACGATCGGGGCGACCTTTATTCTGATCGGGATCGGCTTTCTGTACATCATGACCGGGACGCTGAACATGCTCGACCTGGGACAGCGTATCCCGGCAGTAGCAGACACGCGTACGATCCGCGTCGCGTTCGCATTCTTGACCGTCGGCATCAGCGTTAAGCTCGCCCTGTTTCCGTTACATTTGTGGTTGCCGAATGCCTATACCTACGCGCCCTCCGTGGTGACGGCGTTTCTTGCCGCCACTGCCACTAAGGTGGCCATCTACATGCTGCTGCGGTTTCTGTTTACCGTGTTCGGTACGGAGATGTCGTTCGAGGCCATGTACCTGCGTTCGGTTTTGCTGCCACTGGCGCTCGTAGCGGTGTTCAGTGCCTCCATCGTCGCAATTTATCAGGACAACCTGAAACGCATGCTGGCTTACTCGAGCGTCGCTCAAATCGGCTACATGATCCTCGGCATCAGCTTCGCATCGGTGACCGGCCTGACCGCGGGCATCCTGCACCTGTTCAATCACGCCCTGATGAAAGGGGCGCTGTTTCTTGCCCTTGGCTGCGTCGTCCACCAGCTCGGCAGTGCGCGCGTGGCGGACGTGGCGGGGCTCGGGCGGCGCATGCCCTGGACCTTCGCCGCTATTGTCATTGGCGGGCTGAGCATGATTGGCGTGCCGCTCACCGTAGGTTTTATAAGCAAGTGGTATCTCGTACTCGCCGCGCTGCAGAGCGGTATGTGGTGGGTCGCCGTACTGGTGCTGATCGGATCATTACTCGCACTCGTTTACATGTGGCGTGTGGTCGAGGCCGCATTCTTCCAGCCGGCGCCGAAGGGCGCGCCGCAACACCAGGAAGCACCGCTCTCTATGTTAATACCGACCTGGGTTCTGATCGGGGCCAACGTCTATTTCGGAATCGATACCGAGCTGACCGTGGGCGTGGCGCAACGCGCGGCCGCGTGGTTGCTGGGGGGCGGTGTATGAGTCCGGTTGTGGCGCTCTGGCTTACCCTGGCAATTCCGCTCGTCGGGGCCGTGCTGATTGTGATGTCTAACCGCCACCCCAATCAGCGCGAGGCCGTGACCTTGTTCAGCGCCGGGGCCTTGTTCGCGGTCGTGCTGCGGTTGTGGATGGCGCTGTCCGCAGGCGAGCGCCCGGCGGTCGTGCTGATCGAGACGCTGCCGGGGCTGCCGCTCGCACTGAGTGTCGAGCCACTTGGAATCCTGTTCGCGCTTGTAGCGAGCTTGCTGTGGATCGTCACGTCGCTTTACTCCATCGGTTACATGCGCGCTCATAACGAAAAGCACCAGACGCGGTTTTACGCCGCATTCGCGGTGGCACTGGCGAGCACCATGGGCGTGGCGTTTGCGGATAATATGTTCACGCTTTTCGTGTTTTACGAGGTCTTGACGCTTTCCACCTATCCGCTCGTGACACATTCGGGCACCGAGGAGGCACGACGCGCGGGGCGCGTGTATCTTGGCGTGCTGCTCGGCACATCAATCGGTCTGCAGCTCTTGGCCATTGTCTGGACGTGGACGCTCACCGGAACCCTGACGTTCCAGCCAGGCGGTATCCTGGGCGAGGCAGCATCGCCGCAAGTCATCGGCGTGCTTTACGCGCTGTACATCTTCGGTATTGGCAAGGCGGCGCTGATGCCGTTCCACCGCTGGTTACCAGCCGCCATGGTGGCACCCACACCGGTCAGCGCCTTGTTGCATGCGGTCGCGGTAGTCAAGGCCGGCGTGTTTACGATACTCAAGGTGTCTGTATATCTGTTCGGGCTCGACGTGCTCGCAGACAACGGTACGACCAACTGGCTGCTGTACGTCGCAGCTGCCACAATCTTGCTCGCCTCGCTGGTTGCCATGACGAAGGACGATCTCAAGGCGCGGCTTGCTTACTCGACTGTAAGTCAACTGGGCTACGTCGTGCTGGGCGCCGCGCTCGCCAACTCCTGGGGCATTATCGGCGGCGGAATGCACATCGCCATGCATGCCTTCGGCAAGATCACGCTGTTCTTCTGCGCCGGCGCCATCCTGGTCACGACGCACAAGACCGAGATCAGCCAGATGGCCGGTCTTGGCCGCACCATGCCGGTCACCATGGGCGCTTTCCTGATAGGCAGTCTCAGCATCATCGGTTTCCCGCTACTCGGTGGCATGTGGAGCAAGTGGTATCTCGCTTTGGGTACTCTCGATGCCGGACAGCTGTTACTACTGGCGGTGCTGATGATCAGCTCGTTGTTGAACGTCGCCTACCTATTGCCCATTCCCATTCGCGCCTTCCTTGCTACCCCGGATTCCGCCAATACGCCGACAAAGATCAAGGAGGCCCCTGTCACGTGCCTCGCGGCGATCGTGCTTACCGCCCTGGGATCCGTGGCGCTGTTCTTTTACCCCGAGCCGCTGTACCGGCTCGCGAGCTTGCTGGTAAGTCAATGAGGACAATCCTGTGAAACGCAAAGAAACAATAGACAACAAACAGCACATCTTTGACAAGCCGAAGAATGTCAAACGGGTCATGCATGCCTTGTATGCAGTCTGCGCGGTTTTGTTTCTTGTCGACTTCGTGTATGCCCGCAAGATGGTGCATCCGTGGGAAGCCGTGTGGGGCTTCTACGCGGTCTACGGTTTCGTCGCGTGTGTGTTGCTGGTGCTGATCGCCAAGGAAATGCGCAGGCTCGTGATGCGCCGGGAAGATTACTATGATCTGGATGGCTGAGCTGCCGCCGTTCGTCCCGTTCTTTATCGGCGCGTTGCTGGTCGCGCTGACTCGCGGTTACGTTCGTCAAGCCATACTGTTACTCACACCATTGGCGGGTGGTCTACACCTGTTGGGCGTTGAGCCGGGCATCCAATGGCAGTTGACGTTCCTCGATTACACCTTGACGCCTTACCGCGTCGATCGCCTGAGCCTGTTGTTCGGTTACCTGTTCCACATCGGGGCGTTCCTAGGGATCGTATTCGCCCTGCAGGTGCGTGACACCCTGCAGCACGTAACCGGCTTGCTCTATGCCGGCAGCGCGCTCGGGGCGGTGTTCGCCGGCGATCTGGTGACCCTGTTCGTATTCTGGGAGCTGCTCGTGATCACGTCGGTATTCCTGATCTGGGCGCGCCGTGCCGAGCGATCGCTGCGCACGGGATTCCGTTATATGTTGATCCAGGTGTTCTCCGGCGTGCTGCTTTTGGCAGGCGTTCTCATACGCTATTACGATACAGGCAGCCTCGCCTTTGAATACGTCGGCCTCGACGGGCTCGCGTCCTGGCTGATCTTTCTTGCCTTCGGCATTAAGTGCGCGTTCCCGTTGCTTCACAACTGGCTGACGGATGCCTACCCCGAAGCGACACCCACGGGTACGGTTTTCCTTAGCGCCTTCACGACCAAGGTCGCCGTGTATGCGTTGGCGCGGGCGTTCCCCGGTACCGAGCTGCTCATTTACATCGGCGCCACTATGACCGTCTTTCCGATCTTCTACGCCGTCATCGAAAACGACTTGAGGAGGGTGCTGGCCTACAGCATGATCAACCAGCTTGGCTTCATGGTGACCGGGATCGGTATTGGCACCGCTCTTGCCGTAAACGGTGCGATAGCACATGCCTTTAATGAAGTCCTCTTCAAGGGACTGCTGTTCATGTCCATGGGGGCGGTGCTGCACATGACCGGGCGGATCAATGGCTCCGAGCTTGGCGGGCTTTACAAGAGCATGCCGATTACGACAGGCCTGTGTATAGTTGGTGCCTCCTCGATCTCCGCGTTTCCGTTATTTAGCGGCTTCGTCAGCAAGTCCATGGTGATGGCCGCGGTGCTGGAAGAAGGCTATCTCTGGACCTGGCTTGCGCTACTGTTCGCTTCGGCCGGCGTGTTTCACCATGCCGGCATCAAGGTACCGTTCTTCGCGTTCTTCGCGCACGACTCCGGTATTCGCGTGAAGGAACCGCCGCTTAATATGCTTATCGCCATGGCAATTGCCGCTGCACTCAATATCTTTATCGGCACCTATCCCTGGCCGCTGTACGGGCTTCTGCCCTTTACGATCGATTACTTACCTTACGACGCGACTCATGTGATCGCGCAGTTTCAGCTGCTGTTCTTCGCGGCGCTCGCCTTCGCCTGGCTCAAGCTTTCCGGTCTGTATCCGCCGGAGCTGCCTTCGGTGAACCTCGATGCCGAATGGGCCTACCGCAGGCTCGGCCCACGGATTGTGGGGGGGCTTTGGGCATTCTTTCGCCCGATCGACCGCAAACTGCGGCGCGCCTCCATTCGCCGCGTGCATGCGGTGTTCGCCACCCTACAGCGACACCATGGTCCGCACGGCGTGCTGGCGCGCGGCTGGCCCACCGGAAGCATGGTACTGTGGGTCGCGCTGCTGTTGGGTATGTATCTGGTGCTTTATTATTTGTAGTAGTGGTTTCGCCTACCCGGCGATTATTCTAATCGGGTTCTCGCACCCGAAGGCGAGGTACTTTCTTGTCGCGACAAGAAAGTACCCAAAGAAACGCTCCCCCGGGTCTGCGGCCGCAAACACCGCGGCTGCCCTCGCCC
>JBHHZP010000191.1:0-5634 GCA_046758085.1 Acidiferrobacterales bacterium
CGCACACAGCGCCAGGCCTTTGGCGACGATGGATCGGGCATCATCGAGCCGGTTCGTGCGCTCGTACACGTCGGCCAGGTTGCCCAACGCACCGATGTGATCGGGCTCATGCGCCAATGCCTGCTTGTACGCAGCTATTGCATCGGCCAACGCGCCCTGCGCTTGCAGGGCCACACCCAGATTGTTATGTACGTCGGCATGGGCCGGATTGAGCGCCAGCGCGCGCTTCAGTGCTGTGATCGCCTCTTCGATCCGGCCCATGTCCTTGAGGGCCACCCCCAGCTTGTTGTGGCCTTCGACCAGGTGCGGGTCGAGCGCGAGTGCCTGCTGAAAGGTGGCAGCCGCTTGTGCCGCCTCGCCGTGGTTCTGCAGGGTCGCAGCCAGGTTGTAACGCACCTGCGCATTCTTTGGGTTCAGCGCGACCGCCTGGCAGAACGCGGCGATTGCTTCGGGCAGGTTGCCTTGCTGTCTGAGCACCGCCCCCAAATTGTTATGTGCCTCGGCATGGCCTGGCGCAAGTGCAAGTGCCCGACGGAACGCAGCAACTGCTTGACTGAGCTTACCCTGGGCCGCCAGCGTAGCGCCGAGGTTGGTGTTGACCACGGGATCTTCGGGCATGAGCGCCAGTGCCTTACGGTAGGCCGCCTCCGCCTCGGCGAGCTTGCCCTGGGTCTGAAGGGTGAGCCCCAGGTTATTGTGGGCCTCGGCATACCCGGGCCGTAAGGTCAGCGCCTGGCGATAGGCTGCGATGGCTGCATCGAACTGGTTCAACGCCCTGCGCGCCTCGCCGAGGTTGTTGTAGTACTGTGCTACCTCAGGCCTGACCCCGATCGCTTGCTCGATTAACGCCACCGCCTTTTCCTGTTCTCCGCTTTGATGAGCGATCACCCCCAGCAGATGCAACGCATCGGGGTGGGTGGGCTCGCGGGCGAGGATCTCGCGATAGACCGCCTCGGCCTCGTTGAGCCGGCCGGCCTGATGGTGTTCTAAGGCACGATTGAGTTCTGTCATGGATTGGGAACGCACGCCGCCTTAGTGCGGCGGGTTCAACTTACAAGTGCTTGGGGTCACTGACAAGTAGCGGGTAACGGGTAGCTAAAAAAACCGTCGACCAGTGTTACCTAAATGGCGTGTTAGGTGCGCGCGGCAGCTCGGCATCGTTTCCTCGCCGGTCGTTACTTGCTACTCGTCACTGCAGTTATGCTACTCGCTACCCGCTACGGATTTTTCACAGTATTTTTTCCAGATCTCCCGGTAGGCCGCGGCCGACGGCGGGGCATTACCTTGTGCTTCGCGTGAATCTGGCCTCGTGGGCCCTTTCGGGTGCCGGTCGTGCGGTACCAATCTGGAATCAGGGCGGGTGGCGTTCGCGACGGTCCCGCCACCGAGGCATCGCTGGTCTGCTCGTGGTCGGGATTCGTTCGGGGCAGCCCGTTGCCCCGGCGGAAAACCCCATTTGTGGGCAAAATTACAGCTATTTGGGTCGGCTGAGGGCGTGAAGCGACGCTTGTTGTTGTATTAGAACAACACAATTCGGTTTTTGTCGTGAGCTTGCAAAAAAGTATTGCATGCCTCAAAAAAATTGTGTTATATACACATCACGACGCAGCGGTTTTGGCGTTGAGTTGACCTACCTACAACAATCGATTGAGGAGACCATTCATGGCTAATAAGCACCTCAAACCATCGCTGCTTACCTCCGCGGTGGCTGCCGGTCTCGTGGCAGTCCCGATGAGTGCGAGCGCGCAGAACCTGAATCTGAAAATTTCCGGTCAGATTAACAAGACCATTGGTTTCATCGACAACGGCGACAGCTCGGCACTTGGCTTTTTCGATAACTCCAACAGCGGATCGCGCTTCCGTTTCACCGGCTCGCAGGACATGGGCAACGGCATGTCTGTCGGCGGTGTGTGGGAGTGGCAGTGGGGTAACTCGGTTCAAGGCAACGCCACGTTCAACGCCGGCGGTGAGTTCAGCGAAAGCAGCGCCGGCCTGAAAGACCGCAAAACCGAGCTGTACTACCAGGGCGGCTGGGGCAAGATCAGCCTCGGTAAGGGCGACGGCGCGGCCAATGGCACGGCCGAGGTCGACCTGTCCGGCACCACGACCATTGACTACGCCGGCGGTAACCAGTGCCTGCTCGGCTCCATGACCTACGGCACCGGTAGCTCAACCGTAACCTCCGTTACCGTGGGTGCGACCTACAGCCAGTTCGACGGCGAGAGCCGCAACACCCGCATCCGCTACGACACGCCGAAGATGGGCTGGGGCGGCATCGCGGTGAGCCTCGGCAACCAGGGACTGATTGAGGCCGCCTACCGCGGCAGCTGGAACATCGGTAACGGTAAGTTCGCCGTCGCCGGCGGTATCACCGACACCGGCGACCGTCCTGCGCCGACTCCGGCTACGGACACCAACCGCAAGCGCACCGCGGTGTCGGGGTCCTACCTGCTGGGCATGGGTCTGAACTTCACCGTCTCCTACAGCACCAATGATCCGGAGGCGACGGGTTCGGTAAAGAGTTCGCTTACCTACTTCAAGATCGGCTGGAAGAAAGGCAAGCACGCGGTCTCGTTATCCCTCGGCGAGTCGAAGAACCGGAGTCCGGGCTTCGGTACGGTGACCAGTTCCGATGCGACCTCGACCACGCTTGCCTATAACTACAAGCCGGCCAAGTTTGCCGAGGTGTATGCGGGTTTTCGTGTGTCCGACTCCGACATCAGCGGCCTGGAGAAGGTGACGGCGCTCAACGTCGGCAGCCGCATCAAGTGGAAGTAACCGGGGCTTGTCGTTATAGCGAACATGCCTGAAGAAAAGATAATGATTCAACAAGAATAAACACAAGCAGCAATAGCTCAGCGCCCCACAGGCGACTGAATAAGGGCTTATCCCCAACGGGATAAGCCTTTTTTTTCGTGCGCCTTGCCCAACCGGCCGCGGGAACCGATGCAATCCGCAGCCCGCGCGCGGCGTTCCCTTGAGGTTACCCGGCCTGGTCGCTTGAACACCTGTCTCGCCACGATTTATAGTACGCCAGCATCCAGCAAGTGCGGACACAAGACCGGGGCAGCAAGGTAGCGGTGCATGCGTGCGAGGATAATTCATGGCGTTAGATATTGATCTGGGCTCTGGCGTCCAGCTGGTTTTCAATACACCGATCCTGGTCGGCACGATGAGAAATACGGCTGCCGTCAATGAAGGATTGCGGCGCGCGATTCTCGCGGCGGAATCGCGCGACAAGGGCGTGCAGGTGAGCAATATCGGCGGCTGGCAGTCTGCCCCCACACTGCTGGATTGGCCGGTACCCGAGATCGCCACCCTGAAGGAGTGGATCGATCAGGCCGTGGTCCGGTTGAGCGGCCTGCCGGCTTCGGCGCCGGTCAAGGTCGAGTACACGGCCTACGGATGGGCCAATGTGAATCGTAGCGGTGATTACAATCAGCTCCACAACCATGGCGAAGATCACTGGGCGGTTGTGTACTATGTGAGTTGCGGTGAACCGGAGCCGGGCCATCGCATGAACGGGAAGTTCGAGCTGCGCGATCCGCGGCCCGGGGCGAGCGCGGCAAGCCTCGGCAAGTATCCCGGTTTTACATTTGGCCAGGCGATAATGATCGATCCCGAACCGGGCATGTTACTGGCATTTCCGGCGTGGTTGGATCACGCGGTTCATCCGTTCTTCGGAAAAGGTGAGCGCATCTCTATTGCGACCAACGTGAGGCTCACGGGCATCGAGGGCCCGCCATCGGGGCAGCAGGACAGGCCAGTTTCCGAGCCCCGCCAGTGAATAAGAAGCTTGCCGGCACGAGAGGGGACCCGACAAAAGCGTGCGCTGGTTGCCGCAAAGCTGGCTTAATGGTCCTGGCGGGATTGACAATTCTTCGCAGCCACTCGAGCGATCATGGAACATGAACTGAGCAAAGACGCCCAGCTGGCAAGGCTACTCGATATCGGGCTTCGTTTTCACCAGCAGGGTAACCTGGGGGAGGCGGAAGACGTTTATCGTGAGATCCTGCGCGTGGACTTTCAGTATGCGGACGCCTGGCACCTGCTGGGAGTCCTGGCGCTGCAGGCTGATTTCGCCAAGGCCGCCATCGAGCTGATTAGCGAAGCAGTGAGGCTGGATCCCGAGCAGCCGGTATTTCGCAACAACCTCGGCAATGCCTACCGGCGGTTAGGACATCTCGATATGGCGTTGCGCTGCTATGGGTCCGCGCTGTTTCTAAAACCGGATTATGTCGAGGCACAATACAACAAGGCTACGGTATTGCGCGAGGGCGGCGAGCTCGATGCAGCAATTGAGGCTTATCGCATGGCCCTGCGACTCAAACCCGACGACATCGATTCATTGAACGATCTCGGCGGCACGTTACGCCGCCAAGGCGAACACCAGGGCGCCGTGGACTGCTATCGGGCTGCCATCGAGCTTGATGCAAACGAACCCGGTGTTCACGTAAATCTTGGCCAGGTACTCGAAGAGCAGGGCGATCAACAGGCGGCGCTGGGTTGCTACCAAAAAGCGCTTGAGCTCAAGCCGGATCATGCTACCGCACTTCTTTGTTGGGCGGACCTGCGGCCGTTTACCTTGGACGATCGGGCGGAGATCGAGAGGATCGAAGCGCTCCTGTCTGGCACGACGCTGTCGCGGGAGCAGATCGAGCATATCCATCGGGTGCTTGGAAAGGCCCATGACGACTACGGGCAATTTGATCGCGCCTTCGAACACTATCGGCTGGCCAATTTCACAAAACGCGAGCGCGATCGTATCGTGTTCGATCGTCAAGCCCATGCTGATTTTATATCGCGCGTAATTACCACCTTTGACGCCAAGTTCTTCGCGCAAAGAAATGCCTACGGAATTCAATCCGAGCTGCCGGTGTTCCTGATCGGCATGCCGCACTCAGGGCAATCCGAGCTCGGGCGGGTGCTCGCCGATCACCCGCGAATTCGTCGCGCGGGCGATCTGACCTACTTCGAAGACCTGAGCAAGCAACTGGGGCCGGGGTTGGAGACTACGCGCCCCTACCCGGACTGCGCCGAGCTCATTGATGTCAAGTCTGCTGAACGCATGGCTGAGATTTATGTCGGGCAGCTACGCAAGCGTGGTGGGGACGCCGAACGGATTATTGACACCGCGCCGAACTACGCACACTTGGGTCTGATTGCGCTGCTGTTTCCAAACGCCAGGATTATCCACTGCCAACGCCACCCACTGGACATCGGGCTAGCGATCTACTTCAAGGCTTTCGCCTGGGGCCAGGCCTATGCCTACGACCTGAAAGATATAGCCGCATGCTATCGTGAGTACGCAAGGCTCATGGCGCACTGGCAGGAGGTGCTGGGTGATCGCATGTTCACGGTGGCGTACGAGGATCTGGTAGCGGACGAGGCGCGAATTCGCCGCGAGCTGGTGCAGTTCTGTGGCCTGCAGTGGGACGAGGCAGATACGATGCCCGACCCGGTGTTGAGCGATCAATTCGTCAATTACTGGCGGAATTTTGAAGACCACCTCGGTGAACTGAAGTCGGAATTAGGGTATTAGCAGACCCGCTCATTGCCTTGTGTCTGACGAACTGCAAAAACCCAGCAGCAAGTAGCGAAGAATCAGTAGCGGGTAGCGAGTAGCGAGGAACT
>JBHHZP010000192.1:0-5521 GCA_046758085.1 Acidiferrobacterales bacterium
GGGTACATCGAGTTCAAGTGCTCGGACTTCGCCCGTGATGTCCTCCTGCGCGAACAACCCCGTGTAATCCCCATCCCCGCCATACACAAAGGTGTTGTCGATGTGTACCAACGCAACTGTATCTGCGGGATAACCGGCACCGCGTAACACCCAAGCCTGGATTGCACAGTCTTGGACGTGCTCATCCTTTACGGTGGTCGAGGACTTTACTTCCGAGAGCTCCGTTCGCTCGGCTTCTTTTGCGAGGATGTCGGCGCGGAACAGTACGTCCTCATGCTGCAAGGTCGCTTCGAAAAACACGGCATCGTTAGCCACCTTTAGTCCCGCCTCAGTCTCTTCGAGCGCGCCCTTAAGATCGCCCCCGTCAATGAGCGTGCCGCCGGGATATAAGGTCCGCGCCAGCTCGCCAACCCGGCGGCCCGCGGCAAAACGTTCTTGTTTATCAGCCGATCCCTCGGCGAGCTCACGATGGTACGTCTCTAAATACAGGCGTTTCGGGCACTGAATGCCCGCCATGATTCGTGACTTGGAGAGACCCCGACTACGCATGAGAGAAACTACACAAACAACAGAAAACCTAGCAGGGCTAGGCGACAAATCAAGGCAACGGTAGGTGACTAACTAGACTGAACGACTCATTCGCCGCGATTCATACGCTGGACATAACGACGCAAGAGTTCTTGCACGTCCAGCGCCTCCAGCGCTTTAGCAACGACAGCAACCAGCGCGCCGTCACGCCCGAGGAGCTCATCGGCGAGCTCGACAAGTTGGCTATTCGGCCAGGCATGCGGTTGAGCTGCATAGGTCTTGTCTACCGCTTCCTGTTCCTTACCAGTGCCCAACCACGTCGCGAGGACAGTGAGCGCCGCCGCGCTGGAGCGTGATATGCCGGCTTCACAATGCACCAGTAGCTTGCCGCCTTCGTGCTGAATTTGCTTGCCGAAGTCGATCACCTGCTCGACGTCCGAGAGCTGTGGTCCGACCTCACCCGTATCGTCGAAGAATTCCAAACGAATGCCCGCAGCACACAGCTCGAAACCGGCGGGCACGGGATCGCCCGGGGCACCGATCGAGATGATGTGCCGGATAGCCGGCCCAGTGTTCTTTGACATCAACAGCTGCTCAGCCTGGGTACGCGAAGCGATGACGACCTCAGGGTGCAACGTGGAGCTCACAGATTTTCTGTCTCGCTTCATGATCCATACATTCCTAAATATAGACGCCAGAAGTTCTTTCGTATGGACCGATCTTGACAAGGCCAATAACGCCACGCGTTAATCGGAATCTTCGTCAGCTCAATCTGCGCCTGGTAGGGAAAGAAAAGCACCTGGAATTACTACGCTTCAGTCAATACCTAGTTACTAGCCAGTATAGTAGTCCTCGCGTCGCAAACTCTCGAACCCCCGACCATCTGATGAGAAACCAGTGGGTCGACCCGCCTATGTTAGGACGGTTTCGTAATTACGGCGATGGCTACCCGAGCCCATTTTCGGTGTGGCACGGGCCGCCTAAAGAATAAACGTTCTTGATCCTACAGGGCTGCGGTGCTCTAATGTTGACAATGGCAGGTGATGGACGCCCAGTCGGCTTGCTGTACTGTTACGCCCCCTGCTCTGCCCACCCCGAACAACCAATTGCTAATTAACCTGCCATTGGGAGTCTTTCTTGCTTTCTGAGGGGTCTTGCCCTCCGACTTCGGACACCGCAATAGGACAACCCATCATCAAGGGACACCGAGGAGGATCAGCAATGGGACACTTGAAACCGCTATTCCGCTCCCTCTTGGGAGGGGCTGTTGTGGGCATGCTCGCGCATTTGCCGCTTGCGGCAGCGGACGAGGCTAAGATTGGCCTGTTCACGCCGCTTACGGGCGCGAGTGCAGTCGTGGGGCTCGATATGCAACAGGGCGCTCAGCTCGCCATCGAACGGATCAATGCAGGTTACGACATACCGCTCAAGGGCGGTAAGACGCGCCGCATTGGACCGGGTCTGTTGGGCAAAAAGGCGCAGCTCATCATCGAAGACGACGAATCGCGAGCGGCCGCGGCGATGGACGCCGTGCGCAAGCTCGTGCACGTTGACAAGGTTGCGGTCATCATCGGCGAGTACTCGAGCGGCCGTACTATGCCGACCGGACAGTGGACGAACGAAAACAAGGTCGTGCACATTTCGATCGGTGCCAACTCGCCAAAGCTGCGCGACATCGGCCCTTACTTCTTCAGCACCATTGGGTTGGCTTCGCTCCAAGGCCCACAGCTAGTCAAGCTCGCCAAGAGTGAGGTCGGGGCCAAGAGGGTTGCCACCTTCTTCCCGAATAACCCCTACGGCGTGGGAGTCGAGATCGCCACCTGCAATGCCGCCCCGAAGTTGGGCATGGACTGTGTCTCTAAGGTTCGCTACGAGGAGCAGAAGACCGACTACCGGCCAGAGCTGAGGCAGCTCACGGCCCCAAACCCCGACGCGGTGATCTTCTTCGCCTACGGGGCGGACGCCGCACTGATCTTACGGCAGGCTTACGAAATGGGGCTTCATGCCGCCGACAAGTGGATCGGTACGGAGGTGTCGAACTGGGAACACGACGTTACCAAGACCCCGGAGATCGCCGAGGGCATCAGAGGTATCGAACATCGCGTTGGCGGTTCGTTCTACGAAATGGAGTATGCCAAGCCCTATAAAAAACGGTTCGGCAAGCCGCCGCTCACGGTCTTCGGGGCCTATGGTTACGATACGGCGATGCTGGCCGCGCTTGCGATAGAGGAGGCCGGATCGACCAATCCCGACGCCATCCGTAAGGCGCTGCACGAAATCTCGAAGACGTTTCAAGGGTTCACCGGCGACACGACCGTGGATAAAGACGGTATGCAGGTGAGCGAGGACTACGGGATCTTCATTTACAAGGACCGCGCCCTTCGTCCATACAAGCCGAAAGGGTAACAAGCAAACCGGCACGGGAGCGGGCTTCGGGGCAGCGCCTCGAGGCCCGCTCTACTCGATCGCCTGACGGGCGCGGTGATCAAGGCCCTGCGGGAAAATAAGTTCGGCACCTGCGCGCCAATGGTTTCCACTTGGTTCCCAACCAGAGTAACACTGGACTAACAATCCAGTTCACTCTCTCACGAATGAATACGTTAGGTTTGAACGCGCCCCCAGTTTGCCACCGGCTGTGACAAAAATGTGTCTAGAGGTGTAACATGGTTACTCCTCTAGACAGAGGGACCCAGAAATCTTCTCCATGGGTGCCGACTGTTTTGAAGCGTAAGCTCGCTGCAATCCTCTACGCCGATGTCGCACTACTGTTGGGTCTTTGTCATAAGGGACGCTCACCCATACACCGCGCACAGGTAATCTGTGGTTCAGATCATACTCGATAGCCTCATCCGGGCGTGCGAACTCTCGTTGCTGGCCGTAGGCTTGACCATGGTCTACAGCGTGCTTCGTTTCCCCAACTTTGCACACGTGGAATTCGCCACGGTCGGTGCCTACGCAGCGCTCTTCCTTTCAGCTGGCGTTGGTATCAATCTCGTGCTTGCTGCCGCGGTTGCCATCGTCTTCACCGGCGTTATTGGCGTTGCCTGCGACCGCTTAATCTTCTCACGGCTGCGTAACAGCGCGCCGGTCCTGTTGATGATAACGGGGTTTGCTCTCGGGATCGTAATGCGCGAGACGGTGCGGGCGATCTGGGGGCCGTCACCTTTTTTCTTTGAGATCGGAGTGCTCCGGCCGTGGGAGGTGGCCGGTGGCCGTATTACGCCGTTTCAGCTCGCGATTATCCTGGCTGCGGCGGTGGCAATGCTCGCCTTCCATCTGCTGCTGACGCGCACGACGCTTGGCATCGCCATGCGGGCGACCGCTGATAACCCAGAGCTTTCGCAAGCAAGTGGGATATATGCCGAGCGGGTGATTCGCGCGGTTTGGTTCATCGGTAGCAGCTTTGCTGCGCTCGGCGGCGTTCTGATTGGGCTCAGCACGCAGTTAAAGCCCGATATGGGATTCGGCATCATCATCGAGGTGTTCTGTGCGGCAATCGTGGGCGGCATCGGCCACCCCTACGGTGCGATGCTCGGCGCCGCCCTCGTGGGTCTCGCCGAGAACGTAGGCCTCGCTATTAACTGGGCTCCGCTGTTCGATGCTCTGGGGCTAAAGGCCGGGAGCCACCTGTACATCCCTAGCGGGTACAAAGCGGCCATTCCGTTCAGCCTTTTGATCCTTACGCTCTTGCTGCGCCCGCGCGGGATTCTGGGAGTTAAACGATGATCGAATTCCTCATCTACCTGATCACCATCGCGGCAATCTGGGGAATCTTGAGCCTCAGCCTGAACCTCCAGTATGGGGTGACCGGCCTTGTCAATCTCGGCCACGTTGGGTTCTTCATGCTTGGAGCCTACATCTCGACGATCCTCGTCGTATTAGGCGGTCTGCCGATCGGCGTCGGCATGGTGGCTGGAATCGCCGCCGCAGCGCTGTTCGGCGTGTTGATGGCTCTGCCGACAGCCAACCTGCAGCAGGACTACTGGGCGATCAGCACGCTGGCGGCTGCGGAAATCATACGCCTCATATTCCTCAACACGCCGCTCGGCGGGCCGTATGTCGGCGAGGCGTTCGGCGTCAGCGGCATCCCGAGGCCGCTGCGCGATCTGTTTACGAGCGCAGGCTACAACCTTTTCTACTTGGGGCTGGTGTTGACCTGTCTGGCCGTTTCGTACCTCCTGGTAGTTTGGCTCGCCAAAACGCCCTTCGGGCGGACGCTGAAGGCCATGCGCGAAGGCGACGAGGTGCCGCTGGCCCTGGGCAAGCGGGTGAGCAGCTTCCGCGTCCGGGCGATGGCGGTCGGCGGCGCGCTCGGAGGGCTCGCTGGAGCGCTGTTCGCCCACTACAACGCTTATATTGCACCGGAATATTTCCTGCCCTTGGAGACGTTTATCATATGGGCCATGGTGATCCTAGGCGGAGCCGGGAACTTCCTCGGCGCGATCGTGGGCACCTTCATTATCCAGGCGATCTACAATTCTAGCCGCTTCCTGGATGACTGGTTGGCGATCGATGCGTCGGTACTGGGCCCGCTGCGAATGATCTTCATCGGCGTCCTGATCATTCTGGTTATCATATATATGCCCAAGGGCCTGCTGCCCGAAAGGCGACGTCGCTATGACACCAGACGTGATACTAAAGGTTGAGGACGTTCACAAGCACTTCGAGGGGCTAACGGCGCTTGACGGAGTTTTCCTTGAGGTGTCCGTGGGCGCAATATACGGCCTGATCGGCCCCAACGGGTCAGGCAAGACCACATTGTTCAATGTCATCACCGGGTTCATCGCCCGGGACCGGGGCCAGATCACGTTCGAAGGGAGGCCCCTTGACGGCCTGTCGCCTGACCGGATCGCCCGCCTCGGGCTTTGTCGCACGTTCCAGGCAAATATATGCCCCGAGCGCATGACCGTGATGGAAAACATGCTGCTGGCACCACAGCAGCAGCTCGGCGAGGGCATCCTCAACACAGTTCTCCGTTACCGGGAGGTGCGCC
>JBHHZP010000193.1:0-5474 GCA_046758085.1 Acidiferrobacterales bacterium
CAAAGTACCTCGCCTTCGGGTGCGAGAACCCGATTAGAATATTCGCCGGTAGGCGGCCGTATTCATGATATGAGGGGATAATGCGACAGATAGTACTTGATACTGAGACTACGGGCCTGGAACCGGCCGAAGGGCATCGCATCATCGAGATCGGATGTGTCGAGCTCGTTAACCGGCGCCTCACAGGCAACATCTACCATCAGTACGTTCAGCCCGACCGGGAGATCGAAGAGGGTGCGATCGACGTGCATGGAATCACGAATGAATCGCTAGCGGACAAGCCACGATTCCATGAGATCGCCCAGGATTTTCTGGATTACGCGAACGGTGCGCAGCTCGTAATCCACAATGCGTCGTTTGATGTTGGCTTCCTGAATCACGAGTTCGCACTGATGGTGTCGGACGGGAGCCCCGATACGATTCACATCGAAGACCACTGCACCATAGAGGACACCTTACAGCTCGCGCGCAAGTTACATCCCGGGCAGAAGAACGACCTCGACTCCCTTTGTAAGCGTTACAACATCGACAACTCCCAGCGCACGCTGCACGGCGCGCTGCTCGACGCCGAGATCCTGGCCGACGTATACCTGGCCATGACCGGCGGTCAGACCGGGCTGTTCGAGGAAGGCCACGACGGTAGCCAGCAGCGGCTAGGCGACAGCGCCGTCAGACGCCTTGATCCCAGTCGGCCGCGGCTGGTGGTGATCCAAGCGAATGAGCAAGAGTTGGCGCTCCACCGTGCCTGGCTCGACGCGCTCGACCGGCAAAGCGAAGGCCGTTGCGTCTGGAAACAGCTCGACGAGCCGGGTTGAGTCCAGCATTCGGCGACGGCCGCATAGGCCTATCAGTTCCCTTCAATCGCTATGCTTGATGCCATTGTCGTCGCTGAGCAGGTCAGCAAGCGATTTGACGACACCATCGCCGTTAACAATATCAGTTTCACCGTAGAGTGTGGATCCACAACGGCGCTTCTTGGAGGTAACGGTGCCGGCAAAACGACCACGCTTGCAATGCTGCTGGGACTGGTGTTGCCGAGCCAAGGCCGTATCGTTGTGCTCGGTCAAGACATGCTGCAGCGCCGGTACAGCGTGCTGCCGCGCATGAACTTCTCTTCCCCCTATGTGGACCTTCCGCACCGGCTTACCGTGCGGGAGAACTTGATTGTCTATGGCCACCTCTACGGTCTGGGCAATGTGAATGACCGTCTGCGCAGGCTGGCCGATGAGCTCGATCTCGGTGCCTTCATCCATCGCCCCTACGGCCAGCTCTCATCGGGACAAAAGACCCGTGTCGCGCTGGCGAAGGCCCTGTTGAACGAACCGGAGCTGCTCTTGCTGGATGAGCCGACAGCGTCGCTTGACCCCGATACTGCCGATTACGTGCGCGGATACCTGGAACGCTACAAGGCGCAGGTCGGAACGACCATTTTGCTCGCGTCACACAATATGTCCGAGGTCGAGCGCCTGTGTAATAACGTGATCATGTTGCGCGCAGGCAAAATCGTCGACGAAGGCGCACCCGCGGCGCTGCTTACGCGCTATGGTCGACAGAACATGGAAGAAGTATTTATCGATATCGCCCGCGAGCGCCACATAAATCTAGACGTCGCAGAAAGGAAGATCGTGCCATGACCGAGCAGCATCAGCGCTGGTCATTTTCAGGGTCGCTGCGGCGCATTTTGGCGTTAGTGTTGCGAAATCTTTACCTGCTGCGCCGTTCCTGGCCGCGTGTGCTGGAGCTGATGTATTGGCCCACCGTGCAGATGATCCTATGGGGTTTCATCACGCTTTTTCTGGTGGGTAACAGCTCCTGGGTGGCCCAGGCCTCTGGTGTGCTGATCTCGGCCGTACTGTTGTGGGATGTGTTGTTTCGAGGACAGCTTGGTGTCTCATTGATCTTCATGGAAGAGATGTGGTCGCGCAACCTGGGTCAGCTGTTCGTCAGCCCACTCCGGCCGTCGGAGCTCATCGCTGCATTGTTCATCATGAGCATGATCCGGACATTGATCGGTGTAGGTGGGGCCGCACTGATTGCCATCGCATTGTTTCACTACTCGGTCTTCGATCTTGGCCTGCCCCTGATAGCATTCTTTGTCAACCTGATCGTGATGGGCTGGGCTATCGGTCTGTTGGTTTCGGGCATTGTACTGCGTTACGGTCTGGGTGCGGAAAGCCTGGCATGGATCGCGATCTTCGCACTGCAACCATTAAGCGGTGTGTATTATCCCATAGACATTCTGCCGCATTGGCTGCAGTACGTGGCGTGGTTGCTGCCCTCGAGTCATGTGTTCGAAGGAATGCGCGCAGTACTCATTGAGCACACTTTCCGGCCAGATCTGCTGTTGAATGCACTCGCTCTTAACGTCATTTACCTAGCGGGCGGTATCGTCGCATTTCTGTTGTTCTTCCGGGCCGCACGCGTTGGCGGTCAGTTGGTGCATGTGGGAGAATAAAAGTAGCAAGTAGCGAGTGGCAAGCAAGTAAATCGTGGCAGGCGAGTAAATGTGGAATGCAGCGGGTATCAAGAACCTGAATTGGACTCATTGATTCAATGTTTTTCCTCGCTACCCGCTACTAGCTACTTAGACCTAACCTCCTTCTCATCCCTTCGCCAAAACCAAGCTCGTCGCAGAGTACTGCCAGTCGTTTCCGGTCTGGCTTGCGGCGCGTGAGTGAGTTCGCACTGCAAGTAATCGGTGCGTCGAGCGCGATTCGAGCCAGACGCTGTGATAGATAGGCTTGTTCTTCGGCCTCTTTCAATGATGCACGGACTTTTTCGGCCCCGCGCAGTTTCAGCTTTGGGATTTTCTCCAGTCCGGCATAGACGGCGTCGAGCGTGCCGAAGTGGCGGAGAAGCTGGGCTGCTGTTTTCGGGCCGATCCCCACAACCCCCGGAATGTTATCGACCTTGTCACCGGTTAGCGCCAGCAGATCCACGATCTGGTGCGGTTCGACCCCGAACAAATCCTTGATCCCGGCAGCACCAAGGCGGCGCTCACGGGTGAAATCCCACCAGATGTCGCCATCGCTCACAAGCTGCGCCAGATCCTTGTCCCCGGAAACGATAATCATCGAAAATCCGCGGGTCCGCATGTGGTGGGCTAATGTGCCGATGAGATCGTCCGCTTCGAAGCGCGCGCTGACATACGTCGCCAGGCCGAGTGCTTGGGTGAGCTCCTGACAGGCCTTGAGCTGGGCCTCGAGCTCAGGCGGTGGAAGCTCGCGATTGGCCTTGTAGTCCGGATAAAACTCATTGCGGAACGATGTTGTCAGGCTCTCGTCGAACGCGACCGCGACATAGCGCGCCTTGCTTTGCTGAAGGAAACGGGTAAGAAAGCCGGCAAATCCATAAATTGCATTAGCCGGATTACCATTGGCATCGGTTAGGCTTTCGGGAATCGAAAAGTAGGCCCGGAAGATGTAGATACTCGCGTCAACAAGGTAGAGCTGTTTCAATCTGAGGTACTCGCGCTGCGCGTGTGCTCTGTGGAGTCGGCCCGCAGCAACATTTTATTCGCAGCGTCGCGTGGCCTAGCATGCGGGGTAACTGGTGGGCGATGCAAGGTTCGAACTTGCGACCCCTGCCGTGTGAAGGCAGTGCTCTCCCGCTGAGCTAATCGCCCGATCCGCTGGGATTTTAGCAGGGCGGGGTCGGCGCGTCATCGGCGAGCCGGGTCATATGCCAGGCTGCAACCGCCGTTGTTTTTCATTACTATACAGTCGCGTAAAATCACCGGTGCTCAAGCGCCTGGCAAGAAGCCTATGACCGTCCGCACCCGTTTTGCCCCTAGCCCGACCGGCTATCTGCACGTCGGCGGCGTGCGCACGGCGTTGTTTTGCTGGTTGTACGCGCGCAAGCACGGAGGAAACTTCGTGCTGCGGATCGAGGATACGGACCTGCAGCGATCCACGGCGGAGTCGGTCAATGCGATCCTCGAAGGCATGACTTGGCTGGGCCTCGAGTACGACGAAGGCCCGTTTTACCAGACCAAGCGGATGGAACGCTACCGTGCAGTGACCCAGCAGCTGCTAGAGGAGGACAAGGCCTACTATTGCTACTGCTCTAAGGAAGAGCTGGCGACCATGCGTGCCGAGCAGCTCGCGCGCAAGGAAAAGCCAAGATACGATGGGCGCTGCCGCAGCCGCAAGGGGCCGGCACCTGCGGGCGTGGCGCCCGTGGTTCGCTTCAAAAATCCCGTTTCAGGCAGCGTCGTCGTCGATGACTTGATCAAAGGCCGTGTGGCGTTCAACAATGCAGAGCTCGATGACTTGATTATCGCGCGATCCGACGGCAGCCCAACCTACAATTTCACGGTTGTTGTCGACGACATGGACATGAAAATTTCCCACGTGATTCGTGGCGATGACCATCTCAATAACACACCGCGCCAGATCAATATCCTAACCGCGCTCGGAGCCACGCTACCGCGGTATGCCCACGTGCCTATGATCCTGGGACCGGACGGCCAGCGCCTGTCCAAACGACACGGCGCGGTCAGCGCCATGCAGTTTCGAGATGAGGGCTATCTGCCGGAGGCGCTGCTGAACTATCTGGTGCGGCTGGGTTGGTCTCATGGCGATCAGGAAATATTTTCCATCGATGAAATGATAGAGCTATTCGACATCGCCAATGTCCAGCGCTCGGCCGCCTCGGTTAATCCGGATAAGCTGTTGTGGTTGAACCAGCATTACATCAAGACCTGCGACCCGGCCCACGTTGCGCACCATTTGAGCTGGCACATGGGGCGGCGCGGGATCGACCCCACCGATGGGCCCGATCTTGTTGAAGTGGTCAAGGCGCAACGTGAACGGGCCAAGACCTTGGTGGAGATGGCCGAAAACAGTGTCTTTTTCTATCGCGATTTCGATAGTTATAACGAGAAGGACGCGGCCAAGCATCTGAAGCCCGAAAGCGCGGAGCTGTTGAGGAGCTTGCGAGAACGACTGGTGGTGCTGCCCGACTGGACGGCGGCGGCCGTCCACGAGATGATTAATCAAACGGCAGAGGAGTACGGGCTCAAACTTGGCAAGGTCGCCCAGCCGGTGCGTGTCGCCGTCGCGGGCCGTGCTGTATCGCCACCTATTGACATCACGCTGGCGCTGCTGGGGCGCGAGCATACGCTGGCGCGGCTCGATGCCGCGCTCGAGTACATAAGCGGGCGGACCGCCGGTGCGGCTTGACCATATAGCGGGCCGGACGGTAAAGTACCGCCCCTTCCGGGGGCCATAGCTCAGCTGGGAGAGCGCTTGCATGGCATGCAAGAGGTCGGCGGTTCGATCCCGCCTGGCTCCACCAAATTGCCGTGATTGGTGATTAGTCATTCGTGATTAGTATCGAGGTCGGCCCAAGCAGCTGGAAACCAATTTGTCGCGAATTATCAGTCTAGTCACCAGTTACGAGTCACCGGTCACGAACATCGTCCCCATCGTCTAGTCGGCCTAGGACACAGCCCTTTCAAGGCTGCAACACGG
>JBHHZP010000194.1:0-5462 GCA_046758085.1 Acidiferrobacterales bacterium
ACACGAAAACTTGCTTCGCCTGAAGGCGAGGGGTTTCCACCATCCCCGAGGGGGACACTAACAGGAAAGCCATCCGCGAGCGGGTAATCGGCATGGGAGTAAATGCGCCGCTGTCTCTGGATCCAACGCCCGGCACTATGCCCGCAGCTGATAGGTGAGATATTTTAATGAAGACAAAGATCTTATTGGCGAGCGTCATATTAGGGATCACCGCAGTCGGTCTCGGCTCCGGCCCGCTGTTGGCCGATGATGGGGTGGAAGAGCAAAACCAACACCCACCGTCCATCAATCCGCGGTTGAAGGCTCCCTTCTTTCCCGGTTTTCGTGGGAAACCAGGCAATCCCTTTATCAGCTTTTTCATCCCTAAAGAAGGGCCGCATTATCCGTTCGAGGACGAACTTGAAAAGGCCGATGATACGAGGCCTCGGGACGCTTTCGACGGCTTGAATTCATCTCACCCGCCTGTTGGCAACATCTTCAGACTCGATTTCTAATCCAGGGCATAGGGTGGCAGTTATTATGCGAATCGATACTGGGCGTCTACTGTTAGTGAGCCTCACGGTGGTGCTAATGACCATGAGACCGGTTGCGGCTGCCACGGTCTCTAACGTAATAGTCACGCATGATAAGGGGGCCTATCTTGTTGTCTTTGACGCGCTGGTAACGGCCCGGGTAGCGAAGGTCCGGGAGATTCTAAGCGACTATACGAGGTGGTCTCGGTTGTCCAACAGAGTCCGGAAAAGTCTTGTGTTGGAGACGTTTCCACATGGACGAATGAGGGTAATCCTAGATCTCCGTTCCTGCGTACTGGTTTTCTGCAAGACCATTCGGCAGATTAAAGATCTGACAGAGCGCCCAAACGGCGACCTCTTCGCCGTGATGGTCCCGGAGCACAGCGATTTTACCTCCGGCTGGGAACGCTGGCGGATAGTTGCCGAGGGCAATGAAACCCGCGTTCAGTATTCCGCCCTGCTCGTGCCACGCTCCCGGGTACCCCCGCTCCTGGGACGGTGGGTGGTGGCGAGCAACCTTCGCCGGACGCTGACCGAAGCCGCGAACAAATTGGAAATTCTGGCCACTGCACCAACCCACCGGATAGCGCTTCAAGGTGGGTAATTAAGGTAAGAGACCATGTACACACCCTTTCTGAAAGCGCAGCTTCGCGGTTACCAGACACAGCAGCACGGAAAGCACGCGACCGCAAATAAGCATGCTCATCATGCGTTGTCACGCCCAAGTCAGGGACTGCACGCCGCCGCATTCAGGCGCGGAAATCGCCATTTCCTGGCAAAAAACGCAACCAAAGCGATTTGGTGTTATCAACTTGCTGCGAACGCGGGGCATGCACGAGCCCAATACAATCTGGGCCTCATGTACCTTAAAGGGGAGGGCCTCCCACGCGATGCCCTTTACGGGCTTGAGTGGCCTGGTAAAGCCGCGAAAAACGGAGACAAAAAGGCGCAGGCACTGCTTCATAGGACTGACGACGCGCTCATTGGGAAATGACACCGGGTGGTGGTTTCATCATGGGCGCCAGCCCACGCCCGGGGCCGTACATTCGGTTTTCGGCACCGAGCCGCTACGATAAACTCCTAAGAAAACACTGATCGCTTACCCACAAGGTCGCCTCGCGAACTTTTCCTCGCGTCCGGGAAGGGCGGTGTAGGCATGCTGCTTGATACCGATAACGTGCATGGCTGTCGAATTGAACATCGATACCCTGTTTGAGTCCGCCCAACAGGCTGACCGGGAAGGCAGAGTGGAGGCGGCGCTGGCCGGTTACAATCAAGTTCTCGCCCGTGCGCCCACCCACGTGGGGGCGCTCTATCAAAAAGCAATGCTCGCATTCCAAGCCAACCGCTTGGAGGAAAGCCTGACGTTACTTCAGGACGCTCGCGCCGCGAGGCCCGATGATGCCGAAATCAATATGAGCCTGGGCTTGTGCTGCTGCTCGCGGAGCGGACCGAGGAGGCGCTGGGCCCGCTCGAGCAGGCATCGGCCATCGCTCCTCTGTGGCAACAGCCGCATCTGAAGCAAGGTCTCGCACACCTGGCGCTTGGCCGGCGCGAGCAGATGCAGGAATGCTTTCAATGCGCCTTGATGGCCGAGCCCGGACTTCGGGCCGCGATTGCGGACGAAAGCCAGCTTGCAGCGTTTCGCGATGAGATCAGGGTGGCCCTAGAGCTGGTCGGGGAGCGCGAGTGGGCCATCGCCAGTGCTGCCTTGGGTAGCGAGTGCGGGCGCCCATCCGACCACGGATCTCTCTCGCATCGAGCGGGGATTTCGCATCGAGTGCGGTCGTGAGCCGAGGGTATTCAATCACCCGCTGCGCCGACCGTTATTCCTCTACCTGCCCGATCTACCCGCCACGCCCTGGTTCGAGAACGAGCACTTTGATTGGGTATTCAGGGTGGAGGAGCGGCTGCCCGCAACGCAGGACAAGTCAGGCCTGAATAATTGAATTATTGTGATTAGTCCCTGCGGTTCCTATTTTGCCCTGTGGGGTGATGCCCGTTCTTATCGTTTTAGTGCGCACTAATTTGTGCCACAGTGAGATTTGCTGGACCAGAAAATCAACGACTTACGTTGGGTTTGTGAATTAAGCAAGCGTCGCAAGTGACTGTTTCAGTTAAAATGTTAATTTAGCCTGTGTGACTTCGAGCCACGACTGCATGGATGCAGGAGGTAGGGCAACGCAGGAGCAGTTGCCGAGGTTATCTATCCGACCATTACGTGGAGGTGATTGAAGATGTCGCGCACCCTCGATAAGCAGGATTTCGTCGAGCATTTTGCTGAGGAGTATCGACTTGCCCAGTCGCCGATCATGAGGGACGTCGAGCGCGCTGTTCTCGGGTGTGATTACGGCGCTACAAGCTGGACGACGCAGGCTGAGGCTGAGCGAGTCGCTCGCCTCTTGGGGTTGCGTGCGGGCAAACGACTCCTGGAGGTTGGCGCCGGCTCCGGGTGGCCAGGGCTGTTTCTGGCGCACACGACGGGCTGTGATGTGACATTGGTGGACGTACCGCTGGGGGCGATTCGGATTGCAGTTGAGAGGGCTATCTCCGAGCAGCTGGACGGCGCGTGCCGGGGGGTGGTGGCGGACGCTGCGGCGTTGCCCTTTAGCGATAACGCCTTTGATGCGATCAGCCACTCCGATGTGTTGTGTTGTCTGGACGCGAAGCGCTCGGTGTTGAGAGCATGCAGGCAGGTGGTTCGGGCCGGCGCGCGCATGGTGTTCACGGTCATATCGATCGCACCCGGTCTGTCTTCGAACGACTATCAGCGCGCGGCGGATTGTGGCCCCCCTTGCGTGGAAGCGGCGGTCGAGTATCCGACGCTGCTGCGCCAGGCGGGGTGGGATCTTATCGATCACGTTGATGTGACGCCGGAGTATGCGTACACCGTTCGGCGCCTGCTCAGCGAGTGGGAGGCCCGTGCCGATGGGCTGCGCGAGTTTCATGGTACAACGGAATTTACGGAGCTGGTAATCCGTAGACGAGCAGCCCTACAAGCGATCGAAGAGGGATTGCTTAAGCGCGGGCTATTCGTCGCCGATGCCGGCGAACCCGAGAACGTAGACACGAGTCGGAAGGGCGCCTAATCCGAATATTTCAACCACTAAGTACACAGAGGACACAGAGAAAGGAAAATTCAAGCAAGACCAAGATGCCTTAGCAATGGGCTGCGTTCAAGGGACACGGATCGCATCTTTCTTTCCGAGACCGTTGCCAGCAGGGATGCTGGCACCGAGCCTACAGGGACGTATACACGGCGGGACGTATACACGGCGTGTCCCGGAAAGAAAGATGCGATCCGTGCATCGGGTGGTTGTAGGACAGCAGTGGGCACCGCCCCCTGTCGTTTCTTGGCGCGACGATTCAGCCAGCGGAAATGGCTACGCCTGGGCGAACGGAATCACCCCCGGGACGAGCCATTTATCCCACATCTCATCAACCTTCGCCTGGAAGTACTCGATATCTTCGTCAACGAAGTGGGCGAAGCGACCCTGCCTCACCAGGTATTCGCGAACCGGCTTACGTTTGACCAATCCCCTCGCGATATGCTTGGACTTGCCGTACATCTTGAGCGTATGATCTTCGACCTCGTAGAGCGGCCAAATGCCGGTCTCCACCGCAAGCTCACCGAGTTCATGGGAGTACATCGGATCGTAGTCCCAGCCCTTGGGGCAAGGATCGAGCGAGTGGATGAAGGTCGGCCCGCCGATGGCCAACGCCTTGCGCACCTTGTTCATCGTGTCCACCGCATTCCCAGCGCCAACGGTCGCGACATACTTACAGTCGGGATGACCTGCTGCCAACATCGCCGCCGTGTTCTTTTTCCAGCGCCGGTGCATGATGCGATGCACCTTGCCCGGCGGGCTGAAAGTGGAGTTCGCACCGTACGGAGAGGATCCCGACACCTGGATGTCAGTGTTGGCGTACGACTCGTTGTCGTACATCAAGATCAGCAGGTTGTAATGGGTGTGCTGGAGTGCGGCCGAAATGGCTGAGAGCCCCATGTCGGCACCGCCGCCATCGCCGCAAAATGAGATGACGTTGATCGGCTCCTCCTCCATCTTACCCTTGCGCATCATAGCCCGCAGAGCGGCGACCGTGCCGGTGGCAGCGGAGCCGGCGGATCCAAGCTGCGTGTGCATCCAGGGCACCACCCACGGCGTGGAGTAGTAGGTGGTGTTGGCTACGTACATGCAGCCGGTGGCGCCGAGGATGATCGAGCGCGGGCCGGCCGCCTTGGCCATGAGCTTCATGAGTAACGCCGACTCGCACCCCTGACAGGTGCGGTGACCCGAGGTGAAGTACTCCTCACGGGCGACTTTCTTGATGCCCTTCCAAGGTTCGAGGACCTGCGTTGAAACGAACTCGTCGAAAGCTACAGTAGTTTCTAGCATGATGGCTACTCCCTCACTCCGATCCAGTGAGTGTCTTGATCATCGATGTCGCCGCCGCTCGCGGCCTCGAACACCTTGCCGGTGATATCGATGACGTTGTCGGTGCTCACCTCGCGTCCGCCCAGACCGGCGATGAATGAAACAATCCCCGGCCGGTTCGCCATTGGATAGAGGGCGGAGCGCAGCTCGTTGGCAAGCACGCCGCTGAAGAAGCTGGAGCCGAAACTGTAGTCGCGATCGATCACACCGACGGCCTGCACCCCCGACAGCGCGTCCTGCAGCTCGATGGTGGGGAACGGGCGGAACCATCTGACACGAACGAAGCCGATCTTTTTGCCTTGCTCGCGCATCTTACGCACGGCGACTTTCACCGGCATCGCCAGCGTCCCCATTCCCACCAGGGCGACCTCGGCGTCCTCCATCATGTAGCGCTCGATGAAAGGCTCGCCGCCGCGCCCGAACTGGGCATTGAAATCATCGTAGGCCTCAATAATGACATCACGGGCACGGCGCGCCGCCATGTCGTTTTGCCGGCGGATCTCCATCACCCAAT
>JBHHZP010000195.1:0-5294 GCA_046758085.1 Acidiferrobacterales bacterium
ATCGTTAGCATAACCGCAGACGTACATAAACCAAAGCGCCGCGCGCGCATACTAGGCAATTCGCAGCGGCGTTGTTATCATCGCGGGACCTATCTTCCGCGATCACCCATATGGCAGCAAAACTCAAGACATTCCTGTTCGGCATGATTCTTGGCTCAATAATTGCCTTTCCGCTGGGCATTAACTTCGGTAGAGATGAGCCACTGTGGAGCAACCCGTTTGCGCAACGCGATGTCAGGGATAAGGTCCTGGACAGCATGAAGGAAGGGACCGAGCGCGCAATCGAGGGCGCCAAGGAAAAAATCCACGAGGCAACCAAACCAGCGCGTGGCGCGCTGAAGCAATAGCGACGGCAAGCAGCTGCCAGCGGGCATCACGCACTGGCCAGACAAACAAGGGCGCACGCAGTGCGCCCTTGTTTGTCTAAATCGGCTGACCTGACTGCGGGTGGGTCCGCGCCACCGGTGCCACGAGCTTGTTCAGCGCATTGATGTAGGCCTTCGCTGATGCAATCACGATGTCCGTGTCAGCCCCGTGGCCATTGACAATACGCCCCGCCTTTTGCAAACGCACGGTCACCTCACCCTGCGAGTCCGTGCCACTGGTAATATTGCTAACCGAGTACAGTTGCAGCTGGCTCTCGCTCTGGATCACGCTGTCGATGGCCTTGTAGGCCGCATCCACCGGGCCGCTGCCGGGCGCGCGCGCCTGCTTCTCCTCACCGTTCACCGTAAGTGCTACTGAGGCGACGGGGGTTTCACCTGTTTGCGAGCACACCTTCAGTGACACCAGGCGCACATGCTCATTGGCATGCTCCAAGCCTTCCTCCGTCACCAGGGCCTGCAGGTCCTCGTCGAAGATCTCGTGCTTTTTGTCGGCCAGTTCCTTGAACCGCGCGAAGGACGAGTTCAGTTGCTCCTCGGTCTTGAACTCGATACCCAGATCCGCCAACCGGGCGCGAAACGCGTTGCGCCCGGAGTGCTTGCCAAGCACCATGCGATTGGCGGCCCAACCGACATCTTCGGCACGCATGATCTCGTAAGTCTCCCGGCTCTTGATAACGCCGTCCTGATGGATACCGGCCTCATGCGCAAAGGCATTGGCCCCCACGATGGCCTTATTGGGTTGCACCGGGAAACCGGTGATGTTCGACACCAACCGACTGGCGGGTACGATCTGGGTCGTGTCTATACGCGTGTCACACGAGAACATATCCTGGCGTGTGCGCACCGCCATGACGATCTCTTCCAACGACGCATTGCCAGCGCGTTCGCCCAGACCATTGATCGTGCACTCGACCTGGCGCGCACCTTTCATCACCGCCGCCAGCGAGTTGGCGACGGCCAATCCCAGGTCGTTGTGGCAATGTATCGAAAACACGGCTTTATCCGAGTTCGGTACCCGCTCCATCAACTCGGCAATCAGCGCACCGAACTGATCGGGCAGATTGTAGCCGACGGTATCCGGTATATTGACCGTGCGGGCACCGGCGTTGATAACCGCCTCGATTACGCGGCACAAAAAATCCGTCTCCGAGCGTCCCGCGTCTTCCGGCGAGAACTCGACGTCGTCGGCAAAGCGAAGCGCCTGCTTCACCGACGCCACAGCCCGCTCGACGACCTCATCGGGTCGCATACGTAGCTTCTCGCGCATGTGAATCGGCGAGGTGGCGATAAAGGTGTGGATGCGCCCGGATCGGGTCGGCTTGATCGCCGCGCCGGCACGCTCGATGTCGCCGTCCACCGCTCGCGCCAGCGCACAGACGGTACTGTCGCTTACCGCCTCACAGACCGCCTTGACGGCCTCAAAGTCACCAGGGCTCGCCGCCGGGAACCCGGCCTCGATCACGTCGACGCACATCTTGTCCAATACCTTGGCGATGCGCACCTTTTCGTCACGATTCATGGAAGCGCCCGGGCTTTGTTCGCCATCGCGCAACGTCGTATCGAAAATAATCAAATGTTCGCTCATTTCATGTCCCCTCCGGGGATGATGGTCCCACGGCTAATCACCGTGACCACTTACACGAAGACATAAATAACCAGATTTTGAGGAATGAGTGATGTATGTGCGCCTAGCGGCGCAGCAGTCGCAGCAAAAGCGGCAAAAGCGGGGCGCTGGGGGCTAACGGCAACCTTCCGCCGCACCCAAGATGAGAGCGGTTGCTCAAAGCAGTCCTAGCGTGTCCAGATTGCATGACGTGTGCGATCCATAAGATCAGTGCGATATAATAATCGCTGGCGCAGGAAAATTCAAAGCTTCTTTGGATGCTCGGGCTGACGCTCAGGCGTACGTCGTAGGCCTTTCCAGGCCGCCACCGCCGGCCCTGAAGCCGCGTAAGCCAGGAAAAACATGAACAGCACCTGGGGCGGATCGAGGAATACCAGCACAAAGAGCAACGGTACCGCAAGCACGGTCACGAACGGCACCCGGCCCTTGAGGTTCAGGTCCTTGAAGCTGCGGTAGCGGATGTTGCTCACCATGAGCACGCCCGCCAGGACGGTCACGAGCAACGCGAGAATACTGATCTCTTTTCCCGGAACGCCATAGCTGTACAGTACCCAGACAAACGCCATGACGACCGCCGCCGCCGCCGGGATCGGCAATCCCTGGAAATAACGCTTGTCCTGCGACGCCAGTTGCGTATTGAAACGTGCCAATCGCAGAGCACCACAGGCAGCATAAATGAATGCTGCGAGCCAGCCGAGCTTGCCCAAGCCCGACAGCGCCCATTCGTACATCACGAGCGCCGGCGCCAGGCCGAACGACACTATATCCACCAGGCTATCGTACTCGGCGCCGAAGTCACTTTCGGTACGGGTCCAGCGCGCCACCCGGCCATCAAGCGTGTCCATGATCATGGCAATAAACACGGCTAGCGGGGCATACTCGAAGTTGCCGTTCATCGCCTGCACGATGGCAAAGAACCCGGCGAACAAGCCCCCGGTGGTGAACAGGTTGGGCAGGATATAGATTCCCCTGCGCGGATGCTCGTCCGTCTTTTCTTTACGTCTTTTCCGAATCGTTCGCATGCTTAATGAATCAGGAATGCGATGATATCGCTGCCGGCCTTTACCTTATCGCCCAAGACGACCCGGATCTGGCTGCTCGGTGGCATATAGACATCCACGCGCGACCCGAACCGGATAAAGCCGTAACGTTGACCCTGCGCGATGCGTTCCCCGGGTTGAACATCACAAAGTATACGCCGGGCAAGTAGCCCTGCAACCTGAACCACGACGATGTCGTCGCCCTCGTCAGTCTGAATCCATAGGGCGTTACGCTCGTTTTCATCCGAGGCCTTATCCAGGGAAGCATTGAGGAAACGCCCATGGCGATACCAACGCTCAATGATCTTGCCTTCCGTCGGACTGCGGTTCGAGTGCACATTGAACACATTCATGAAAATGCTCACACGCTTTGCCGGCCGATCAAGAAAAGGGTCATGCACGTCACCGACGGCGATGACGCGGCCATCCGCCGGGCACACGAGCCCCAGTGGCGCCGCCGGTATATTGCGGGGGGGATCACGAAAGAATTGCAAGACGAAAACGAAAGCGAGCCAAAACGGCAGTGCCCACATCCAGCCCAGAAAGTAATGCACCCCCGCCGCGGCCCCGCCGGTGACGGCCGCGTGTACCCAGCCCTCGCGAGCCAGCAGCGGCACCTTACCCTTGGCCATCATTCTGCGACAGGCTCAAGTTAGTTCGTATTGCAACCGATTGCGGCAACACCCGAATCTACCGCGGACAGCACAGTGCTGCGTACGCGCCGGTAGCCGGTGCTTCTTCCGGGTACTGCCGCAGCCTATGGACATGCTTGGCAGTCCTACCCGCGGGCAACCGATATCGATACGCAATTCTGCAAATCAACTTAACCGATGCCGGGGCTTGGGTTGAGAGAACACCTGCGCCTATGTGATCAGCATCTAAATAGTTATTTTAGTTCTTTTCTTTATCCACGAGCTTATTGGCCTTGATCCAAGGCATCATCTCGCGCAAGCGCGCACCGACCTCCTCGATCGAATGCTCACTGGCCTTGGCGCGCAATTCCTGAAAACGCTTTCCACCCGTTTCGTTTTCCTTCATCCACTCGCGCGCAAATTCGCCGGACTGGATTTGCTCCAGGATCTTTCTCATCTCCGCCCGTGTCTGCTCGTTGATTACCCGCGGGCCCCGTGTCAGATCACCATACTCAGCGGTGTTGGACACTGAGTACCGCATGTTCTGTATCCCGCCTTCGTACATGAGGTCAACGATGAGCTTCAGCTCGTGCAGACATTCAAAGTAGGCCATTTCCGGCGCGTAACCGGCCTCCGTCAGGGTTTCGTAGCCCGCCTGCGCCAGCGATGCAAGACCACCGCAGAGCACGGTCTGCTCGCCGAACAGGTCGGTCTCGGTTTCCTCACGGAAGGTAGTCTCTATGATCCCCGCGCGCCCGGCGCCGATGGCGGCGGCGTAAGAGATCGCAAGTGCCCGCGTCTTGCCCGAGGCATCCTGGCCCACCGCAACCAGCGACGGGATTCCGCCCCCCTCGGTGTAGGTCGAACGCAGCAGATGGCCCGGACCCTTGGGTGCCACCATAAAGACATCCAGATCTGCGCGCGGCTCGATGAATCCATAGTGGATATTGAAGCCGTGTGCAAACGCCAGCGCGGCGCCATGTTTGAGGTTCGGCTCTACGTGTTCCTTGTAGAGCGCTGCCTGTTTCTCGTCCGGCGCCAACATCATAGTGACATCGGCGTCGCGAACGGCGTCGCCAACAGTCATTACGGGCAACCCGGCCTTCTCTGCCTTGGGCCACGAGGCCGAGCCCTCGCGCAAACCGACGGCCACGTCAATGTGACTGTCCCGCAGATTCAGAGCATGGGCGTGACCCTGTGAGCCGTAACCGACGATGGCTACCTTCTTGTCCTGAATAACGGAAATATCAGCGTCTCTGTCATAATAGACTTTCATGTTCCCACCCTCTGCGGCCATGCGTTGCCGCTCAGTTCGTCGTTCAGTGATTGGTGGCCGGTCATTTGTTTGCACTAACCACTTGCGTGGCACCGGACACCGGCCAGGAGTTATTCCTTACTGCGTACCCATGACGGGTGTCAGCCAAAGCGATGCGAAGCAGTAAGAAGTCCAGGGACGGACCGGTTGAGACCTCTTCTTTCAAAAGGTTGTTGAAAAAAGCCTTCCTGACCACTGTTGCCCCATAGACTCCTACCGTAGCCGAACCATGACGAGCATGTGTTTCCGAGACCGTCGCACGCCCGGGATGCTGGCGCCGAGCCTACAGCGGTGAGG
>JBHHZP010000196.1:0-5290 GCA_046758085.1 Acidiferrobacterales bacterium
GCCTCGGTTCGAAATTTGATGCGCTGAAAGCGTGCTTGGATAGGGGTTCTGCGCCGGATGGAATTAATAGAAGGGACACCTAGTTTTTCCTATGGGGGCGTCCCTATTTAAAAGATATGGGCGGAATGTCCAGGGGCGCCTGTGGGCGATTCGGGTGCCCGTGGGCGTCGTGTGTGCAGGCGTGGCGAAAACTGAGAAACGCCTTTCTGTTTCCTCTTGCCACGTGCCATCCCCATGCCGTCCACGGCGGAAGGCCAGTCATTGCTCGGTCTTTTCCCGTTCATACATTGGTAACCCGCCGTCGCTACCTTGCGCCCAAGGTTCTTGAGTTTATATGGTGGAAGACATGGCGACGCAGGCGGCTATCAGAAAACAGGCGGCCAGCGAAACCAAAGCGGCACGCGGAGAAAAGGCGCCCGACAAGGACAATCTGTTCGAGCGAAATCTCGCCGCCTTTGAGCGCAAGTTCGGATCTGTTCACAAGCTGCTGGCTTCGTTTGAGAGAACCCATTCCACGCTGGTCCACGACGAAGACGGCGATGTGGACATCGAATTCCGCGGCGAACGTTGCTACGGCGCCGGCGCGAGACGCTTTGCTGAGCGGCAGATCGATGATGTCCTGAAGACGCCCCTCCGGGTGCGCATGTCACCGCCGATGACGGGCACGCTGGACGATATCGCCACCTCGTTCACACACAAAATCCTACGGCGCGCCGGCGACGAGGGCATCGAGTTCGCCGTCGATCAGGTAAAGCCGGAGTGTTTCTGCCTTCTCGTGTTCGGCGTCGGCCTGGGCGTGCACATCGAGCCCCTGGTCGAGCGGACGAGGTGCAGGGTGCTGTTCCTGGTCGAGCCCAATCTGGAGTTCCTCTACCACTCCCTGTTCGTCACCGACTGGGAGGCCCTCATCGGGCGGTTCAAAGAAGAGGACATGCACCTAATCCTGGAAGTGGATAAGAATTACAATAAGGTGGCATTCGACATACGAGCCCAGATCCGCGCGCTGGTGCCCACTTTGTTCGACGGCACCATCATTTATACCCACTATCACAACCCGACCATGGAAAGAACCAAGGAGGAAATTTCCAAGGACTTGCGCATGGCCTTTGCCGGATTGGGATTCGTCGAGGACGAGATCACGATGATCCGCAATTCGTACCATAACCTCAAGGACTACGAATCCTACTATTTCAAACACACAGACATGACAAGGCGGGCGCCGGCATTCGTCGTCGGGGCCGGTCCGTCCCTCGACGAAAATATCGATACGATACGGGAAAACCAGGACAAGGCGCTCATCGTTTCGTGCGGAACCGCTCTCGGGGCGTTGTTGGCCAACGGCATCACGCCGGATTTCCAGATCGAAATGGAAAACGTGGACGCCGTGTACGAACTTCTGAGCGAAACCGCGAAGACCCACGATCTCGGCAAGATATGCCTGGTGGCGACGCCGACAATATGCCCCGGCACCAGGGACCTTTTCGAGAAAACGCTGTTTTTCTTCCGCCCCGGGCTGTGCACCTGGGAAATGTTCTCTTTGGGGGACGACACGGGCCTCAGCGACGTCGGGCCGACCGTATCCAACTGCGGGCTGTCGTTCGCCCAGGAGTTGGGTTCGCGCGAGATCTATTTCTTCGGAATGGATTTCGGGACCAAGAATCCCGAGGTCCATCATGCCAAGGACTCCACCTACATGCAGGACAAGGGGCTCGAGTACGACGGCGTCCTCGACGAGCCCTATCCCGGAAACTTCGGCGGCACGGTGTACACGGACCACACGATGAAGTGGGCGCGGGGCGTCGTGGAGGACTCGGTCCGCAGAAACAGCCAAGGTCGGACATACTACAACTGCAGCGACGGCGTGCGCATGGAAGGGGCCATTCCCAAGGTCGCCAAGTCTGTCTCCCTGAACGGCACCGTCGACAAAGCCAAAGAGATTGACGATATCCTGAACAAGTTCCCCCGCTATACGCGCGCCGACTTCGACCGCGCGTGGACGGATGAGGATTATTCCGCCGCCGTCGAGAAGCTTTGCACAGAGCTCATTGAATTGTGCGGCCTGAGGGACGAGGACTTTTCGCTACGATATTTTCTCAAGCTGTCCAAGGCCCTGATAGATCACGAGAAAGCTGGCGCGGAGATTCCGATGCTCCGCGGAAGCGTGTTCATGCAGTTAATGTCCGGGTGGTTTTATGTCGCCAGGGTCACGGATCCGGAGAAGGTTCCGGTGATGGAAGACATCGTCAGGACCGAGATCGTGAGCTCCATCAAGGAGATGGAAAAACGCGTGGTTGACTTCCTGCGCGAACTTTGAGCGTGCGGCGCGGCCCGTGCTCTCTTTCGGTAGGTTCGTATCGGCTTAGAATGACTGGAGCAGAGATTATCTGACTCCGTGGAGAGCAGCCACCAATTACCCGTCGGGCGGCGGACTGTCGCCGGGCAAGACCCATTAGGAACTGCGCCTCATGCTCAAGCCTCGATATCAAGAGCGTCGCCAATTGCCACTGTCCTGGCAAGTCATTGGGGCATTCACAGCAAAAGGACAGTGGAAACAGGCGCTAAACGCGCTGGCAATGCGGAATCGGGTTCATGCTTGCGCCGACATGAGCGCTGCCTATCGGAAACTGGCCGAATTTTACGACCAGTGCGAAATTATCGGGTTTGGTTCCGGTGAAAAATGCGGGACTTGGGTCGTCCCTCCGGCTTGGGAGGTGGACAAGGCGGTTTTGACCGGTCCGGACGGCCGGATTCTCGCCGATTGGGCGGAGAAGAAACTGCACTTGTTTACCTACTCCCCGTCCTTCCAAGGTTCGGTCACCCTGGAGGAATTGCAAGAGCACCTGTTCTCCATGCCGAGCAAACCGGACAGGACACCATTTCATTTCCGTAATCAGTATCGGCACTGGCAACCCGAATGGGGCTTCTGCCTTCCTCATAATGTCCGCGAGAGCCTCCCCAAGGGAACCTACCATGTCGATATTCAGACACGGTTCGTCCCAGGACAGATGGAGATGGTGGAACAGGTCCACCAGGGGGAAAGCGACGTCTCTTTTCTTCTTGTCGGGCATTTCGACCACCCGGATATGTGCAATGACGGCCTGGTCGGGTGCCTGGCGGGTCATGAGGTCATATCCCGGCTTAAGGGCCGTAGTACACATCTTACCTATCGAATGCTGAGTACTGTCGAGATTATCGGCTCTGTGTTTTTCGCCGAGCACCATGCAAGACAGCGCAATATCAAGCAGGCGATGTTCGTAAATTCTTCCGGGGCTCGGGCGCCCTTGCAGTATCAACAAAGTTTCTCCGGCGAGGCGGCAATAGACCGGATTGCCCGCCATATTTTTCATCACTACACGGATGACGCATCGATGGTTGTCGGATTCCGCGAAGGGGAGCTCGGCAACGATGAAATTGCATATGACGTCGGTGGGGTGGGAATTCCTTGTGGCAGCATCTTGCGTGCCCCCTTTGACGCGTATCATACGGATGCGGACAACGTTGATTCCGTCAGCGACAGTAATTTCGAACAGTCCGTGGATCTGATTCTAAAAATGATCGATGTCCTGGAAGGGAATGCCCGACTCGAAAGGAAATTTACGGGACTGCCCTGTCTTTCCACGCCCGAACTCGATCTCTATCTTTCGCCGGAATTTGCTTCCAATGTGCAGGTTTTGGCTGACGAGAAGCCCTTGTCCTGGGAACTGTCGCCGGAAGCGCTGAAAGTCATTCCGAGTGCCGCGAGTAGGCTCAATAAGATGATGACCTTGCTTCCTTGCATGTGTGAGGGCGAGTATACGGTACTGGACTTGGCCGAACGGGTCGACCTCCCCTTTGAAATCGTTAGCGCCTATACCGACCTTTGGGCCGAGAAGGGACTGCTAGAGAAACACTGGCACCATCCGTTCCAACCGAGGGACGCGGCCTGATGGAAGATACGGCGCAGGCCGTCAGCGTGGCCCTGCGCGCTGCCGGCCTAGTCGAGGGAGACACGATCCTCGTTCATTCCGGTTTGCAGGGCATATTCTTCGCGTTGCGCGCCAACGGCCACCGCGGTCGCGACCTGGCCGAGAAGGCCTGCGCGACCTTGCGCGACGGCATCCTCGCGGCCATCGGCGAGGCGGCGGGGACCGTCTGCGTTCCCGGCTTCCACTACGACTACGCCCGCCGCGGCGAGCCCTTCGATGCCCGAACCTCGCCGCCGGACAACCGGCTCGGCAGGTTCCCCGACTACTTTTTCCGCAACGCCATGAGCCACCGCAGCTTGTGTCCGCCGGTGAGCATCATGGCCTGCGGCCCGCGCGCGGCGCAGATCTGCGATACGGGAACCACCTTCGGCCACGGTCTCGGTTCGCCCTGGGCCCGCCTCATCGATATCGGCGCCAAGATGCTGTTCTGGGACGCAACGCCGGCGGCCATGACCTTCGTGCATCACGTGGAGATGATGGTCGGGGTTCCCCATTCTTACTGCAAGGTCTATCCGGTGCCGGTTCGCGACCTCCGGGGACGCACGCACGCGGCTTCGGTCAACTACGTGCGCTACTTGGACGACCGTTTCGCCATCGACTACGACCTCGATCGCCTGGTCGGCGACCTGCGCGACGAAGGCGTGACGACAAATGGCGAGGCGCTGGGCATTCCGTTCGCCGTGCTCGCCTGCCGCGACGCCTTCGACTTCCTGTCGCGAAAACTCATCGCCGACCCGTTCTATCTCCTGGCCGGCCCGCCGCAATTTGTGCCGGGCGAGATTCCCATGGACGGAGCCGGGACGGAATTGCCGAAGGGTGCGTTTTCCGGAGCCTGACGGCATGTTATTTGGCGTCGTCGAGGGCATTGTCACGTTAATCAAGTATAGGCCGAATTTTGCGCTCCTCAGTGAGGCTAAGCGATTGAAAACGCACATGGCGACGATCGGCGAGTAAGCGTAATTTCGCAGTGAATCCGATTAATTTGACAATGCCACCCTGACACCGGCTGGATTACCCGGTGCCAAATCATCTGGACAGACAGCGGTACGCAAATCACTGGAAGCTGTTGAAAAACTATTTTCCGTGCGAAAAGGCGACCACCGTGGGTGCAACATCAAATATTAATCACAATAAAAGAACAGGTGCCTGAAGTATCACAAGTATAAAATTTTTCCAGATTCCGGCACGTTGGCCACTGGCGGGAGTTTTTCAACAGCCTCGGCCAAAACCGGACGTACGAACGTCAGTGAGAAGTAATCCAAATTGACTATAGGCTAACCTTCCCATCATATGGATGAAGTTGCGCGAGCGGCAGGTCCTGGCGA
>JBHHZP010000197.1:0-5285 GCA_046758085.1 Acidiferrobacterales bacterium
TGAAAACACGTTTGGGCAACAGCCCGGCAAGACTTGACCCTCTAAGCTACTCTCAGTGTGGGAGAAAGCCATGCTGTTGACCTTGGTCCAAACAAAGGCCCCGTTTCCGGGGCCTTTTCTCTTTGTGCCAGCGCATTACTAAGGGCGGTGGTGACAGCTATAGAAGCTCGAACAGGCGGACGATCAAGAAGCGTTCGGTGTGTAGTGAAACTTCTGCCCGCCGATAGCCGCTTCACCCATGGCTCCCTTTCTTGCCATGGTGTAGACGGCCATACCATTATCGAACTGGTGCTGGGCCCCGGATCCTGCATTTACGGCAGTGGCTGTTGCCTGGGCAGCAAACTCGAGGCGGTTCTCTTTGAAACGTGCCAAGGCCTTTTGGTTCTCGAAGAAGATGACCTGACTGAAGGTTTCCCCGCCGAGCACTAGGCCCACCGTCACCTGTGTGAGGCTCGCCTCACCAATCACGGCGCCCTTTTCATAGACCAGGCCCTTGCCACGTGCACCGCCGATGATAGCGCCACCTTTGCCGATCTTGGGGAACACGACATAGCCGTGGGAATTCCGGAACAGAGCAGCGAGGCTGGGGTCATTCTTCTCAAAGGCGTGGACAGTCTTCTGGGCTTGCGCTTCAAGTTCATGTGACCGCACGGTCGATCCTGCGTGCACAGACAAAGGGGCGACCGCCACCAGACCAACGAACAGGGCAACAATACTGGTTATGGATTTCATATATCCTCCAACATTTGATAAATGCGTTAACCGCAATACGCCTTCCATTACGGAGGCGTTATGATCGTGGCGAAATGCCATCATTGACTTAGATGTCGGAACTCGGGGGAAGGTTACATTTGAATTATTGCCGTTGTGCGCTTGTCTCCTGCTAGTGTGCGAGTGGTCCGATCTTCAACCGTGGATCGAGCTACGACACCGGGATTGGCTCCCAACACTATCCGAGTTTCTGTCTGAGCGGCGTGGTGACGTTTGATCGTACAGATTATGAATCAGGAATTGCGGCGGCATGAGTAGTTGTTACAAAGGCGTTCAGCAGTGGCTTTCGTGGCGGTTTTTTCTCGTGCCTGCAGCAGTGGGATCAAAGGTCCCAACGATTGGGAGACAGAGATGAGACCCGCAGCTCCCGGTATTCACATGTGCGGACGTGCGCACCGAAGTGTAAAGACCCTGTTTCCCGAGGGTGTAAGATTCTTGTGAGTTGATCTTTCTATATGTATGGAAGGACATTGGGCCGCCCGTAAATTCTTAACCCCTGCCTGACTTGCCAGACTGCTCCAGCGCGACCCGTTATACGAATTAAATGGGCGGCCGGGCTCGATGGTTCATCTACAAGACAGGCGTGCGTCGCTTACGGGCCCCGCACGCGCTGACCGGCGCTGGTGTCGAGCGGATGCTGCCCAGAACAGTCCTACACGAGCGCATATATGGACGTCATTCCCAAAAACGTCTCCCCGGCTGGGCCGCCGGATCCGGCGGTTGAAGCAGACCTCGTTGCCGGCCTACGCGGTGGCGATGAGGCCTGTTACGAGCTTCTCGTGAGGGCCTATGCCGGGCAAATGTTGGCGGTGGCTCGGCGCATAGTTCGACACGAAGAAGATGCGAGAGACTGCGTTCAAGACGCATTCTTGCAAGTTTTCCGCAATATCGACAAATTCGAGGCGCGCTCATCGTTATCGAGCTGGGTCCATCGCATCGTGGTCAATACTGCCCTCATGAAGGTCCGATCGCAGAAGCGTCATCCGCAAGATTCGCTCGAGGACTTGATGCCGCAGTTCGATGAGGATGGGTGCCGCGTAGAGATCGAAGATCGATCAGTGTCAATCGAAACGCTGATGGAGAGCAAGCAGGCGAGGGAGTGGGTACGCCGCTCCATCGACCGGCTTCCCGATAATTACCGTAACGTTTTGATCATTCGTGACATCGAAGGATATGATACCGAGGAGGCGGCAGCGTTACTTGGGTTGACTCCAGGTGCCGTGAAAGTGCGCCTACACCGCGCACGAGCCGCATTGAAGTCACTGTTGACGCCCCTTATGCATGGAGAGGTACCCTAAAGTTGGGGAGGAGAATGCTAAGAAAGCTGCGCGCCGTCGCGATGCGTTACCTGCCGTTCATGATCACATGTCGGAGCCTGGAGGGCTTTGTCATCGACTATTTTGAGGGCACGCTGCCTGAACGCCAGCGCCTCAGGTTTTCCCTCCATCTTCGCCTATGTCGGGATTGCCGGCACTACCTAAACGCGTACCAACGCGCGACCGCGCTGAGCCATGTAGCCTTCTGTGAGCTCGATGAACCGGTGCCAGAGGAACTGGTCAAGGCAATACTAGCCGCACGGCAAGAAGACGCCTGAAGTCTGACCGAAGACCGCGCTCAGGCATAGCACCCATATTCTTGCTTCGCGCAGCGAGATACTCGGCCTTCCGCATGCGGGCAAACGGCGCTGGTGGGATTCGCCTTGCCGATCTCATAGCCATAGATCTTGTGGCACCGCCAATTATTATCGAGGACCAGGTCGGTTTTTCGGCGTGATCAGCGTCTATGTCCCGCGTATTTAGTCCGCGCAATACGATTTAACGATTTCGCTGGCGGTCCGTTTTATTAGGACCTTAGCCGCTGGCTGTGGCTCGCCGCATAGGCACTCCGGGCGATAAAAAGGCATGCCTCGAACCGGCCGACTTGCAGCAGGTCGAAGTAACCGGAGATTGAGATTTTCAGTGTTGATGCGTTGGCAGATTTACCTTCGTCGCAACATGTTCATTTATCGTGTCGGGCAATTTCGGGATTTGATGTGGAGCCTTATACTGTGGAACGTCCCCGGACAATCGCTGGCTTAGTATTAATAAGCCTGCTTCTCGTATTGTCCGGTTGTGGCACAACGCCTAAACAACCGGACCTCAAGCGCCTTTATTCCGTGAGCGCTACGGAGCGCTTCCAGAACCCTGTCGTACTGATCCCTGGAGCTCTTGCGTCCCGGCTAAGAACAACCGTCGATAAACGGGAAATATGGCCTGGTCCACTGACAAACTTCATATTTGATCATTCCGAGACGATTGCCCTTGAAATAGATTCCGAGACACTTGAGCCCCAAAGGGGACAGGTCGAGCCCTACGATCTAATAGATGGCTTTGCGGGCCGGCACTACTACAGCCAGATTCAGAAAGCGCTGGAGTATGCTGGAGGTTATGTGCGTGGCCATTTGAGTGAGCCATACGGCATAGCTGAGCGGCGATATTATCTGTTTCTCTATGACTGGCGGCAGGACCTTGTGCAGACGGCTGCCGAGCTTGACCGCTTCATCGAGCAGATCCGCCGTAACTACCGGGACCCGGCTCTTAAGGTCGACATCGTCGCTCACAGCATGGGCGGGCTTATCGCACGCTATTACCTTCGCTACGGTGGCCAGGATGTGCTTGACGCCGACGTTTTCCGACCCGGCCAGACCGGCGCCAGCAAGGTGCGCAAGGTGATCTTGATAGGCACGCCGAACTGGGGCTCCATTACCGGATTACAAGTCTTCATGGACGGTTACCGGCTCGGGCTTGTCAAGTTTCAACCGGAAATCCTCGCGACCATGCCGGCTGCCTTTGAGCTCTTGCCACATCCGGACAGGGACTGGATGATCACACCGGAAGGGAAGAAATGGGATCGCGACCTCTACTCCGTAGACACTTGGCGCAGATACCAATGGTCAATCTTCGATTCCAATGCAAGGGCCCGCGTCAGAAAGCGTTTCGCCTCGGACGAGGAGGCACAGCGCTATCTTGCGACCCTTGAGCGCTACTTTGCGAAAAACCTGCAACGCGCAAAGCGCTTTTACAAAGCCCTGTCAGTGCCACTGGCCGAGTCTCCTGTGAGATATATTGTATTTGGCGGCGATTGTACGTTAACACCGGCAAGGTGCCTGGTGGAGCGAGTAAACGGACAACTACGGATTCGTTTCCATCCGCGCGAGGTCCTCAATCGCGTCCCCGGCGTGGATTACGACAGGCTGATGCTGGAACCTGGCGATGGGCGCGTGACGAAATCTTCGTTGCTCGCGCGCAACTCCCTAGATCCCTCTTTGGAAACAGGCGCTGGTGACTTTCAACTCGCCTACTCTGTGTTCTCATGCGAGACGCACCGCTTGCTTACGGCCAACATGACTTTTCAGGACAATCTGCTGAACACCTTGCTCACGCAAGAGAGCACCGAGGACCGTCTGCACTCAAGTAGTATACGGGCATCGAAGAGGTAATAAAGGAGACATCACATTCTATGTTTGCCTGGCTATCAAGCTTCATTGGCCGCACGCTCGCGGTTTATCTCAGTAAACCGATTAAGAACTATGAGTCGTTCTCGGCATACGATGCCGAAACACTGACATCGATACTTGAACCTGGGGATATTTTACTGGTCGACGGAAACCTGCGGTTTAGCGCTGCCGTGAAGTATCTCGCGCAATCTACCTGGTCGCATGCTGCTATGTTTGTAGGTGATGTCCTCAAAGAGCCCGCAGAGGATGGTCGACACGGCCAGTTGATTGAAGCGGCTCTACTCAAGCTTGCGTGCATCGCGGCAGGAACTCGAGCACAGATATTTGGTCTTCATTTATATGGACACTCAGCATCAATTCTCTCGTAGCGATGGATCTGTCGATGTTTGAAAATTCCCAATTCAAGCGACGGCGCTGATGAGAAAGGATGTGCTTCGCTCGCTTTTTCGGTTGGCATGCAGAAAAAGGTGACGCCTCACAGGGAAAACGGCCACGGCAAACTCCGTGCCCTCCTGCCGTTCGCCATTGGCCGCACAGAGCTTCTACTGGTTCCCAATCAAATTGACGACGACGGCCCCAGGATCTTGCTGACTGTGCGTAACCGGGATGTGATGATAGCCGAGCAACTGACGACCGCGGAGGCGCGCCGATTCTCTGCGTATTTAAACTTTGTGACAGACGAAGCCGAAGCGCTCGCGCGCTTCATGTCTTCGGGTAAGGGCCGGATTCGGTGAACCAATCAATACTAGAGGTAGTAACCCCAGAACTCATCAGGACGCCTGAACCGGGACGTTGAGTGCTTTAGGCGACCGTTAACGTCACGCGTCTTCAACTTTCGCTATGCGGCGATTCAACGTTGTCATTGTGCCTCTACGATGACGGCGCTGTCTGTCCCACGATCGCAAGGTTGTGCTGGTGAGTCAGGTCCAGTAACTCCTATGTGCGTCCGGCATCTAAGTAAACAACCCTCGCCTATAAGGCGAGGGGTTTAGGGGTTGTCAATTGGAAATTGACTGTC
>JBHHZP010000198.1:0-5264 GCA_046758085.1 Acidiferrobacterales bacterium
TACCGGCTTCGAGCACACTAATTATTTTTTTGACATAGACAAAGATTATCTCGAGCCCGCGCTGGACCGATTTGCTCAGTTCTTTGTCGCTCCGCTGTTTACTCCTGAATACGTCGAACGTGAAAAGAACGCGGTCAATGCCGAGTATCAGCTTCATAAAAAAGATGATGGCCGGCGGGCCCATAGCGCACGCAAGCACGCAGTCAATCCCAGACATCCTTCCGCGCGCTTCGACATCGGACGTCTGGACACGTTGTCGGATCGCAATGGCCGGACAGTGCGCGAAGATCTGATCAAGTTTTACAAGCAGCACTACTCGGGCAATATCATGGCCCTGGTGGTGCTCGGACAAGAGCCTACCGGTGTCCTCAAGCAATGGGTAATTGACAAGTTCTCTTCGATAAAAAATAGTAATGCCCGGCCCCGCGAGATCACTGAGCCACTTTTCGCTGCGAGGCAACTGCCGGCACAGCTAAACATTACGCCGCTCAAAGAACGGCGCGTCATGACACTGACGTTTCCCCTGCCGCCGCTGCATGAGCATTATCGCAGTAAACCGACCCAGTATGTCGCCAATCTCCTCGGACATGAGGGTAGGGGTAGCCTGTTGTCGCTGCTGAAAAACAAGGGCTGGGTTGACGGCCTCAGCGCCGGTGCAGGGATGGACACCCGCGACGGGGCCACGTTCGAGGTATCCATGCAGCTCACCGAGAAAGGCGTCGCCCATGTGCCCGAAATAGTCTCTTACGTGTTTCAGTATCTGCGCCTTATCAAGGAAAAAGGCATTGCCACGTGGATATTTGACGAGCAAAGGAAAATCGCTGAAATTGATTTTCGTTTTCAAGAAAAATCTTCCCCGCTCAGCTACGTGAGTTATCTCGCGCGGAATCTCCAACGCTACCCCCCCAAGGACGTGCTGCGCGGCCCTTACGCCATGGATAAGTACGATCCCGCCCTTATCCGCCAGTTCCTGGCATACCTGATGCCTGAGAACGTTCTGTTGACGGTGAACGCGGCGGGGTTTGAGACCAATGCCAAAGATCCGTGGTTCGGCACGTCATACGGGGTCACCCATCTGGATGACGAAGCCATCCGGCGCTGGGGGCGCGACACGGTCGATACGGCGCTCGCGATCCCTGAGCCGAATCCCTTCCTACCGGATAATCTCGCGGTCAAAGCCTCTGGCGATGTGACTCCCAAGCCGATTCGCATTAAGCAATCCCCTGAATTTGACCTCTGGTTTCAGCAGGACATCACGTTCCGGATACCCAAGGCGAACTTTTACTTCAGCGTGCAATCACCTATCGCCAATGACAGTGCGCGGCACGCCATGCTCACCGCACTGTACGTGCAGCTCGTTAATGATCAGCTCAATGAGTTCTCTTACCCGGCGTCCCTCGCCGGACTGAACTACAGCTTGTACAACCACATTCGCGGTTTCAGCGTGCGCATATCCGGATATGACGACAAGCAAGGATTATTGCTTTCTCGGGTCATGGACACGCTCGTCCACCCAAGCATCAATCTGAAACGCTTCGCCATTCTGAAGCAAGAGCTGGAGCAAAGCCTGAGGAACACCAAGCGCGATCGCCCCAACACTCAAACTATGTCCGAGGTGACCAAGCTGCTCATAAAGCCCAGCTGGACGGAGGAACAACGGCTCGCCGCGCTGAAACCGTTGAGTGCCAAGGACCTCGAACGCTTTATACCCAAGTTATTACACCGGCTCCGCGTGGTCGCGCTGGCGCACGGCAACGTAGACCGCCGGGAGGCGCTGGCACTCGCAAACGTGCTGGAGCAGCAGTTGCTGAAGAACACGGAGCCCGTGACCGTGCCGAGCGGACAGGTGGTCAAGTTGCCAGCTGGCAAGGAGTACGTACGCCAGCTGGAGATCGATCACCCGGACTCTGCGATTACCGTTTACCTGCAAGGCAGCGACAAGAGCTACGGCACCCGGGCCAAGGTGGCACTGACGGCGCAGATCTTGTCGTCACCTTTCTACAACGACCTGAGAACGGAAAGGCAGCTCGGTTACGTCGTGTTCGCCACAGCCATGCCGCTGCTGGAAGTACCGGGTCTTGCCTTTGTCGTCCAATCACCCACAACCGATCCGATCACATTGGAAAACTATGTGAAACAGTTCATATCGGGGTACGCCGGGACAATCGCGGGTATGAGCGAGGAGGCCTTTGACAGGCACAAGCAAGCCCTGTTGGCCCGTATTCTGGAAAAAGACAAACGTCTGCAGACCCGCACCAACCGCTACTGGACCGAGCTCGACCGGGAACACTACGGGTTCGACTCGCGCGAGCAGCTGGCCGCCGCTGTGCGTCGCATCGACAAGCGAGCGTTTGAGAAATTTTACAGCAGCTTTTTGCTGGGCAAGGAGCGCAAGACCTTGGTAGTGCGCGCAATCGGGAGCCGGCACAAAGAGGCGGTTGCCAAACACGAGCCCCGCCAGGACTACACGGTGATCCCGGATGCCCCCTCATTCAAGCGTGGCAAAGAGTACTTTCCCGGCTGAGCAGCACTCCGGAAGCATAATGGCTACTAGCCATTAGAACGGCGTTCGCGCCAACAATGCTTGCCGATTATAGCTCGAGCTCCAACAACACCTCCTTACGCTGGCCACCAGCCTCTACTTCAAACAGATTAATGCCTTTGTTGAAGTGCCCAAGCAACGCTTTCATCTTGATGGTCCCCTCGGCGGTAGTGCAGTTGCCGTCGGGTTGTGTGCTCTCGAGCTTCACCGGGATCGGATCGAGAATGTCGCTACCATTGACAGCAACGACGCGAGCGTCTGCGAGTGATGCATTACAGCGTCGGATACGCAACGGCAGTTTCTTGAGTTTCTTCTCCAGGTCGATGAGATCGTAGAGCACTTCAACCTGTATGACCGGATCGGGCTGCTTGGGTGGGATCGGTGGGCCGTAGGCAGCTATGGTGGCCGGCTGCAGCAGGGCAGCATCAAACACGACACCGGGCTCGACCACTACTTCGTGCCCCTTGACCAAAAGAGCGAAAACGCCTACCGCCACCCACACCGCGGCAATGGTTCCCACGCGGCCCTTACCCGAGCCATCGTAACCGCCTGTGAGGGTAATCTGCGAGCCATCGACAGCGTTGACCGAAACGGCATCGACCCGAATCTTGCCCTTTATGCCGGCTAACTGCGCACCTTTGACCGCGCCCACCTTCATCACCATCGGGGCCCCGGCCTTGATGACCACGTGATTATCCACCACGACATCGCGCCACACGTGCGCTTTCACGAGGTCCCCGACCTGCGCCTGTCCTCCTTTCTTGCTGGAACTCACACGGGATTCAAGCTCGCCGAAGATCTGCGTGCCCGAAGGCAGCGTAATCGTGCGCATCGGGCCGGTGGCGCCGCCGGTGACGGGAGCCGCCTTGGCGACCGTAACAGGCGCCACGGTCGCGCTCGATTCCTTGGCGATGGGCTGAGCGGGCTGTGACACCGCCGCCGCGCCGGTCGCGGCCACGGCAGTAGGCACGACTTTGGAGCGGTTGCTGGCAAATTCAGCGAACGTTTGTCGGACTAGTTTCTTCGTACCTCGGCGCTGGCCCTTGCGGTAGTACACCTGCCGTTGAACAACGTCGATCAAATAAAGTTCTACGGTTAACGCCTTGCTATCCACCACGGCGCCATGGGTCCAGCCCTCGAAGAAAGACACTACTATGGCGTCCACGCCGAGTTGTCGTCCGGTCGCATAAAGTAATGCCAAGTTCGGTTTCTTCCGTACGGCACCCCCCACCCACAGCTTTTCGGTTTTGGGTACTCGGCCCCTGCTGTATCCGTCGCCATAGAACGAGTACATCAAAGTAAATGAGCTGTCGCTCCTTATGAAATTGGTCAAGTAGTCGCTCATCCATGTCTCCATACCACTGTACCCGCCGTCGGTTTCAAAAGGTAATATGGCGATCTTGTATGGGGCGGAACGGGTGGCGGGAGCCGCCTTGGCGACCGTAACAGGCGCCACGGTCGCGCTCGATTCCTTGGCGATGGGCTGAGCGGGCTGTGACACCGCCGCCGCGCCGGTCGCGGCCACGGCAGTAGGCATGACTCTCGAATGGTCTTCGAGGTACTTGGCAAAAACCTTGTTGGCTATCTTTTTGACCTTACGACTGGCCCCGTTTGAGCGATAGACCTGCTCTCGCTCCACGTCGATCATGTAAAGTCCTAGAGTCAGCTCATCGTCCGCGCCGGGCCAGGCGCTGTGAGCCATTCCATCCACGGTCATCGAACACATCACGACTGCATCCACGTTATGTTCCCGGCCTAGTGCACGGGCCGCAGGAACTTTCGGTTTTGCTTGGGCCGCGCCTTGCGCCCACAAACTGTCCGGTTTTCTTATCGGTAAACTGTTGTAGGCATCGTCATAGTACGAATACGCCAGGACTAAGTCGGGTTCGCTTTGGACAGACGCATGAAGATACTTGATTACGCGATCCCATTCGCTTACCGCATGACCGTAGTCACCCGCACATGGGAATATCCCAACCCGGTATGGATCAGAACGGACGGTTTGCTGTTGTTGCTGGGAATAGGCAGCGGTAGTGCCACCGATCAGAAACAAAAAAGAAACGATAGACGCAATCAAAATAGACACACGCACTGGATCACCCCCTTCGAACCAGCCGGGCTTAACCCAGCCGGGCTTAGCTGTTAAAGGCGAGCGAACGCACTTCCCAGGGAAACGCTATCGCCCGAGTACCCGATGTCCATTGATTCGGCCATCCTAGGATCGTTGCCCGCAGCAGACAAGCATTGGTACATGTGGCAATGCAATAAAACCAGAAACTCTTGTCTCAATGTCGCGGCAGACGACAAGGCCGGCGTGTTCATGATTTGGCCTGTGGCCTATATGTTCTCTGCCATGCGATCTCCGAATTATGACGAAATCGGGGTAGCGTCGTACCGGCACCCTATAGATCTGTTGAATAACATATACTTTGCTGTAAGGGAACTTACATATGGCTGACAAATCGCTTACAAATGACGAGTGCCAGGCGGTCGTGTTTAAACCCTGAATCCTCATAAATTGAAAGGATTAGTGAGGAGCGAAAGGGAGCGATATTTGGTCACCCTAGAATGGGCAATTACTCATTGGTGTCCCACAAGTACCGGCTTGAAACGCTGAAACTCGCCAGGACAGAGAGGCCTTAGGAATGGGCTATGCTCGAGAAACACGGATCGCACCTTGGTTTCCGAGACCGTTGCCAGCAGGGATGCTGGCACCGAGCCT
>JBHHZP010000199.1:0-5238 GCA_046758085.1 Acidiferrobacterales bacterium
GCGTGCCCAAAGAAAGGAACCGAAAGAAAAGGCACCCCGGACTCTGCGCCCCGCATGGGTACTTCCCATGCGCGGTTCCCTCGCTCGAAGCTTGCCTCAGAAGGTTCGCCCAAGGCACATCCCTGTGCCTGGGGCGAACGCGGGGGTCCGTGCCCCGCCACTTCGTGCTTGCGCTTCGCCCTCACTTCTCGCTTCGGCTTGAGTAAGGGGGTTCCAAAGCAAAACAAAGCACCCCAACCCCGGTTTGCACCGGGCGCGGAGCAGCGGGGTTTGTGTTAGTGTTTTTTCTGGGCGCCTTTCGCCGAACCGAAAGCCGAGGGAGGCGAAGTTGGGCCGGAACGGGCACGAGAGGGATCTCGTGCGTCCAGGCCAGGCACATGGACGTGCCTTGCCTGGACCCCCTGAGACGACCAAGGCGTGCAGGGGACCCGCTGTTCTTGCGGGCGAGGGCGCAGGCGCCAATGGCTTTGGGAACTTTGGCCGAAACCAAAGTTCCTCGTCTGCCGGGACGAGACCCGGCTAATATATATCGCCGGTCAGGCGACATTACTGCTCGTTATTTAGAGAATAGCTAATGGCAAAAAAATGCCGCCAGGGGGAGGCGGCATAAACACCAATATCGGAGAGGTTTATTATTAGTAGTCGAAGGGCCCTTCGGTTGGCGGTCGCTATTTGCCACCGAGATTAAGATGCCAATAATTTCTCCTCAGCCTTGAAAGCCCGGTACTAATCCCCCGCCCCGGCGCTTGCCTTCCGAGGCCCGGGTTTTTCGCTACGCACTGTGAACCACGCGTCCAACGCCTGCAGCTTTTCCATGATGCCGGTGTACTCGAGCTCGGACATGGGCAACATCGCCGCACCGAAGAAACCTTGACGCCGCATCTCTATTGCCTTGTCGGCCACGCGATTGCGTACCGTATCCCAGAATGGATGCTCGAAGCAGTCGGCCGGCTCGGTGAACTTACCCTCGTGAATCGCAAACGCCGCACAGCTCACCACCGGTGGACCGTCGAAGTAACTGATGGTCGAGTTGAGCGTAACGGGCATCAACGGCATATTGTGGGACCCGCGCATACCGCCGGCGACATAGTGACCCGTGGCGAACGGCTCCAGCACTTCGCCAGTCGCTGGAAAGTTCTTTTGCACGCGTACCAGCATGACCGGATCGTCCTTACCCGTGTACTTGCCGGCAATATTATGCAGCCGCGTCGTACAGGCGGCGACGGCCTGCTCACCGGTCGACCGCGACCAGACGGACTCCACCACAAAACGCTCGGTATCGCGCAACAATGTCGCGATGTCGTAGATGTGCTCGGGCGTGTTGAGCTCGATGACGCGATCGCCTTCCGTATGCGCTACATCCATGATGACGAACTTGAACCCCGTCGTCATCGACGGCGCCAGCATGAGACCCGGCGTGTTCATCGGATCGGCAAACGCCAAGTAAAGCGGCAGGTTGTACGCGCCCGGGTCGGTCTTGTCGGCGGCGAAAAACAGAAATGGCTCGTTCGCGCGCTCCTCGAACTCCAGCTCGGCCACCGCCGGGCCCATGCCACGGACGTTGCCGGAGTACGCATCCTTGAGCAGGTCCTGTCCGGCTCCGTAAAGCCCTTGGCCCTCGGCCGTGGCGGTCCCGGCAACAAATGCATCCCACGCGAGCTTGTGGATCGCATCGGCACCGGGTCCGTGTGTGTGGGTCATGAGGATCGCGATGTCGTCACCGGTAAAACTAACGTAGCTGTCCTTGATCAACCCCGTGTCACGCCCATGCTCCCGTACATGGTCCTGGACAGTGGCCATTACGTCGTGCGACGGACAGATATGACCGCCGATGGAACCGATGTCAGCCTTGATGACACTGAGCGTAATCTTCATCCCATACCTCCTCCGAGCTGTCTCCTGTCGTTGCGCTTGTGCGAACGTGCTTCGGCTAGAGTCGTTGGAAAACCGTGTGCCCGCATTTGGAGCAAGGCTTGAGGTGTGCCGGTTTACGCAACACCACCTGCTCGCCGCACGCGGCACATTTCAGTATTCCGCTGTAGGTCATCTCACCGGCGCTGTAGGTGCGGTGCCCAAGCTTGCCACCCGCCTCGCGCAGCCAGTCACCGACTGCACTCGCCGCATGACCCAGAAAGACGCTCCCACGGTCGCGCCAGGCCGCAAACAGGTCAGCCCCCTTGTCCGAGAGCACCTCCCACTTGGGGCCGATTTTGGCGCCCGCCTCGGTGAGGTCTTTCTTAACCACGGCCGCTGCCTTGTTGAGCGCATTCGCGCTGTAAGATCCGGCCTGCTTGAGACCTTCTGCAGCCTTGTCGACCGCCTGCTTGAAGGTCTCGGCACTTACCGTTCCGCGCACATCCTCGAGGAGCTCCTTCACCTCCTGGCGCAGCTTCTCATAGGCGGCGAGTTCCTCTTTCTCCTGTGCCTGCGGGCTGGGACGCGTGTGCTCCGTATCCTCGGTCAATAGCGGTTTGTTGTGCGTCTGCGGTTTGGCTGCTTTCGGCTTCTTTGTGGTCCGTTTTTTCGGCTCCGTTGCGCTGGGCTTCTTGGCCTGGGTCTGTGTTTCTGATTCCATAAACCTCCCCCATCGACTCCTTGCCTGAGCTCCAATTCCAAATTTGTCAATATTATCTGACATCTAGCGCACGGCTTTTTTGATCTAGGTCAAGCTTGTGGCCAATCATCCCGCCGGCGCTGTCCTTGATAGCAAAACCATTCCTGAGGAAATTACTGAGAAATAGGTGAGCGTAAAGCGCGTCTCCACCCCGTGCATGCTGTCGCAGCGGCGCTCGCCTTGACAACCACCCCACCCGCTACTAACCGTTACTTACCTGTAAGTAAGATTATTGGGCTGTACCGACCTGTGGCTCACCCCCGTACCGACACGAAAAAGCAGATCCTGGACCTTGCGGAAGCGCTTCTGCAGGACCGCGGTTTCAGCGCCTTTAGCTATCACGACATCTCCCAGCAACTCGGCATCAGAAATGCTGCTGTGCACTATCATTTTCCAACCAAGTGCGATCTCGGCATTGCTGTTATCCAGCGCTATCGGCACCGCTTTCGGCGCTACATCGAGGCACTGGATCAAGGCGGCGCCGACCCCATGCTCAAGCTCGAGGCTTACTTCACCATTCCCTGGGGTTACCTGCGTGACGGTGGCAAGGTCTGTCCGCTGGGTATGCTGGAGACCGAGTTCTACGCCATCCCGGAGGCGATGCGCGTGGAGGCCCTCAGCCTGGACCAGGAGATACGCCAATGGCTCACCCAAGCGCTCCGGGACGGCCGCGACCAGGGTCTATTCCGGTTTCAAGGCTCGGCAAAAGACAAGGCCTTGCTCATGGTGGCGACCTTGCAGGGCGCGTTGCAGATTTCGCGCGTGGTCGGCCGTGACGGTTTCTCGGCCTGCGTGCGGCAGCTTAAATGGGGTCTGGGCCTCGTGAGCAGCTAAAAAATCGCCCGCAGCAGGCGCCTGCTGCGCTCACGACTGCGCGTTCAACCGATTAAGGCAATGTCGTTCATTCAGTTTCGTCGCTAAAAAAGCGGTACTTGCCTGTACCAGGGTATGCATTTCATGGGGCCGCGAGGGCAAACGACATGATCGTAAGATAGTACTAATAATCCGGCCTTCTTTAATCCCTAGACGCCAATTTCTTATCCTAGGGCGTAATAAATTACGTTATCGGTGCTTCACTTGCGCAACATCCGTCGCTGCTGATCCTGAAGCGCCGCGCACAACCCTATATTTTAAGCAATTACCTGCGTTCTCAAGGGCAGCGCAAAAAAAGTGCCGCCTGGAGCGGCGGCACAAACACCAACATCGGAGGTTGAAACCCCTAGCCTGCCTTTCTCACCAGCTAGCTACTGCGACCGCGTATCTGCCCGCGTCTAGTGACTGAACTGCCCGTGCTGGGCCTCCTTCATCAACCGTATGAACTGCTCGCCATCGACCCGAACCAGGTCCTCATGATCGCCCGCCTCGAAATAGACCTGGGGCAGGCCGACCAGGCGGTCGTCGAGCACCGTTTGCATTCCATATGCGGGTCCTAACGGCGGGATCGCACCCGGATCACAGTCCTTGAATACGGGCACCAGTCGACTCTCGGCGGCCAGCTCCAGCTTGCGTCCGAGCTTCGTCGACAGCGTTTCGACCCCAACGTGGCGATCCCCGGGCACCACCGCCATCAGGTAACCAACCTCGTCCATCAGCACTACCGCCTTGGCGAGCTGGTCCGCAGGCACGTGTGCAACCTGCGCCGTCTGGCGGCTCGATTCGCTGTGTGGGTGCGGCACCACCGCGTACTCCACGCCACTTTGCTCCAGAAATTCTTTCACGGTATGGGCAATCGCCATCGCACCCTCCTTGCGTGGTCCGCCCGCCCCTCATCGCCACATCAGGGCACTTGTGCGGCCGCAAGAAATTGCAATGAAAGCCTTATCGTTAAAAATTATACGACACCCGAAGTCTTAGACCTTTGATCCATGTCAATGATTTGTCGTATGCAGCCCATAAATTCGTTTAACATATCGGTGGTGTGACTTCGGCCAAAAACGCAACAAACCGTCCTCATTTGCCGCTGCCTTAATTTATCTGGAGGTACTTTTTGAAAATCCCATTGCAGATCACCATCCGCGACTTACCACACTCCGAGGCAGTTGAGGCCGCCATCCGTGACAAGGCGGAGAAGCTCGAGCAGTTCTATGACAAGATCATGGGCTGCCGCGTGATGGTCGAATCACCACACCGGCATCGGCATAAGGGCAAGCTTTATCACGTGCGCATCGACCTGACCGTGCCCGGGAACGAGATCGTTGTAAAGCGCAACCCGCCCGAGCACAGCTCGCATGAGGACATCTATGTGGCGATCCGGGACGCATTCAAGGCGGTACAACGGCGCCTGCAGGATTACGTGCGACGCCGGCGCGGCGAGATCAAGAACCACGTGGTGCCGAACCTTGCCACGGTCTTCAAAGTCTTTCCGGCCGAGGGTTACGGTTTCCTCAAGACCGCAGAGGGACGCGAGATCTATTTCCACCGCAACAGCCTACTGGACATGGACTTCGATCACCTGGATCCCGGTACCGAGGTGCAGTATGTGGAAGAGCAGGGCGAAGAGGGTCCGCAGGCCACCACTGTGACCGGCGGAAGACAGCGCCCAGAAAGTTGACCCGAATATTTCACCGCGGAGCGCGCAGAGAACGCAGAGGCCTGATCTCAAACAGTGTTGTTCCTGCCGTCGA
>JBHHZP010000200.1:0-5223 GCA_046758085.1 Acidiferrobacterales bacterium
CCTGCGGGCGCCTCGCTGGTAGGCTTTGGAATGTCTCCCACTTTGACCGAGGGGGCTGCGCCCAACGACTGCAGATAATTGATCACCGCCACGACCTCTTCGTAGCTAAGTTTTGCCGGAGCACCAGTGGAGGCCGGCATGATATTGGCGTAGCCCTCGACCAGGTACGCGCCCGGGTCATAAAGGGCCTGGACCAGGTAGTCCACCAGGTTATCGGGGCCTCCGGAAACGCCTTGAGCCCGCCGCATTGCGATTCCGGCCAGGTTGGGTCCCCGACCGGCGCCTTTCACCCCAGCACCCCGCTCCTTCGTATGACAGGCCAGACAGCCGCGCTGCCGAACAATGATCTTGCCCAGCGCCGCCAGTTGCGCCGGCGCCATCCCTGCCTCAATACGTAGTTTCTCTGGCGGCTCCCAGCGGGTCTGGGGGATCCAGTTCGCAAACCAGACGAAGAACCCGACAATCAGCAGGGCCGGTACCATCGGGGTAACGTAGAAGAGGGTCCGGTTCACGCCCGCTCTCCTTCGGTCAGGGCGGCAGCGGAACGCTCACCTTCCGCTTTTCCCGTCAAACCGGAGATGGCAAAGGCGACGGCCAGGAGGGCAAAGAAGATCAGTGTGATCAGGGTGATTATGATCGCGGCCTCGCCCAGCGTGGGCAGACCGGCGCCCGCCGAGGTGTCTTCCATGATGCCGAAGACATGCCAATTGAGGCGCGCGCCGCTGCGCGCGTAGCCCATAAGCGCCATCAACCACACGATGACGACGGCCAGCGCGACTAACACGTACTGCCCGCGGCGTGGCATGGTGCCCCAGCGCACCTCAGCCGCCATATGCGAGCCACGCAGGAGGTACTGGTCCAGGACGAACGTGACCACGATACCGACGATGAGCACGATGATCTGCCAGATAGAGGTAGCGATCCTTATGTGGGCCGGCGCGAAATAGCCGTAGATCCCTAAGGCGGTAATGGCGACAGCCGTCAGGCCCAGGGCACCCCACTGGATAATGGTGCCGGTCTTGTGCCATGGGACGGTGAGCACCCGACCGGCCCTGCGGTACAGGAGGTAGCTCGCGTAGAGCACTACCAGCACCAGGGTGACCGCGATCATCTTGGGCGCCATCACGCCCAGGGCCCCGAGCAGCGGATGGAACCCGCCGGTGGACTCCTCGATGGTAGCCGCCATGGTATGGGGCGTCGCCCAGACGATGAATCCGACGATAAGGATGACATTGAAAACCGGGGACCACCGCTGCTGTGGCTCGGAGCCCGGTATGCGCAACAGCGAGAGCCAGGCATAGTAGGTCGCGCCAATGAAAAGGACGGCGATGACAATGGCCTGAATAATGAACAACCATGAGAGGACGCCCCCCATCAGGGTTACGCCGTAGGTGGCGGAGAACTCGAACAACTCGAAACCGAAGTAATAACCGGCAAAAGGGAGGAACAGCATGGTGAACAAGGCAATCAGATTGCCGGTGTACCCCATCCAGTCGTAGAGAGCCTTCTCTTGTTGGCTTTTGGCCATCATGAAGCGATACGCGGCATACGCTGCGCACAGCAGGGCGCCGAAGGTGAGGTTGGCAATCAGACGGTGGACATTAAGCGGCATCCAGCCCGGGTTCCATATTGCGTCGTACAAGCTGACAAGGCTGCCCTGATCGTCGATGCCCGTAGGCGTCATCATGAAGGTCGCCCAGGCGTTGGCGATAAACATGACGATGGTACCGAAGATGTTTAGCAGCAGCCCCAGCACCAGGTGCGCCCACTTGCGCTCGCCCTGAAGCCGGTCCCATGCGTAATACCAGAAGTACAGGCACAAGGTCTCGGCCACGAAGAACAGGGGGTACACCACGAATGTGGGACCAAAGACCCCCGTGAGGTAATTCATGAACTTGGGATAGGCGCTGAACAGCAGAAAGCCCAGCAGGGCACCGGTGATCGCAGTGAGCGAGTACGCCGCCGGTAGCAACCGGGCCATCTCGTGGGCCAACCAGTCGTAACGCCGTGCGCTTTGGCTATCGTGCTTGGCGGCACGCCAGCCCAAGTACTCGATAAACCAGGCGAACATGGGTACCGCCAGCACAAACGCGGCGAACATCAAGTGCAGCTGCGCCACGGTCCACACCGCCAGTCGACTATCGATGAATGCCGGTGACGTGTAATCCGGGCTTACCGGCAACCCTTGTGCGCCGGCCGTTTCTGCGGCGAGAACGTAAGCGAGCACCGCAAGGGAAAGCATCGACAACCGCGTCCGTGTTTGTGCCCGTGCCATCGTGAGACCTCGTTCGATTGTTGCGCTTGCTACTTCCGGCGCCGTGGGGAGCGCAAATCGCTGCCCCCGGGTTGCACTCGGTCGGTCGCAGGGCCACACACGCCGCTTACTTCCTCCAGGAATTCACGCATTTCCTGCAGGTCTTTAAAGTAAGCCTCGCGATCATCCTGGACATGGCGGATATGCCCGCGCCATATCGGCTCCCCAGCCTGCCCGTACTCCAGCCAGATCCGTACAACGAACGATTCCAGCGAATCCAAGTTGCACTCCTGCCCATGTTGCAAATTGCAAATAAAGCTACCACGTGCTGGTGACAATCCAGTAACAGCCGGAACAGGCGCTCGGTGAACATCGACGGGCATGTGGAGCCACGCCCGCAGTCATGCACACATGGGCGAGAAACGTGTCGATGCAGGGAGCGGAAGGGCGAGATGAAAGGCTGCTTGTGGGCGAGGTCGCGACCAGGGGTGTTTTTTTCGTTCGCAGCGGTCCCTCTTGCGCGGCAGAACGAGCGGGGCACGACCAATGGCATCGCTCGGCACCGGTGGTCTCCCTCCGTGCCGATACATTGCTGTCACCCGCCTTTCCGTTGCTCTTGGCAGAGGCAGGTAATTCGTTCGATCGCGAGCTTGTGGCCTAGGTCTGCGGCGGTCTGCCGACGCCTAGGGTTGGACGCGCCTATTCGGGGCGGTACACTGCTAGCCTACCCCGTGGCGCTTGCCTTTCCCTCAAGGATTTGCTCGTACGTGCGCTGCGTCGCGGGCATGGGTTCCACGCCAAACTCCCGGGCCAGAATACGCTGACAGTGGCGGAACTGGGCTAGCGCCCGGTCGGGGCGGTCGAGACGGACAAAGTACCCCATCAGCATGCAATGAAAGCTCTCCCGACACGGGTCGTGGACCAGGGCCTTGCGACAGACCTGCACGGCTTCCCCGTAGTCGCCACACTCCCCATGGCATTCTGCCATCCGGGCCAGCGTGTCCAGGTAGATCTCGCGCAGCCGCTCGCGCTCTTCGGCGCACCAGTCTGCAAAAATGTCTTCCTCCAGGTAATCGCCCCGGTAGAGACGCTCGGCCTCGTTGTAGCGGCGTAGCGCTTCATCCCATCGCTGTTGACGCTGCAGCGTACAGCCCTCAGCGACGAGCCTTTCAAAGGTTTCCGCATCCACCCAAACCGCGTCGCACCTGAGCAGGTAGGCATCGCCGACGGTTTTCACAACGTCCGCGCCCATGCCGGCGGCGCGCAACTGGCACCGCAAGTAGTACATCGTCACTTTAAGCCGGTCCCACCCGCGGCTTTCGTCGACGTTGGGCCACAGGCAATCGAGTATACGCTCCCGGTGGACGGGGTGGCCGACCTGCGTGACGAGGTATTTCAACAGCGTCACGGCCTGCTTGCGTTTCCACTTCTCGAGGGCGATGCTACGCCCTCCCACCGCCAGGCCGAAACAGCCGAGCGCGAAGACTTGCAGCGGTCCGCGCGGCAGCGTCTGGACATGCCCTTTGTCTTTTTCCTGCAGGAAAACGACAGCAACGACTGAACCTGTACGGGCCCGTCGGGCTCGTCTCGGCATGACGAGCGAAGAGATGCCGACCGTAACCCAATCGCCATCCTTGCGGCGTATGCGGCAGGAAGCCACGCCGCAAGGCAGGCCACTCTGGAAACACCGGCAGACCTCACAATTGGGGACACACAGCGGCTCGCCGCCGGGCAAGACGGCTTGAAGAACTTCTGCACAGCACCGGCCGATCACCTCGCGCGGTGCGTAGCCCAATAGCTGTTCCGCCCTGTGGTTCCAAGCGGCAACTTGACGGCGGTCGTCGATAGCGAAGGCCGCCTCAGAAGCGAAGTCAACCAGCACGATATTCCCATGATACACGCCTGGACTGTCAAGGTGAACAGACCGTTCCATAGAAAACAACAACAGGGTTGATCTTATTCACCCAACGCGTTGATAAACCTTCCGCGACGGCGCGGCATGCGGGCGCTAACGGGTGAACAAAAACGATCCCACGCCGCGTTTGCGATGGAACAATTTATTCCACCTTGTCGCTTTCGCACGCTCCGACGAGGCCGCCGGTAATCACCTATCTATCTGAGTCTTCAATGATTATTTAGCATTATTCGTTGTTCGCGCAGATTGGCCCGCAAAATGCAACCCTGCATTCAGCGCGGACATCCACGGACATCAAAGTGCTTGAACGACGTGCCGTTGAACAAAGCGATCTTTTCTTTCTGTGGCCGATTCTGAGCTGCCGTGGACCCAAGAAAGAAAAGGCGCTCCGCAACCCTCCCCAATATCGATAACACGCAAAAGATTAAGGAGACGAGATTCGATGAAACTTCGCAAGTTCTGGCGGCCCTTGGTGGTGGCAGTAGCCGCGATGTTCGCCTTTCCAACCGTGGGCCATACCGCTGTCTACAAGGAGGTGGCCGTCGCCAACAGCGGCAGCATTCAGGGCAAGGTGGCATTTGAGGGAGCGCTGCCCGAGGACGCAATCGAGAAGATCGGCATCAACAAGAATCCCGACGTCTGCGACAAGGATGGTACCGGTTTCCGGGAAGTGGTCTGGGTGGATGTCAAAGACGGTGCGCTGAGGGGTTCCTTCGTCTTCATCGACAAGATCGAACAAGGGAAGAAATGGCCGGCGCCAAAGGCCGGCAAATACGTCATCCTGCAAAAGGGCTGCCGTTTCCGCCCGTGGGCACAAGTGGTGAAGCCTGGCCCGATCACCATCCGCCACAGTGATCCGGATTCAGTCCTGCATAACATCAACGCGCGCGAAATGATCGGCGTGGAAAAAGGCCGCATCGTGAAAAGGACGATATTTAATTTCGGCCAGCCCGAACCGGGCGACATCGTGAAAAAACTCAAAACCCGGCGCTCGCAGTTCGTCTCCCTGAACTGCGAGGCGCACAATTTCATGTTCGGCTTCATGATGGCGCCC
>JBHHZP010000201.1:0-5202 GCA_046758085.1 Acidiferrobacterales bacterium
CCGGGTACAGGATCTCCTCGACCACCGGGCTCAAACGGTGGATCTCGTCGATGAACAGCACGTCACGCGGCTGCAGGTTGGTGAGCAACGCCGCCAAGTCTCCGGGCCGTTCCAGCACCGGTCCCGATGTCTGGCGCAAGCTTACTCCGAGCGCATTGGCGATGATGTGTGCGAGCGTGGTCTTGCCCAACCCCGGCGGACCGAATACCAGCACGTGATCCAGGGCCTCGCCGCGCTCGCGCGCCGCCGGAATAAAAACGTCCATTTGCTTATGCACATGCGGCTGTCCGATGTACTCGTCCATGCTCTTCGGCCGCAAGCTGCGTTCCTGGCTGGGGTCTTCCGGCGTGCTCAGCAAATGCGCGGATACCAGTCGATCGGACTCAATCATGTTTCTATCCTGCCACGCCCTTAAGCGCCTGGCGAATGATCTCCTCTGTCGTCAGGTCGTTGGCTGATACGCTACGCACGGCCCGACTAGCCTCATTGGGCTTGTAGCCCAACGCAATCAAGGCGCTTACCGCCTCGCCCATCGGATCCGGTGGCGGCGCCACGGTGCGCGAGCCATCGCCCGATGCCGCCGTGGCCGCTTGCACGAAATCCTTGTCGCGCATCTCGACCACCAGGCGTTGCGCGGTCTTGCGCCCGACCCCCGGTGCCTGGCTCAGGCGCGTGATGTCTTCGTTGCGGATGCATTGCATGAACTCGTCCTCCGAAAGACCCGAGAGGATCGCCAGCGCCATTCGTGGACCCACACCGCTTACCCTCAGCAGCCCACGAAACAAGCGCCGCTGTGCTTCGCGGTTGAACCCATACAGCAGCTGCGCATCCTCGCGCACAACCATGTGCGTGTGCAACGTCACCGTTTCTCCCACCGGCGGCAAGTCGTAAAAGGTCGTCATCGGTGCTTCCAACTCGTAGCCCACACCGGCGACATCGATGAGCAGCGATGGCGGCTCTTTGTGCAGCAGCTTCCCGCGCAGTCGCCCGATCATCGAACAAACCTTACCCCAGGCGTAAAGCCGCGTGCCAACGCGGCACGACCGAGCGCATAGTGCGCGTGACAGATAGCGCAGGCGAGTGCATCCGCCGCATCGGCCTGCGGCGTATCGGACAATGCCAGCAATGCCTTGACCATGTGCTGCACCTGCTCCTTGTGCGCCTGGCCGGCACCGACGACGGCGCGCTTGATCTGCAGCGCTGTGTACTCGGTGATTTCCAAGTCGCGGTTGATACCGGCGCACAGCGCCGCGCCCCGGGCCTGGCCCAACTTCAGCGCGGAATCCGCATTGCGCGCCATAAACACCTTTTCAATCGCGATGACGTCCGGTTCGAATGATGCAATCACCTCGGAGACGCCATCATAGATTGCCTTCAGACGCTTTGACGGCATGTCCGCCTGCGCGCGTATGCAGCCGCTGCCTACGTACGCCACCATCTCACCGGGGACCACGCTGACCATACCGTAGCCGGTGATGCGGTAACCCGGGTCGATACCCAGAATGCGCATCAGCTGCCCAGCGTCTCGCGTCTGGCGTGCACGGCGTCGGTGATGCGGCCAGCCGCCGGGCTATTGCACGGCGAGCGCCTCGGGAAAATCGGCATTGGTATAGACATCCTGCACATCGTCCAAATCCTCGAGCGCCTCGAGCAGACGTAATGTCTTCTCCGCCTCCTCGCCGGCAAGATGCACCTCGCTGGACGCGCGTTGCGTGACCTCGGCCAGCTCCGGCACGAGACCGCGCCCCTTCATCGCGCTGCGCACGGCCTCAAAATTCTGCGGCGTGGTCAGCACGTCGATGGAGCCATCGTCGTTGGTCACCACATCCTCCGCCCCCGCAGCGATGGCCACGTCCATGATCGCGTCCTCATCACTGCCGGCGGGAAAACTGAGCATGCCCTGGGTGCTGAACAGATACGCCACCGAGCCGTCGGTTCCGAGATTGCCGCCGTGCTTGGAGAACGCGTGGCGAACCTCGTTCACGGTGCGATTGCGGTTGTCGGTGGCACACTGCACCAGCACCGCCACACCGCCCGGGCCATAGCCCTCGTAACGCACATCTTCGTATCTGGCGCCGTCGAGATCGCCAGTCCCGCGTTTGATGGCGCGCTCGACATTGTCCTTGGGCATGTTCTGCGCCATCGCCTTGTCAATGGCCGCGCGCAGTCGCGGGTTCGATCCAGCATCATCGCCGCCCAGACGCGCAGCGACGGTGATTTCGCGGATTAACTTGGTGAAGAGCTTGCCGCGGCGAGCATCTTGCGCGCCCTTGCGAAAACGAATGTTGGCCCATTTGCTGTGGCCAGCCATGGATATGCTTGTTTTACGAGGTAGTCGCTTTAGTTACTGGATTATGGGGCATCTTCGGCCGGCTGGAGTGTACCATTATGCTTGTAGCGACCCCAACCGACACCGCCGCGGTCTGACGGGCGGGCGAAAACAGCCTCCTGAGCGTGCGTCCTTGCACCGGTAAAGGTGCTTGCACCCGCCCCGGGCCTGCTACGCGGGTGCCCGTAGAACGTCGCTCGGATCGCTCCGGTCTACGGCCCGGTCAACTTGATCTCGATCCGGCGGTTGCGCGCGTAGGCCTCGTCCGTATACCGGTCATCGAGCGGGCGAAACTCCCCAAGACCGGCAGCCACCAGCCGCTTCGGTGCGATCCCCTGGGCAATCAGGTAATTGACCACCGACAGCGCACGCGCGGTCGATAGCTCCCAATTGGACGGGTATTGCGTCGAGTGGATCGGGCGCCGGTCGGTGTGGCCATCGACCCGCAGAACCCAGTCGATGTCTGCCGGGATGGTGCGGGTGACCGATCTCAACGTCTGCGCGAGCTGTGCGAGCTGCTTGCGACCCGCCGGGAGCAGGGTGGCGGATGCCGTGGGGAACAGCAGCTCCGACTGGAACACGAAGCGGTCGCCGACGATACGGATATCGGGATGATCCCCCAGAACCTCGCGTAGCCGGCCAAAGAACTCCGAACGATACCGGTTCAGTTTCTGCACCCGTCGCGCCAGTGCCACGTTGAGGCGCTTGCCCAGCGCCGCAATCTCCACTTTCTGCTCTTTCGCCTGGGTCTCGGCCAGCGCCAGGGCGGCGGAGAGCTGGCTGAGCTGTTCGCGTAGGGCGGAAATTTGCTGATTGAGGACCTGCAGGCGCGAGCGCGATTGCTTGGTGAACTCGCGCAGCCGGATGTCGCGCTTGTCGATTTCGACCTGGGCCAGCCGCGTGCGCTCTTGCGCTTCGGCCAAGCGGGTTTCCAGCGCCTTACTGCGGTCGCGTGCGGCCAGCAGATCCGTATCACGCTGTTTGATCCCGGCCGCCAGCTCACCGACCTGGCCCTCCAGATCATCGCGTACCTGGCGCAAGGCGGCGATATCCTGCTGCAGGCTGGCGAGCTCGCGCAGCTGTAACTCAATACGCTCCTTGTCGACGGCGATCGTCGCCTCGGCATCCCCGAGTCTCGCCTGCAGCTGTGCCGCTTCGCTCTCAGCGGCTTGCGCCCTTTGCGCTGTGAGGGCAAGACGACGGTTCAAGGCGTCACGCTCCGCGAGCGTCGCTGTCAGGCGCGTCGAGAGGTCTGCAATGGTCGCGCCAAGCGCGGTACTTTTCTCACGTTCCAACGACAACGTGTCCGCCAGCTCATTGATTTGGCGTGAGAGCTGATCCAGCGCACTTTCGCGTCCGACCAGGGTCTCTTTGAGAAAGAACTGCGCCAGCACGAAGATCAACACCACGAAGATGAACACCAGCAGGATCGACGCCAACGCATCGACGAACCCTGGCCAGACGTTGATACCGTGACGGCTGCGGCGTGAAAGCGCGAACATATTCAGTGCCGTTGGGGGGTGCCAGCGGGGTGCGGCGAAGCAGTCACGGATCTGCGTGCCGACAACACCAGGACCTCCGGTCTATGACTGGGGGCGCGATTTGCGCCCAATGCTCTGAGCCAGCAGCTTGAATTCGTTGCGAAACTCATCCACAAACTGCCTGCGGCCATCAGAGACCTCGTCCAGCAGCCGTACTAGGCATACGTCGACATTGCGCAGATGGTCACGCATCTCCTCGTAGCCAGCGAGGCCACTGCTGACCTGTCGCGCGAGATCCGCCATCGCCGGGCGCAGATCCATCTGGTCCTTGGTGAGGTTCAAAATCAGTTTCTGTTCGGAGCGCATTTGATCCGTCAGCTCGGCCAGCTTTTCGGTGAGCTTGAACAGATTCTCCTGCGCCGCCCGGCGATCTTCTTCGCCGCGGGCCATGGTGCGCTGTAGCTTGTCCAGGTTGTCCGCAGTCTGCTCAAGCAGCGCCTCTATGTAGCGCGGCAGCGGCTGTTCGTCCTCGACGCCGAATGCGCCGCTTGGCAGGTGTGTAAGCGCGGAGAGCCACTCCTCCAGGCGGTTGTAGAAGCGGTTTTGCGCGTGCCCGGCTTGAAGATCGAGAATACCCAGCACCAACGCACCGGCGAGGCCAAACAGCGAGGAGCTGAATGCCGTACCCATACCGGTGAGCGGACCCTGCAGGTCCCGCTTGAGCCCATCGAAAATGATGTCGAGGTCGCCACCTTCGGTGGACAAGCCGCCGATGACCTGACCGACCCCGGCTACCGTGTCGAGCAGCCCCCAAAAGGTGCCCAACAGGCCAAGGAAGATCAACAAGCCGATCATATAGCGCGAGATGTCGCGCGACTCGTCGAGGCGCTGGCGAATGCCGTCGAGCAACGAGCGCGTGGCCATTGCCGAGAGTCGAAAGCGTACCTGGTCGCGGCCCGTGAACATCTTTGCCATCGGCGCCAGCAACCGCGGCGCCTGCTCCGACGTCACGCCCTCCTCGCCGGCCTCCGTGGCATCGATCCAGTCGAGCTCACGATCGAGTGTGAAGACCTGCGTCATGTTAATGACAATGCCAATCAGCAGCACACTCAAGATGAGCCCGTTAAATACCTGGTTTGCCTCAAACGCCTGCCGCAACGGTACGAACAGTACGGCACACACGATACCGGCGGCGGCGAGAAAAACCAGCATCCAGACCAACATGCGTTTCGGATCACGCATGGTACCCACTCCCGGTTAGCAGGCGGTTTTCACATCGATACGTTACCACACTATCGCCCCACATCGTCAGCCAATAGCGCGGTGCGCACCTACCGTGGCATGAGCGCGCCCTTTTCGGCGATCCAGATTTGTTGGGTCGCCTACCGGCGA
>JBHHZP010000202.1:0-5165 GCA_046758085.1 Acidiferrobacterales bacterium
AGTCCGGGGTGCCCTTTCTTTCGGTTCCTTTCTTTGGGCACGCAAAGAAAGGAATCCGTCGTACGGGGGCGGAACCCCGTTAGTACATAATCGCCGGTTATACGACAACACGCAAACTGCAATTGTATTTCCCACCGCGCGGCGGCCTTCGGGCTAGAAAGCCAAAATACGGAGACACGCAGCGGCCGCTTGATTTTTCTAAAGATCGTTAGCGCCCAGCCTGTAGCATCGCCGGCGACTGGCCTGCCAGATCTTGGGTGTGAAAACGTTTTCGATAGGGCAGCGCAAGCTCGCTGCCGGCGCGTTGGAGCGCGTCTCGGTACGTCTTTTGCGCCCGTAGCTGCTGGCGCGTAAGCGTCTCGGGGTCCGTGGTCACGTAACTCAAGCCCTTGTCCGCCACCAGCGCCCTGATGATGCCAGGATTATCCGCGACCCATGCGTGCGCAAGCGGGCTGAGCCTGACCCGGCGCAGCAGGTAGGCCCACCCGGCCCTGAACTCGTACCATTTGGGTTCAGACGTGCCCCACACCAGCCGGAAACCCGGCTCGACCATGGCCGCCGTGTAGGACCGACGGGGAAGAAAACCGATCGGCACGGTGTCAATGTAGACACGCGCGGTCCCGTCGCTCAGATCGTTGACCAGATACACCAACACGCGGTCGTGCCTGAGTTTGAAGAATACGGGTGGATGAGCGGTGTAGGCGCCGCTAGCCTGTGCGCGGCTATGGGGGGCAACTAACAGCAGCAACGCTGACAGCAGCGCCGCAGCGAAGTACGCAGCGGCTGGAGTCCTTTCTCGGAAAAAACCGTGTACCATGGTACCTTCCCTTGACCACGGTGGTAGTAGGGAATATACGCACCGTTGCTGCTTACGTCAAATTCCAGGTTCTACTACGTTTATAATATTGTTATAGGTGTCTCAGCGAGAGGCGACAGGATACACCGGCCGTAATCTCCCGCTTGCGGTTCGTTGCTGCTAAAAACAGATGAATAAGCTGCAGCTCGTTGCACACCGGGGCTATCCCGAGCATTTTCCGGAAAATACGTTACTCGGAATCATGGCCGCGATCCGCGCCGGCGCGCGTTTTGTGGAAGTCGACATCCAGCTTAGTGCCGACGAGATACCTGTGCTGTTGCACGATCGCACCTTACAACGGGTATGCGGTGTCAAGGGTGTAGTGCATCATATGTCGTTCGCGGAGCTGCGGCGGCTGCACCCGAGCGAGTATGAGCGCTTCGGTTATCGATTCTCACAAGTACGTATTCCGAGCCTGGCCGAGTTTCGCGAGTTGCTGGAGAGCCATCCGGGTGTTACCGCATTCATCGAACTAAAGCGCTCGAGCGCCGAGCACTTCGGCCCAACGGTCGTACTCAATCGCGTGATGCGCGAGCTCGAATCGGTGGCGCAGCAGGTGGTCATTATCTCGTTTTCTTTCGACGTGCTCCTCACCGCCCGCAACCAGGGAGTAGAGCATCTTGGCGCGATCATCCACAAGTGGAGCCAACGCAAGCAAGCGATCCTGCGCGAGGTACGGGCAGGCCATGTGATTTGCGAGGTTGGAGTGTTGCCGCGTTGGGGCAAGCTGCGTGTTCCCGGAGCCAAGCTTATGGTGTACGAGATCACCGACGCCAGGCTTGCACTCCGCCTGGCGGCACGAGGGGTCAATCTCATCGAGTCGTTTGCCATCGGGGAGATGTTCGAGCAGCTCGAGTTACTTGAAGGGGCCGAGTGAGCCCGTTCCACGTCAGCGCGGTGGTGCCTCACGGGCGAGCACGCCACGCATGGCCTCGCGCCAGGCGCGGTAGCGCTCGCTCAAGCCGGGGTTGTTGGCCGGGCTGAAACATAGACTGCTGTTGGTCTCCGGCCATGCAGCAGGCCGGCCAGCCAGTAGGAACGCCGTACCGCGGGCGCTCGCCTCACACTGGGCCGGGCGATACACCGACAATGCGCTGACATCGGCCAATCGTTGACAAAGGCCGTCGAGGCGGGCGAGGCCACCGCTGATCTGGATCCTCACCGTGGCTGCCGTGAACGGGCGCATGCTGTCCAGGTTCGTCTGCAGCAAAAACACGATACTCTCGATCACCGCGACCGCCTTTGCCGATGCATCGCCCGCACCGATAAAGCGACAGGGAAAATCGGCAACCCAGTACGGTGAGCCGAGGCCGGAGATGCCGTTCAGAAACAATGGCGGCGAGGCGGTGTGGGTGAGCCATTGCGCCAACTTCGCCTCGATCCTCGACAGCGCGTACTCACGTTCCAGCCAGCGCAAGGCACTGGCGGCACCGTTCACTGTACCTTCCAGGGCGTAGAACAAGTCCTCGCCGTCGTGCAGCACCACACTGGTCAAAAAACGCGGTGTACAACCAGGGTGCTCATCCGACAGGCATTGTACAAACGCCCCCGTGCCAATGTTCACATAGGCAGTATCGGATCGTGGATGCCCAAACGCAAAGACGGCAGCGGATTGATCTCCGGTGACGACGGTCACCGGGATTTTTTTATTTCCGATGCGCAGCGTGCCGAACTCGTGGCGACTGGGCACGCATTGTGGAAACGGTTGCAAGGGCAGGCCGAATAGCTCGAGTAGCTCCGGATCCCAGTTCCCGGTTTTCACGTTCCAGAGCAGCGTGCGCGAAGCGTTAGCGGGATCGGCCATCAACGGGCGTTCGGCAAGCAGCCGGAAAAGCAGGAAACTTGCCACCGGTCCCCAGGCGAGGCGCCCGCTGTCACAGGCGCGCCTGACTTCGGGAAGATTGTCCAGGCACCAGCGAAACTTGCTCGCCCCATAATGCGCATTGGGGAACAGGCCCGTGATCTGGTGAATGCACGCCGTGCGATCGGCAAACTGCTCGAGCCAGTTGTGTGCCCGTCTGTCTTGCCAGCTGATGACCGGTGACAGCGCATTGCCGCTATACTTGTCCCAGCACGCGATGCTCGAACGTTGAGTTGCCAGCCCTGCGGCGACAATACGGTTGCATTTTTCGCCCAAGCTGCTTGCCACTCGATCCAGCGCCACGGATACCGATGACACCAGACCGTCTGGATCCTGCTCAACCCAATCTGCCCGCGGCATGTTTGCGCCAAACTCGCAAAACCCCTCAGCTACTGCCGCTGCCTGCTCGTCGAATACGAGCACGCGGCTGCCCTGCCCACCTTGGTCGATTGCGAGATACAGTGTACCGTCCAGCGAATGCTCAGGACTCATCCACGTGCACCATCCAGTCGTAATCTCCGCTACCGCTGGCCACAAACCAGGGGTTGAGCAACGAGGGCTTGTTGTACACCAGTGGGTGCTTACTCAGGTCGGTGACCTCGCCCCCGGCGACGCGCAACACGCAATGAGCCGCCGCCGTGTCCCATTCCGAGGTAGGGCCAAAGCGCGGGCACACATCGGCAGCGCCTTCGGCTACCAGACAGATCTTAAGCGCGCTTCCCATGCGGATAAGCCCGGGTTTCCCCTGCGCCTGTGCCAGGCTTTGCAAGAATCCTGCAAGCTTCGGTCCCGCGTGTGAGCGGCTGGCTGCTACCGTGGCCTTACCGCCGCAGTAGCGGCGCACATGAATGGCTTGTGCGCGTTTGCCCGGGACTTCCTTGGAGGTCCCCCGCCCCTCGCAGCCCGCGTAGACGACGTTAAGCACCGGTGCCAGCACCACACCGAGTACGGGCCTGTGATCCTCAACAAGCGCAATGTTTACCGTGAACTCGCCGTTGCGCTTAATGAACTCTTTGGTGCCATCCAACGGATCGACCAGCCACAACCGCTTCCAGCCCGCACGATTCTCATAGGTGTTCTCATCCGACTCTTCAGAGAGCACCGGTATGTCGGGTGTGAGCGCCTGCAGGCGTGCCACGATCAGCTCGTGCGCTGCGCGATCGGCCTCGGTGAGAGGTGAGCCGTCTTCTTTCGCAGCGACCGTGAATGATCGATTATAAATCTGCAATATGCGTTGACCAGCATCCACAGCAATGGCCTTCACTTCGTCGAGATACATGCAAGGATCGTTCACGTATGCGTTACTTTCCAGCTAGCAGGTCGCGCACAAGAAATAGCGCAGCGATGCTGCGCGCCTCGGTGCAGTCGGTCTGGGTTACCAGTGCCGAAAGGTTGCCGATCGACCACGGTACGACTTCGATCGGTTCAGGTTCGTCGCCGTCACGCCGGGCGGGGTAGAGTTCCGTCGCCAGCACGATGTGGGTGGTATGGTTCGCATAACCCGGCGCGAGCGTCAGCGACTTTATGTGTTGCAGGTGTCTCGCACCGTAGCCGACCTCCTCCATAAGCTCGCGGTTGGCGGTGTCGTACGGGGATTCGCCCTCGTCCACCCGCCCCTTCGGCAGGCATAACTCGTAGCGCTCGACCCCGGCCGCGTACTCGCGTATCAACAAAACCGTATCGTCGTCCCGCATAGGCACGATCAAGACGGCCCCACCGGCGGCGGCGCGTAGGCGTTCGTATCTCACCTCACGCCCGTTTGAAAAACGCAAATCGAGCTGCTCTACACAAAATATACGCGTCTGCGCGATAGTCTCGACGCGGATGATGTCGGGTTTCTTACCCACAAGGGTTCTATACTACACGTTTGGCCCAAAGGTTACCTGGATCTGCACTGATGGCAAGCGCCGCACCGGCGCCGTGTTCGACGACCCGATGCCGCATGTTACAATGCCGAGCCACCGCCGAGCACAATCCCGTTCACCCATTGGACCTAACTATGATCGTCGTAGAAGAAGAGAAAGATCTAGTTAAAGTGAGTGTCTACGCCGAGTTTACGCTTGCCGACTACCGCGAGTTTGAACAGGCCGTCACGCATGAGCTTGAAAACTCGCCCAAGATCAAGCTGCTGCTCGATCTGAGCAACATGGCGAAGTTTACCGTCGATGTAGCGTGGGAGGATATCAAGTTCACGCGCGCGCACGCACATGACTTCACGCGCATAGCGGTCGTCACTACGAATCAGTGGACATCGTGGGCAAGCTGGCTGGGTACCGCCTTCACCGACGCTGAGGTCGCTTTCTTTGAAGACGCGCAGGCGGCTAGCGCGTGGATCCATGGCGAGTGACTGAGGCGATCCGGTGAACCTGATGTGTTGGCGCGTACGGCGCGGACCCGGCAATACCTGCAGCCGGATCCAACGGCTCCAAACGCTGCCGGCAGGGGCGC
>JBHHZP010000203.1:0-5160 GCA_046758085.1 Acidiferrobacterales bacterium
GGCCCGGACGCGCGGTGTCCTTACCGCGCCCCTTCGGGCGTGTTCTTCGCCTTCGAGCCTCACTCGGCTTGAGTAAGGGGGTCTCAAAACAAAATCGAACACCTTTTTCGTGTCTTCGGCGGCGCTGGTTCCTCGGCTTGACCAAGGGGCCAAAAAAACCACGTCAACTTCACCCTACTCAAGGCCACCGTCCTTTCCAGCGCTCGGCTCGGCGAAAGGCGCCCTAAAAAAAAGCAAAATACAAACACCTTTTTCGCGCCTTCGGCTACGCTGGGTCCTCAGCTTGACCAGGGCGCATGAAAAAAAGTAATTCAACCGCACCTTTTCGATGGCCTCTGGCGTTTCCCGCGGGCGGCTCGATAAACGCCTCGGCCCTCACCGCTCATTTTTCCTCGCTACTGGGCACTAGCTACTCGCTACTGAATTTTATTTACTTGCTACTCGCATTAAACGTCGACCACACACTGAGCGACCCAGGTTCCGTCTGCATGACGGCCTACGCGCAGAGCGGTGTAGGTGGCGCCCTTGACTTCCACGGCAGGCTGGTGCTTGTCTCTATTCACGGTTTCGCCCCAGGCCCGGGCGTGTAAGCGTTTACCGGTCCCGTCGACCTCGAACCGGCTGAACAGCATTTTACGCGTTGCCATCTCGTATACCAGGGCATTCAGCCAATCGGCCAGCAAGAGCTCATCGTCGGGCGCTTCACAGGCGATTTCGATTTCCTTTGTAACTTCGACTATCTGTGGATCTGTAATCACCGCGGTCATCGCCACCGCGGCCTGCTCGAACGCTTCGTTCCTCGAGTTGCCGAAGCCGCGTACGCCCATATCGGCTTCATGCGAGAAATGTTCCCAACGAGCTTCAGCCATCCGTGCGCGCCCGATCCTACGCAGGGACTTTCGATGATTCAGGGAAGAACGGCTCCAGTATGCTGAGCACCTCGTCTTCGTCCACATCGGACCACCGCTCGTAAGCGTCGGCCACTGCGAAGCTCGAGCCACCGCAAATGTTAGGGCAGTAAAGTGCGGTGACCTCGGCGGCGATCTCGCGCGCGGCACAGGCATGAGCGGTGGGGACCGCAACAACGATCTGTTCGGCCCCCGCATTCCTTACGGCTTCGATCGCAACCCGCATGGTGAATCCCGAGGCAAGGCCGTCGTCAACCAGCATGACCGGCCGCCCCGAGAGCGCCGGCAGCGGGCGGTTGGCACGAAGCCGTCGCAACCGGCGGGTAACCTTGGCAGTTGTCGCCTCGATCCCGTCCCGGATATCCATTTGGCTCAACGCGAGACGCGGTAGCAGCGCTTCATTGAGTCGTACGGTGCCGTCGAACGCGACGGCTCCGTAACCCGCCTCGGTGTTCCACGGCAGCGTGATCTTGCTGACGACTGCCAGCTCCAATCGCGCGCCCAGGCGGGGAGCGATCGCAGCCGCCACCGGCACCCCACCGGCGGGGATGCCCAGTATCAGCGGTTGCGCGACGCCAAGACCTTGGAGCATATCGGCGAGCACCTCTCCGGCGTGGGTGCGATCGCGAAACACGCCCGTACGATCGCCAAGTCGCGTTAACGTATGAATAGATCCGCCAGATTGCATTGCTGATTCAAACCACGCTCGGAGGACGATGACGTTGATGCAGATCAACCAGAACGCCGGGACCGTGCGGACCGTTCGTGTTCCGCGGCGGTGATTAGCCCTCAGGCTGCGAAGTCCTTCAGGCGCACCGGCATGCGTCGCGCCCCCCACGTCCCGGGCTTGCCCTCAAATATGCCCGCGCACGGCGTTCCGCAAGCTTTGCAAGCGCCCTTGTCGTCCAGGTTCCAGGCCGTCAGCACATACCAGTCGCGACCGATCAGTTTCTCACCGCATTGGTGGCAATAGGTGCTGCCCCCTGCCTCGTCGTGGACATTGCCCGTATAGACGTAGTGCAGGCCATTGTCCATCGCGATCTTCCGCGCACGCGTAAGCGCCGACGCAGGGGTATGGGAATGGTCCATCATCTTCCAATCCGGATGGAAGGCTGTGAAATGCCAGGGCACATCGGGCCCGAGGTGCTCGACGCCCCACTGCGTCATTTCCTCGAGCTCCTTGTCCGAATCGTTCTCGCCTGGGATCAGCAATGTAGTGATCTCGAACCAGACGTCGGTCTCGTGTTTGAGATATCTGAGCGTGTCCAGCACCGGTTGCAGATGACCGCCACAGATCTTGTAGTAGAAATCTTCCGTGAACGCCTTCAGATCGACATTGGCGGCATCCATGTAGTCGAAGAACTGGTTACCCGCTTGTTCCGTAATGTAGCCGGCTGTGACCGCCACCGACTTGATGTCGTACTCGCGACAAGCCTTGGCCACGTCGATCGCATACTCCAGGAAAATGACCGGGTCGTTATAGGTGTAGGCCACACTGCGGCATCCGAGTCGGTGTGCCGCCTTGGCGATCTTCTCCGGTGATGCCTCATCGGCAAGCGTGTCGATCTCGCGGGATTTGCTGATGTCCCAGTTTTGACAGAACTTGCATGCCAGATTGCAACCGGCGGTGCCAAAGGACAGGATTGGCGTACCGGGCAAGTAATGATTGAGCGGCTTCTTCTCGATCGGATCGACGCAGTATCCGCTGGAACGCCCATACGTGGTAAGGACGATTCGATCGTTCTGATTGGCACGAACGAAACACAGCCCGCGCTGACCTTGGCGTAGCTTGCAAAAGCGTGGGCAAACGTCACACTGTACGCGGCCATCCGCGAGCTTATGCCAGTAGCGGGTCGGTACGGCCCCGCCCAAATCCACTTGCTGCTTCATTGCAGTCCTCGCCAGAGCGCATGGCGCTCTCGCACATGGGCCTCTATATGGAGGTCGCAACGTCCGAATGCAAACCTCACCCCAACGGATACACCCGGCCGTTTTCCGGCGGCGACACGGATTGATACTTGCGCCCCCGATTCAGGAATTGTTTTATCTATCAAGTGCTTCGCGCCCCGCGAGTGGCGGCTTTGCGCTGCCGCCGTAATTAAAGGTTACACCCATTGCTTGCAAAAATAACCGTCTGGCTGCATGTTTAGCGTTATCACACCCACGCGAGGGCAAGACAATGACGGGTGTCAGGCGACCGGCAGTAGCCGGTACGTTTTATCCGGCAGAGCGCAGCAGGCTGCAAACAATGGTGGGGGGGTTCCTGAGTGAGGTCCGCACCACCGGCTCTGTGCCGAAAGCGATCATTGCCCCGCATGCGGGCTACATTTACTCGGGCCCGGTGGCCGCCAGTGCCTACGCCTTGCTCGCTCCGGCACGTGAGTCGATCACGCGAGTGGTGCTGCTGGGACCGGCGCACCGTGCGCCACTGAGAGGCCTGGCACTGCCAAGCGCCGACCGCCTGGCCACCCCGCTGGGCGAGGTACCCGTGGACAAAGATGCGATTGCCAAAATTGCTGACCTGCCGCAGGTGCAGGTCATGAATCAAGCGCACAGCGAGGAGCACAGCCTGGAGGTGCATTTGCCGTTTCTGCAGTCCGTTCTCGATCATTTCTCACTGGTGCCGCTGGCGGTCGGCCAAGCGGAGCCCGAGGAAGTTGGCGAGGTGCTGGAGCGCTTGTGGGATGGGCCGGAAACGCTCATTGTTATCAGTTCCGACTTGAGTCATTACCATGACTACGATACCGCGCGGCGTCTGGACAGTGCGACCTCACGCGCCATCGAGCAGCTGCGACCGCAGGACATCGGTTACGAGCAGGCGTGTGGCCGCATACCTATTAATGGGCTCCTCCATGTGGCGCGCAAGCGCGGGATGAAGGCCAAAACGGTTGATCTGCGAAGCTCGGGGGATACCGCGGGTCCGCGTGACCAGGTGGTCGGCTACGGTGCCTATGTCTTCGAGTAATACCGGCTCAATGCTCTCGCCCGCAGATCGGCAAGCACTGTTGCAGCTTGCCGAAACGTCGATCAAGATAGGACTTGGCGGCGACAGACTGCGTATCGACCCTACGGAGTACTCCCCGATCCTGCAGCAGCCCGGAGCCAGTTTTGTGACAATCAAGGTCCGTCACGAGCTTCACGGTTGTATCGGAACACTGGAACGCGTACGCGTGCTGGCGATCGACGTCGTGCAAAACGCGTATGCTGCGGCATTTCGCGATCCGCGTTTTTCACCATTAACCGAACCGGAGTTCGAGCACTTGCATGTGCACATCTCGGTATTGGGTCGCCCGGAGTCCATCGAGTTCGCCTCCGAGCGCGACCTGATCGAACAATTGCGCCCCGGCGTTGACGGTGTCATTTTGCAGGAGGGATCGTGTCGGGCCACGTTCCTGCCGGCCGTGTGGGAGTCGTTGCCGGATCCCAACGAGTTCATGCAGCAACTCAAATGCAAGGCGGGGCTGTCCGCAGATCACTGGTCTGACAAGATAACGGTGCAGCGCTACACCACGGAGAGCATTCCCTAGCTTTGCAGCGGTCTGTGGATGCCTGCGTGATGTCACGGTCGATGGATCCCGGCGATAGCGAGCGTCGAAAATGGCGCAATCTCAAACGCCAGCGACCGCCTGAGATCGAAATAGCGGGGCCGGGGCAAGAATCCGTTTGGGATTACCCGCGACCGCCGAGGGTGGAGGCGGTCGGGGCACGCCTGCGGGTCCTGTGTGGCGGCATCGATCTGGCTGATACCCGGTGCGCCTACCGCGTCATCGAAACCGCCAACCCCCCCGTCTATTACCTGCCGCCAACGGACGTGCGCAGGGAATACCTCGAGCCCGGTGATCGCGAAAGCCTTTGTGAGTGGAAAGGGGTGGCGCGATACTGGTCAGTGCGCGTGGGGGGACGAATCGCGCAACACGCCGCCTGGAGTTACCCTGACCCCGATGCGGGCTTTGAGCTGATTCGCGATTTCATTGCCTTTTACGCCGGCAAGATGGAGGCGTGCTTTGTGGCTGGGGAGCGCGTGAGACCGCAACCCGGTGGCTACTATGGCGGTTGGATCACCGCCGGCGTCGTGGGCCCCTTCAAGGGGCCGCCCGGCACGGAGGGCTGGTAGCACGCGGCGCGCATTAGTTCGGTCGCCTAACCGCCGGTGATGTACTACCGGGGTTCCGCCCCCGTACGACAACCGCGTGTGATTCGTGTCGCCTACCGGCGAGTATTCTAATCGGGTTCTCGCACCCGAAGGCGAGGT
>JBHHZP010000204.1:0-5133 GCA_046758085.1 Acidiferrobacterales bacterium
ACGCCTTTGCCATCGTACTCCTCGTATCGTGAATTACAGTCAGTGGTAAGGATCAAAATGAACGGAGCCGTAAACGGCTCCGTTTATGGATTCCGCAAGGCTACTTATTTGTACATGGTCTGGTTCTTAGTACCGGGCGCCCACACATCGATATCAACCCAGATGTTCACCAGGGCCGGCTTACCCGAAGCCACCGCTTCGCGTGCGCGCTCTAATGCCGGGCGAATCTGGCTCGGCTCACGTACCTCCTCACCATGACCGCCGAGCATCTCAGCAAACTTATCATATGGCACATCGCCAAGCATATTGCCGACATCACCGCGCTCCTTACCGTACTTCATAATCTGGCCACAACGGATCTGATTCATGGCTGAGTTATTACCAATAACGCCAAGGAACGGCAAGTTGAAGCGCACGCAAGTCTCGAAATCCCAACCAGTGAGCGAAAATGCCCCGTCTCCAAAGTAACACAACACTTCCTTTTCGGGATGCACGTACTTAGCAGCCATCGCAAACGGTACGCCGACACCAAGTGTGCCGAGCGGCCCCGGGTCCATCCAATGCCCAGGCTGGCGAGGCTGCACCGCTTGCGCCGTGATGGTTACAACATCACCACCATCACCGATGTAAATCGTGTCCTCGGTCAGGAATTCGTTGAGTTCGTAGGCAACACGATAGGGATTAACGGGCACCGTGTCAGATTTGAACTCTGGCAGCATCTTCTCGTAGCGTTGTTCTTCCTCTGCTCTCAACTCCTCGAGCCACGCTTTACGTCGCTGAGCACCGTTGTCGGCACGTCCACTGGTGGCATCGGTAACCGCGCTGAGAATACACCCAACATCACCGACCAAGCCTAGCGAGATATCACGATTCTTACCGACGGTGCGATAGTCCATATCGATTTGCACCACCGTGGCATCAGCCCGCAACCGCTTGCCGTAACCCATACGAAAATCGAACGGCGTACCGACAATTACGATGACGTCGGCCTTGTCAAACGCTAAGCGTCGCGTGCGGTGAAAGTGATGTGCGTCGCCGGGGGGAAATGTGCCACGTCCGGCGCCGTTCATGTAGGCCGGGACGTTGAGGGTACGGGCGAATTCGCGCGCAGCGTCGGCCGCACGACAAGTCCACACTTGACTGCCAAATAGCACGCATGGCCGTTCGGACTTGATCAAGATATCCGCCAGCTTTTCGATATCATCCGGATCCGCTAATGTCCTCGTCGACGCGCGGTAGTGTCCCGCTTGTGGTATCCGTACCTTGGCTACGTCAACCTTAGCATCGAGAACATCGCGCGGGATCTCCAGAAACGTCGGGCCAGGGGCGCCGTTTAAACATTCCCGAAATGCCATGCTAACCATATCAGCGGCGCGCTCGGTCGATGGCACAGTAGCCGCAAACTTGGTTATCGACTGCATGATGTCGACATGTGGCAAGTCCTGTAGTGATCCCATCTTGTGCTGGGTTAACGCACCTTGTCCCCCAATCAACAAAAACGGACTCTCGGCACGAAACGCGTTGGCGACCCCGGTAACCGCATCGGTGGTGCCGGGACCGGCGGTCACCACAGCGCAGCCGGGTCTGCCGGTCATGCGCGCGTAACCATCGGCGGCATGTGCCGCCACTTGTTCATGACGCACGTCGAGGATCTTGATGCCTTCATCCAGACAGCCATCATAGATATCGATAATGTGGCCACCGCAAAGGGTAAATATTATATCGACACCCTCATTCTTGAGGGCTTTGGCAACCAGGTGGCCGCCTGAAATAGTTTCTGCCTGTTCTCGCCCTACATCTGCTTTCTTTGCCGCTTCCGCCATAGCTTTCCTCCAACTAGGGTGAGGGTTTAACTGCTTAGTCTAGATAGTCAACGTTCTTTTCAACATGAGCCGCTAAACTCAAGGTGTGCTCACGGACAAGCCGCTCCGCCAACTCGGTATCGCGTTGTTCAAGCGCTTCGATTATGTGCATGTGATCGATAATGGAGCGGCTCGCTCGGTCGTCTTCCGAGATTGTGCGTGCACGGATCCAACGCATATGAAGAAATAGATTTCTCGCCGTGTGATTTAATAGATCACAGTGGCTCATCTTCAGAATCGCCTGATGAAACTGGATGTTCGCCTCCGAATATTCGTCGATCTTTGCTTGCACTTGATTGTTTTCAAATGTGGCGAACATCTTGCGTAAGGTGGAAATCTCTTCATCACTGGCGTTCAAAGTAATTAGACGTGCGGCCATGCCTTCTAACGCGGCCCATATCGTGATCATCTCCAGGATTTGCTTTTTGGTCTTGCGAACAACAAACACGCCCTTTCGCGGCACGGTGCGAACGAAACCCTCTTGCTCAAGACGAGCTATCGCTTCGCGGATAGGGGTACGACTCACCCCTAAGTCTTGCGCCAATTGGCGCTTGTCGAGCCTGGGCTCTTCGATATGGGCATCGACATTCATCGACACGATCGCCTGCTTCAAGGCATTGTAGATCTTGTCCTTTAGGGCGAAATCGACGTTTACGGACGGGACATCTAGTCGTGCGATTGCCATGGTTGGTCCAAAAAGCGATTAGTTAAGTCATACTGTAGTATCTGGTATACCGTATACCAGCCGTAAACTGTCGGCGCAATATTTCACCATTCGCCTCCTAAGCCTCGCTGCCCGATGCCCGCTTCGATAAGGCGCCCTTAACGACCTTAAACAGCGGCAGGAAAAGGAGCAGGATCGCGACCGCCATAATGCTTCCCGGCGATCGGGCGCTGCCAATCGCATGGTCGCAACCTCGCCGCGCCACCGCCGCAAGTGAGGCAGGCGCCGTTATTCCGCAGGCAACGCCCCCCGTGCGCGTATTCTGCGCCAGACCATCTGAATCACCGGCAGCAGAAACAGGGCGAGCGCTGCGATCATTAGCGGCGACGACACCGGCCGCTGAAAGAAGATCAGCATGGAGCCGTCGCCCATGATGAGGCTCCGGCGCAGATTCGCCTCGGTCATATCCCCGAGCACGAGCGCCACCACCAGCGGCGCCAGGGGATAGTCCAGCCGGCGCAGAACGAAGCCGATGATGCCGAAGAGCAGCACATACCAGACGTCGAGAATCGCGTTTTGGATGGCGAATGCGCCGGCGATGCTCAGCACGACGATAATCGGTGCCAGGATCGCGTACGGCGTGCGCAGCATCATCGCCAGCAGCGGCGTAGCCGTCAGGCAGATCACGATCGCGGCCAAGTTCGCCAGATAGAGGCTGGAGATGAAGCCCCAGACGAACTCCGGCTGCTCGGTGAACAAACGCGGGCCCGGGATGAAGCCCCACATGAACACGCCGGCCATCATGACGGCGGCCGTCGGCGACCCGGGTATGCCGAGCGCCAGCATCGGCAGAATCGCGCCGGTACCGGCGGCGTTGTTGGCGGCCTCCGGCGCCACCACGCCCTCGACGGCCCCCTTGCCGAACCGCTCGGGATGCCGGGAGACCTTCTGCGCAAAGCCGTAGGCCATGAAGGAGGCCGGCGTCGCTCCGGCGCCGGGCAGGATGCCGGTGAAGAAGCCCAGCAGCGCGGAGCCGGTCGCCAGCCAGCCGTTTTTGAACACGGCTGCGGCGCCCGCGCTGATGTCATGCAGTCCCAGCTTGGCGGCCCGCGTTACATCTTCGATTCGCACCTTGTAGCGGTCAGCGGCGTTGCTGAGCACCTCGCCGATGCCGAACAGGCCGATGGTGACGGGCACGAAATGAAAGCCGCGCATCATCTCGATGCTACCGAAGGTCAGCCGCGGCTCACCGGTCACCACGTCGAGCCCGACCGTCGACAAGAGGAAGCCGGCGGCGATCATGATCACCGTTTTGGATGGCGAGCCGCCCAAGCCGACGAAGGTGCCGAAGGCGATCAGGAGGACCGCGAACATCTCCGGCGGCCCGAATCGCAGCGCCATCTGCGCGAATGGCACGGCGAAGAAGGTGAACAGGACGGCGGCGATGATGGCCCCGAAAAAAGAGACCCAGAAACCGACCGACATGGCGAGGCCGGCCTTGCCCTGCACGGCGAGCGGCCGGCCATCGAACATGGTCGCGACCGACCAGGGATTGCCGGGCACGGCGAACAGGATGGACGTGATCAGGCCGCCATACATGGCGCCCCAGTAGATGCCCGCCAGCATCACGAGTGCCGAGACCGGCTCAAAGTAGACGGTGATGGGAAGCAGAATAGCGACGCCGGTGGTGCCCCCGACCCCGGGAATGACGCCGACCAGTAACCCCAGTATCACGCCCAGCATCATGAAGCCGAGCCGCGTCGGCTCCATCAGGGCGCCAAACCCGGTCATCAGCAAATCGATGGATTCCATCGCCTGGTCCCGTTTGCCTGGAAATGTTCTTGTATCGTCGGACGGCCGTCAGAACGGCAGGAGGTCCGATTCGTAGAACACGCTCAAGGGCATGTTGATGTTGAAGCTCACGCGCAGCGTGAACCACAAGGCGAGCGGAAGCAGGATTCCTCCGGCGAGCGCCTGGTACCAGCGGAACCTGCCGTACCAGGCCATGAAGAGCGCGAGATACATCCCGGAGGTGGCGTAAAGGCCCCCCCAGGGAAGGACGAAGACCGTGATCGCGATCGGGATTCCAACCTTAAGTAGGTCCGTCACCTCCTGCAATTCCTCGAAGAAAGGCCGCCGATCAGGCTTCGTCACACTCAGGACCAAGACGGCGGCGGCGGCGATGACCATGCAGAGGGTCAGAAAGAACGGGAAGAAGCCGGGCTGGGGGCCGGACTCGCCCCAGCCCGGCCCCAGCCCGATCGCGTTGTGGAAGATCAGGCCGCCCAGCGCGATGAAGACGATGGCGACACCGATCTCCACCGCTTTATGGTTCGTGCGGAGCCAAATGGACGGCATGGTCTTCACCGTCTGCAATTTGCTCGTTCTTCTAGCCTTTCAGACGCATCACCTCTTCTTGAGGTCGTCACGCAGCTCCCACCCGGCCGCCTTGATCGCGTCGACGTGATCCTTCTCGAAGGTGACGAGCCATGTCCTGTACTCCTTCGGCCCTTTGAAAGTCGGAACCATCCCTCTCTTCTTCATGAAGTCCTGCCACTCCTTGGACTCGAAGACCTTCTGGAAGAGGTTCTGGTACCAGGCCACCGC
>JBHHZP010000205.1:0-5120 GCA_046758085.1 Acidiferrobacterales bacterium
GAGGGGCGCAGCCGAAGCCCAGGCCCGAAGGGGCACGAGAGGGATCTCGTGCGTCTAGGCCAGGGCCAGGGGCGAGGCCGAGCATTGACGAAGGTCCGGTGAACCTTCGCCCCGCCGAGCGGGTTCGCCACGGAAGGCGAACCCCGGGCTTTCGAGCGAAGCAGGGATAGCGGGAGCGACGAAAGTCCCTTGCGCGGACCGTCTGAGACAAGCGCCGAGCGAGGGAACCCGCAGGGTACGCGGGCGCAGAGTCCGGGGTGCCCTTTCTTTCGGTTCCTTTCTTTGGGCACGCAAAGAAAGGAACCCGTCGTACGGGGGCGGAACCCCGGTAGTAATCAATCGCCGGTAGGCGCAGATCGCTTTGAGAACTTTGGCCGATACCAAAGTTCCTCCTCCGCCGGAACGTGATCCGGCTAGTATATTGTCGCCGCGGGCGACACACAAACTCATAACTCACGACTCGTGATGAAAAAAGGCATGCATAAAGGACTAACCCGCTATGGCGATGACCGCTTCGCACTGTTTCTGCGAAAAACGTTCATAAAGGGAATGGGTTATTCCGACGATGCGCTGGATCGGCCCATTATCGGGATTACGAACACATTCAGTGCATACAATGCGTGCCATCGAACCGTTCCCGAGATAATAGAAGCCATCCAGCGCGGTGTCATGCTGGCCGGTGGTCTGCCTGTTGAGTTTCCCATCATCTCGCTTCACGAGTCGTTTGCCTATCCTACCAGCATGTTTCTGCGCAACCTCATGGCGATGGACGCCGAGGAAATGATACGCGCGCAACCGATGGATGCGGTGGTGCTGGTCGGGGGTTGCGACAAGACCGTACCGGCCTTGCTGATGGGTGCAGCCAGCGCCAACGTACCGGCCATCCTGACAGTGACGGGACCCATGCTGACGGGCAGTCATGGTGGCGAGCGCCTCGGTGCGTGCACTGATTGCCGCCGGTTATGGGCCATGCACCGCGCAGGGGAGATCGGTGAGCGGGAGATCGAAGAAATAAGCGCCAAGCTCGTCCCCACCGCAGGCACCTGTGGCATCATGGGAACAGCAAGCACCATGGCAATGATGAGCGAGGCGTTGGGCATGATGCTGCCCGGTGGGGCCGCCATACCCGCGGTCCATGCCGATCGCCTGCGCCATGCCGAGGCCACCGGCGCGCGTGCCGTGGGCCTTGCAAGCGAGAACCTGACCCCCGATAAGATCATGACGCCCGAGGCCTTCGCCAACGCCTTCCGAGTACTGCTCGCAATAGGTGGATCCACTAACGGCTTGATCCACATGACGGCGGTCGCCGGGCGTCTTGGCATCGACGTCGATCTCGCGGCCGTTGACCGCCTCGGCCACGAGACGCCGGTGCTGGTCGATCTGAAACCATCGGGTCGTTACTACATGGAGGATCTGCACAGGGCGGGCGGCCTGACCCCGGTACTGCGCGAGCTGCACTCGTTGCTTAACTCCGACTGCCTCACAGTGACAGGGCGCACTCTGAGTGCGAATCTCGAGGGCATGCCGTCATCGTGGCCGCAGGGTGTCGTTCGAACTCTGGATAACCCACTCTACCCGCAAGGCGGTATCGCGGTGCTGACAGGCAACCTGGCGCCCGCATCGGCAATCATCAAGCACTCGGCCGCCTCACCCGATCTGCTGCAGCACACCGGCCGGGTCGTCGTGTTCGAATCGCTCGCGGACCTGGCGCAGCGCATCGATAGCGACGATCTGGACGTGCGTCCCGACGATATCCTGTTGCTGCGAAACGCCGGGCCAAAGGGCGCACCCGGGATGCCCGAAGCCGGGTCCATCCCGGTCCCGCGCAAACTCGCACGCCAAGGCGTAAAAGACATGGTGCGTATTTCCGATGCGCGCATGAGCGGTACCGCCTTCGGCACCATCGTGTTGCACGTGAGTCCCGAGGCCACCGTTGGTGGGCCGCTGGCGCTGGTGCGAAACGGAGACACGATTCGGCTCGATGTTCCCGCGCGTCGCATTGAGCTGCTGGTCGAAAACGACGAGTTGCGGGCGCGTCGTGATCAGTGGAGTCCACCGTCGGCTCATGCCGGCAGCGAGCGCGGATATCTCAAGCTTTTCCTCGATCACGTGCAGCAGGCGGATAAGGGGTGTGATTTCGATTTCCTGGTGAAAAATCAGCTGCCGATCGAGCCCCGTAAAAGCACCCCTGTGTTTCGCCGGGCGCGTTGATCGTCGTTGCCCGACCACGACAAGGCCTCGGTCTATCGGCGAGCCGGACACGCCGGGAACCTGCTGAACTAGGTGTTGGTGCCCTGCCAGCACGACCGGAGGCTGAGCAAGGGCCTGCGGCGATACAACCCGCGTGGCTATGCTTCCTCCGCACTCGACAACGGGTTCGGAATGGACCGATAATAGCGGGGCCAGGCGATGACATGCGAACTGCAACCGAAGGGATACGGGGCGCGCACTGGAAGTAAGTCGACCTGTCGCCGGCGATTGTTCGACAAATCGGATGCCTGCTGCCATGTTGACAAACACGCCCTTTGTCAGGTGGTACAAGGGCTGGCGCGTAAAAATGTCAGGGACCAACATTCGCACTGCCGATGGCGCCACTTCTGCACCAATGCCCGTGCGCATGGGAATGGCGTTCCTCCTTGTCTTGGTCCTCGCCCGTCCGACCTTCGCGACCGACCTTGCCGGCCTCGCTTATGTGACCAACTGCAATGACAACACGGTATCGAGCTACGACGTGGATGGTGCGACGGGCCAACTTGAGAATGTTCGCAATGTCGCAACGGCCAAGTGTCCCCTCAGCATTACCGTGCACCCGTCGGGCAAGTTTGTCTACGTTCAGAACGCAGGAGCGGACTCCCTATCGCTGTACTCCGTCGACGCGGCGACGAGCGCTCTGACAGTGGTGGCGACGGTACCAACGGGGCGAGGACGCTCGCCCGGGAGAGTCACTGTCCACCCATCCGGCAAATTCCTTTACGTTGGGAACCATGATTCCAATACCATCTCTGCCTACAGGATCGGGCCGCTAACCGGCGCACTGACATCGGTCGGCGGTTCACCATTCGCGGCAGATGCCAGGCCTGGTTCGCTGAGCGTGCATCCCGGAGGGCGATTCCTTTATACAGCAAATTTTGACGCCGACAGCATTTCAGGTTACACCATTAATCCCACGACCGGTGCATTGGCGCCGATTCCTGGCTCACCGTTTGCCGCAGCTGCCAATCCCATGGCAATCGCTATACATCCATCCGGTAAATTCACCTATGTCGCGAACTGGGGTTCGCACGATATTTCGGTCTACCGGACCGATATAAAAAACGGCACCCTGCAAGAGGTATTGCCGCGCGTGTCGGCCGGGATAAAACCCGCGTCGATAGCCATTCGTTCCGGGTTTGCCTATGTCGCAAACATGCGCTCGCACGATATTGCGACCTACCGCATTGACGCGACAACAGGTGCCCTGCAAGAAGTAATGCCACGGGTGAAAATGGTCGGGTGGCCGGAGGTTATTGCCCTATATCCTTTCAAGAGATCTATCTATGCGACAAGCTACCAGGGAGATGAATTCTTAGTCTTGGGATTTGCGATTAATGAGGCGACGGGTGCATTGAGCCGTGGAAGCATAGTGCGCCAAGGTAAGTTAAACCGACGATCCGCCTCCTCCGCCATAGCCTTGAGCCCGCGCTCCACTCCACAACCGGCGCAAGGTGCCATTCGTGTGCTCTTTCAGGGTCCCGCAGCTCCTGTCCAGGTAGAGCTGATCCTCGATGCCTCGAACAGCATGTGGGGTCAAAGCGCGGGGAGGCGGAAGATTGATCTTGCCAAAGATGCGCTCACCTCCGTCATCCAAGGTCTTCCTTCTACAAGCCAGGTGGCGATGAGAGTCTACGGGCACCGCTATCGCCGCCAGCTAAAAGACTGTCAGGACTCCACCGTGCTTGTGCCTTTCGGCCCGCTGGAGAAGGCAAAGCTCATTGAGCAGGTCCAAGCCATCACGCCGCGCGGCATGACGCCGCTTGCCTATTCCCTAAAACAGGTGTTGTACGACTTCGGCGATGCGCCGGGCGAAAAACTGGTGATTGTGGTGACCGACGGCAACGAAACCTGTGGGGGGGACCCGGTGGCCGCCGTTAAAGCCCTGCGCCGGCAGCGGGCAGATGTGAGAATCGAGGTGATCGGGGTAGCCATTGCCAATGTTGCCACCAAACGCCGGCTCCAAACCATCGCCACCCTTACTCGAGGGCGCTACTACGCCGCCAAGGATGCACCGGAACTTAAGGCCGCGCTCGCGGTAGCGCTGCGCCTGGCCTTCACCGTCGAGGACCAACGCGGCATCCGGGTGGCTCACGGGATGGTCGGGGGTGAACGCTTATGTCTCGTGTCAGGCAATTACCGTATCACTGTGCGAAATCCAACGCACACGTTCGCCTTCGACAACATCGCCGTCGCCCCGGGTCAGCAGACCCGTCTCACCCTTATCCCCCAGGACCAGGCACTCGGCAAGGTCAGTCGAAGCGAAGCCCTCACGCCGCCCTGTCCGGTACCTGCGCAGCCGTCTCCCCTTGCCGAAGGCGCGCACACCCCCGAGCTTTCTCGGGCGGGCGTCGACGGGAGTGGAAACTAATCGCTACCCGGGAGAAAACCATGAGCCATTTCGCCATCATCGTTACAGTCAAGCTTAAACCTGGAGCCACTGAGGAATTTCAGCGGCTGATCCTGGTCAATGCTGCCGCATCGAGGCAGGAGCCGAAGTGCCACCGTTTTGATGTACTTGTATCCGAGGAGGACGAGAACACGCTATTTTTCTACGAAGAGTACACCGATGCCGCAGCGCTTGAAACGCATCGCAACACACCCCACTACAAGACCTTCCGAGAAGCCACGGATGATGTGGTGTTGGATCGTAAGATCCAGCGTTGTTCAGTCATTAGTTAGGACACAACTCCAAATATTCACCGCAGAGCGCGCGGAGACCGCAGAGAGATTTGGAATTCAGTAGCGAGTCGCGAGTTCCGAGTCGCGAGGGCAAGCTTGGTGCGGTGGCTTCTGCATGCTGCAAGCGCTGCCTGCTAGCCCAACTTTCGCAACTCAGCGATCAAAATCGCCAATTTCGTGTATTGGGA
>JBHHZP010000206.1:0-5074 GCA_046758085.1 Acidiferrobacterales bacterium
CGGCAGCACCACCAGCCCGCACAGCGCCATGAGCGCGAGCTGGCGGTGGGAGAGGCATGTGCTGCAGCGCGATTCGGCCTTTCCTGGGACGATGATGAAATTCATACCGTTTTTCGTACTCTCTCTCGAGTTAGCCTATCCGTTGCAAATCTCGCGCCAATTGTCATGTTGCCGGCACCGTGCGGCCTAAGGCGACCGGCGCCTCGTCATTGTCTGCGTAGGTGACCAGCTCCCAGGCCTCCTGGTCAGCCACAAGGTCGTGCAACAGTTGGTTATTCAGGTAATGGCCGGATTTATGGGCCCGGAAGGCACTGATCAATGGGTATCCCAGCAGGTACAAATCGCCGATGGCATCCAGGAGCTTGTGCTTGACAAATTCGTCGTCGTAGCGCAAACCATCATCATTCAGGATGCGGAAATCATCCAGCACAATCGCGTTGTCCAGGCTGCCGCCCAGCGCGAAACCGGCCTGACGCAGAGTCTCGATGTCGTGCATGAAGCCGAAGGTGCGCGCGCGGCTCACCTCCTTGACAAAGGAGTGGGTGGAGAAATCCACGGTCGCCTCATGCGGGCCCGCGCTGAACAGGGGGTGATCGAAATGGATGGCCAATGAGACCTTGAAGCCTTCAAATGGGTCGAACCGGGCCCACTTGTCGCCTTTCCTACAAAGGACGGGCTTGATGATGCGCATGAAGCGCTTGGGCGCAGTCAGCTCTCGAATACCCGCCGATTGGATCAAGAATACAAACGGCGCGGCGCTGCCGTCCATGATGGGCACTTCACTGGCATCAAGCTCAGCATAAGCATTATCGATCCCCAACCCGGCAAATGCCGACATCAGATGCTCCACCGTGGCGACCCTGGCACCGTCATATGCCAGCGTCATCGAAAGTCTCGTGTCGACGATATTTTCGGGGCAGGCGCGGATATCCGCTGAATCGCACAGATCCACGCGGCGAAAGACAATTCCGGTTTCCGCAGGCGCCGGGCAGAGAGTAAGGCGTACCTTCCCGCCTGTATGCAGACCAACCCCTGTTGCCCGAATAACGTTCTGAAGTGTCCGCTGTTTGATCATTTGTTGTAGTTGTTCTCGCTCAGGTCCCTGTCGGTCGAGCGGATCGGCCATGGCGAGTTTTTTCACGCACAGCCGCCGCCTCAGGTCCATCCCCCAGGCCTGAAAATCTACATCGATCAAGGGGTCGAGTTCTAATTTAAATCGAAAAGCCGACGCCTGTCCAGTGACAACGGCGCGTCGCGTGCGAGCGGGTCGGAGCAGCCCCTGCGCGCTCCAGCCAGCGCGCCGTGCGGCCGCAAGGTCATTGATTTTATTTAGTTAATCAGCCTGCTTGCGGAGAAAAGCCGGAATGTCCAGGTACTCCAAGGCACCCTCTCCCACCGCCTGATGCTGGCTACTGCGGCGATTGCGGATGACGGTGGGTGTATCGAGCTCTTCGTAATCCAGAGTCCCGGTACCTGTCCTCACCACGTGATAGGATTGTGGGCGCTTCTGACCCTGGCCCAGACCGGTTGCGACAATGGTGACGCGCAGCTCGTCCTGCAGCTCGGGATCGATGACCGTGCCGACTACGACAGTGGCGTCGTCGGCGGCAAACTCCTTGACCGTCGTCCCGACCTCCTCGAACTCACCGATCGACATGTCCAGCCCGGCAGTGACATTGACCAGCAGTCCGCGGGCACCAGAGATGTTTATGTCCTCCAGCAACGGGCTGGAGATCGCCGCCAGGGCCGCCTCGTTGGCGCGGTTTTCGCCCACGGCTGAGGCTGAACCCATCATGGCCATGCCCATCTCGGACATGACGGTGCGTACATCTGCGAAGTCCACATTGATCAAGCCGGGGCGAGTGATCAGCTCGGCGATACCTTGAACTGCACCTTGCAACACATCATTGGCTTTGCCGAACGCATCCAGCAGTGTGGCTTCCTTACCAAGTACGGTGAGCAGTTTTTCATTCGGGATGGTAATAATAGAATCGACGTACTCCGTAAGTTCGCGGATGCCTTGCTCCGCCACGGACATCCGCTTCTTGCCTTCGAACAAGAACGGTTTCGTCACGACCGCAACGGTCAAGATACCGCTGTCCTGGGCGACCTGCGCCACCACCGGTGCCGCCCCGGTGCCGGTACCGCCGCCCATCCCGGCTGTGATGAACACCATGTCCGCTCCGGCCAGCACCTCGGCAATTCTCTCACGGTCCTCTACCGCAGCCTGGCGACCGATGGTCGGATCGGCGCCACAACCCAGACCCTTCGTCAGATTCGCCCCGAGCTGCAACACCGTGGTCGCAGCGGATCGCTTCAAAGCCTGCGCGTCCGTGTTGGCATTGATAAACTCAACGCCATCGATATTGGCGGCGACCATGTGACCCACCGCATTGCCGCCGCCGCCGCCGACGCCAATGACTTTGATAACGGCCTGCTGGCCGTAGGTATCCATCAATTCAAACATTGTGAGCTCTCCCGTTTGAGTGCCAATTTTCACTAGAAACCTGCTTCATCGCTTGGATCTTTACCGGTTGCCCGGCCTAGAAATTTCCCTGAAACCAGCTCCTGGCCTTGCCAAACACTCCCTTGATGCCTACCGGTGGCCGCATGTGCTCGACGCCATACTCGCCCTTTCGTTTCCGGGCCCCGTGTAACACGAGCCCTACCCCGGTGGAATAGATCGGGTTTTGAATCACGCCGGTGAGACCGCCAACGTATTGGGGGATCCCCAGGCGCACCGGCATATGAAATACCTCCTCCGCCAGATCAATCATCCCTTCCATCTTCGAGCTGCCGCCCGTCAACACGATGCCTGAGCCCATCATGTCTTCGAACGCGCTGCGCCGAAGCTCCGCTAGCACCAGGCCGTAGAGCTCCTCGATCCGCGGCTCGATCACCTCCGCCAGAGTCTGGCGCGAGAGCTTGCGTGGCGGGCGGTCGCCCACACTCGCTACTTCGATAGTCTCGTCACGGTGTGCGAGCTCGGTCAAAGCACAGCCATATTTCTTCTTTATCTCTTCGGCGTGTTGTGTCGGCGTGCGCAGCGCCACGGCAATGTCGTTGGTTACCTGGTCACCGGCGATCGGGATTACGGCCGTGTGGCGTATGGCACCCTCGGTAAAAACGGAAATATCCGTCGTCCCACCGCCCACGTCCACCAGACAGACACCAAGCTCTTTCTCATCCTCAGTCAACGCTGATGTACTCGAGGCAAGCTGCTCGAGGATGATCTCGTCAACCTCCAACCCACAGCGTCGAACGCATTTAATGATATTCTGCGCCGCGCTGACCGCACCGGTCACGATGTGCACCTTGGCCTCCAAACGCACGCCACACATCCCTATGGGTTCACGCACACCGTCTTGCTGGTCGATCACATACTCTTGCGGAAGAATGTGCAACACCTTCTGATCGGTCGGAATAGCGAGCGCGCGTGCCGCCTCGATCACCCTATGCACGTCACCGCCTGCCACCTCCTTGTCCTTGATCGCAACGATACCGTGGGAGTTGAAACTGTTAATGTGGCTACCGGCGATTCCGGCATGCACGGAGTGTATTTGGCACCCGGCCATGAGTTCGGCTTCTTCGACCGCACGCTGAATTGATTGGACCGTGGACTCGATATTCACCACTACGCCTTTTTTCATCCCGCGCGACGGGTGGTGACCAACACCGATAATCTCGACCTCGCCCATGGACGACACTTCGCCGACGATTGCCAATACCTTGGAAGTCCCGATATCGAGTCCCACCACCAGTCTTTCATCATCCCGCTTTGACATAGTTCACCTCTTGTTGTGTCAGTGCTCGCGAGTAACGTCCACCCGTGAAAGCAGCGCGGGTGGGTCAGCCCATTTCACGGAAAACCCGTTTGTGTACCGCAAATCCACCTGCTTGATCCGCATCGCATGTGATGCCAGCGCACCCTTGTAGGCGCGAGCAAACCGCTCGATCCTGGCATCCGGATTTTCACGCGCTAATACCAGCGTCACACCGTTGTCCAGTTGTACACGGTAGCTTCGTCGCGGTGTCAGCGTAATCGCCGTAACCTTTAGCCCGACGGGTTCGAGCGCCCGCGAGAAGCTCCGATAGCGGGTCAGCACTTGGGTATGCGTACCTGCTGGTCCGTGCAGCCGCGGAAGTCTTTCAAGCGGCGCACTATTGCGCAGGCGCACCAACTCGCTCGCCTGATTCAACCAGGCCCGCTCACCCCAGCGCGCCACGAAACGCTGTTCCGTCAGCCGAATGTGCAGGTTACGAGGCCAATTTCTGCGCACCGAAGCGCGGTACACCCACGGCAGTGATTCAACGCGTGCCTTCACCGCATCCAGGTCCAGAGCGTAAAAGTTGCCACCTACCTCGCCGTTCAACACATCGATGAGTTGCTGGCGCGTCACGTGCTTGAACCGGCCTTCGAAATCGACATTCTCGACTGGAAAGTTGTCGGGCCGCAGTATCCAGTCCAACGCGAACGCGCTTACAATCAACAGCAGCAATGCCCAAAGCAGGGTCAATCCAGCCTTGAACGATGGGTCATCATTTTTGACCAACCATCCAACACCGGAGTGGCCGCTGCGCTGCAATCTGCGTGAGCGCTTGAGTGCGTTAACTCTTGCCATCATCGCGCTCCATCATTAGGACTCTCCAATCACGCGTACTTCCAAATCCAAGGTGATGCCCTGGGCGCGGGCCACACGCTCTCTGACTTCGTTTATGAGACCCTCAATGTCGGCCGCGCTCGCTGCGCCGGTATTGACAATAAAATTGGCGTGCAACTCGGACACACACGCCTTGCCTACACACATACCCTTGAGACCGCTTGCCTCGATCAAGCGAGCCGCGTAATCACCGCGTGGATTCTTGAACACGGACCCCGCATTCGCCATCTGCGTCGGTTGCGCCTGCCCGCGTTTTGCCAACAAGGTTTTGATGTGGGCCTTGCCTTCGGCCACGTCACCTGGCTCAAGGTGAAGAAGCGCGGCCACGAACCACTCGTGAGCCGGGGCTTTGACCCGCCGGTAGCCGATCGAGAAATCGGCGCTCGCGCGTGTACGCACGCGACCCTGACGGT
>JBHHZP010000207.1:0-5006 GCA_046758085.1 Acidiferrobacterales bacterium
ATCGCTCCTATTGGCGCGGCCGATTAACCTGTCACGGAGTAGCTGTAGACCTAGCGTGAGACCCCGTGCGCCACCGTATATGTCCCGCGCTGTTCTTGAATCAAGCGCAAGTACGCTGTTAATACTTGCAACAAGCGCCGTGCGGTCCGAGGTTCCGTGTCGCGCAAGTTGCTGCACGAGATGTGCTGCCTGGAATATGCCCGCAAGCGCTAGGATTTGATCTTGATATTGACTGCTCAAATTATGTCTCCGTGGGTATAAATAAACCATGGATTGACTGCAACAGGCATGGGGAATGGTTTCGGCACGTTGTCCGGGGCCATCTGTCCGCTACTTTTGACGTTATAGCCTACCGTGGCCGCCCCTTGCCACCCAGCATTGGTCCGCCCACGTGCCGCTGCCTGCTCGCTGGTGAGTTACCGAGGGGAGCCTGTAGCAGTTTGCGTCACCCTGAAGCAAGTGCTGTGGAGGAGGCGCCGAGAACGCGCCCCGGTAACTAGCCGAATATTCCACCGCTGAGCGCACAGAGGCCTGATCTCGAAGAGTTTTGAACCTGATTCAAAGCGCATACGCGGTCACAGTTCGCACCCCGCCCGCGGTGTCACCCGCCAGTGCCTGGTTGTTTGTTTTCTCTGCGATCTTTGCGATCTCTGGTGCGAGTTTATGCAATTTCCGGGCTGGTAAGCGGTGACGGCTCACAAGACCAGCCGTCGCCGTAACGATTCAGATCGTCAATTACTAATTACAAGTCGGTAACAGGATTTGCAGTTTTGTCACCTCTGCGCTCCCCGCGTTGCATATGGGCATCGCCGGCGACGGCCCGAGGTAATCTCATAGCCAAGGGGAATACGTGTGCCCCGTTAGTACGTCGACTGCTAAAGTTATTCATGATAGCTGGACGTAACAGGGCCCCGTTTAACATGCATAGCCAGAAAGACCGCAAAATAGGCTTGATCCTGTCCGGTGGCGGCGCACGCGCCGCCTACCAAGTGGGCGTGCTTAAAGCCATCAGCCAGATGTTGCCTAGAAGCGCGAGCAGTCCGTTTCCCATCATCTGTGGGACGTCCGCCGGGGCAATAAACGCTGCCGTGCTGGCAATATACGCTAGCCATTTTCGCGAGGGCGTAAAAAGACTAAGTCTTGTATGGAAGATCTTCCGGGTGAATTACGTGTTTCGCGCGGATACCTGGGGCGTCATGAGCAGTGGCGCGCACTGGTTGGCAGCTATGTTGCTGGGAGGCCTGGGAAAACACAACCCCAGATCTCTGCTTGATTGCACGCCATTGCACGGGCTGCTTGAGCGATATGTGCCTTGTGAGAAGATCCAGGAGTCCATCGACGCAGGCGTGCTGCAGGCGCTCAGTGTCACCGCGTCGGGTTATACTTCGGGAGAGTCGGTCAGCTTCTATCAGGGTTTGCCGTCGCTGAAACCGTGGCAGCGCGCGCGGCGTATCGGCAGGCCCGCGAGGATTACGATTGACCATCTGCTGGCGTCCTCTGCCATACCCTTCATCTTGCCCGCGGTGAGGATCGGGGGCGAGTACTTTGGCGACGGGTCGATGGGGCAGATGGCGCCGATCAGCCCGGCCTTGCATCTCGGCGCTGACCGCGTTCTCGTAATTGGCGTACGCAAGCCCCCCACTCCGGATACTCCGCGGGAAGACTCCGTATCGCATCCAGCACTGGCCGAGGTTGCAGGCCACATCTTAAACAGTATATTTCTTGAAAGTCTGGATGCGGACCTCGAGCGCCTGCAGCGAATCAACAAGACCATCAGCTTGTTGTCACCTCAGCAACGCGATGCTGGTGGCGTCGCCCTGCGTAACGTCGACGTCCTGGTTATTTCCCCGAGCGAGGATCTTGGTGAAATTGCTGAGCGATACGCCAGTTACCTACCACGGCCGATGCGCTTTCTTCTTCGCGGGGTAGGCGTAAAGAATCACAGCGGCACCAGCCTTGTAAGTTATGTGCTATTCGAAAAAGCGTATTGTCGCCGATTGATCTCCCTGGGTTACGCCGATACCATGCAGCGCAGAAACGAGGTCATGGATTTCTTCGGCATGGGCCAGCATTAAGTATGTCAACGATTCCACGCATCTTGGTGGCGATCGGCATCGTGCTCATCGTCATCGGCCTTGCCTGGCCCTGGATACAGAAACTGGGCCTCGGGCGCTTACCGGGCGACATTGTTATCGAACGGGAAAACTTTCGGTTTTACTTTCCCGTCACCACATCTGTCCTCATCAGTATCTTGCTGACGTTGATTTTCTGGTTAATGCGAAAGTAGAACTACTTGTCGATATCGTTAGAGCAAAAATATCTAACGCAGGAGCGGTACATGGATATACTGTTTGCGGACCTAACGGCGGAAACACGCGAAGGCGCAAAAGATGTCAAATCTAATCAAACACTCTTTCGAATCCTCGGCGTCTTCGCGTTGGTTGGTTAATGATGGCAGAGAAACCGGCGGATCGCGATAAAAACCGTTTCCGGGCACGGAGATCCGCCAGCGCGTAAAAAGGTTTTGGACATCTTTTGACTGGACACAGTTGCCTGTCGCGTGCCACGGTTAGCAACCGAGGTCGGCACGATCATGGGGTGTGTTATGAAGTCGTTCATTGAAGGCCTGCCGAAGGCCGAGCTGCATATCCATATTGAAGGTTCCTTGGAGCCCGAGCTTATGTTTGAGCTCGCAGCACGCAACAACATATCGCTTCCGTTCGGTTCGATTGAGGGGGTACGCAAGGCCTATAATTTCAGTGATTTGCAATCTTTTCTGGACATCTATTACGCAGGCGCGGGCGTATTGATCAAAGAGCAGGATTTCTACGATATGACCTGGGCCTATTTGAAAAAGGCACATGCCCAGAACGTGCGTCACACAGAGATTTTTTTTGACCCACAAACGCACACCGACCGCGGCGTACCCTTTGAGACAGTAATCAATGGCATTCACGACGCGTTGGTAGATGCCGGGCGTGAGCTGGAACTCTCGTCTAAGCTGATTATGTGTTTTTTGCGCCATCTGAGCGCTGCGGCAGCCGCAGAGACTTTGGAGCAAGCGTTGCCGTTCAAGGACTGGATTGTCGCCGTCGGATTGGACTCCTCGGAGATTGGTCACCCACCGAAGAAGTTCACGGCAGTGTTCGATCGGGCGCGGGAGTTGGGTTTTCGCACGGTTGCGCATGCGGGCGAGGAGGGTCCGCCCGAGTACATATGGCAGGCGCTGGACCTGCTGAAGGTGTCGCGCATCGACCATGGTGTGCGTTGTGTGGAGGACACGAGATTGGTGGAGCGACTCGCGGCCGAGCAAACACCGCTGACGGTCTGCCCGCTGTCGAATGTCAAGCTGCGTGTTTTTGATTCAATAGAGCAACACAACCTTAAAGAGCTGCTGAGGCTTGGGCTGTGTGCCACGGTAAACTCCGATGATCCTGCGTACTTTGGCGGCTACATGGCAGAAAACTTCCTCGCGGTGCAACAGGCGTTGGGTCTTGATAGCGATGAGCTCCAGCGCCTGGTCAGGAATTCTTTTGAGGCGGCGTTCCTCGATCAAGCGGAAAGGCAGACATTCATTCAGGAACTGGACAGCTACGTGGCAAATACAAACCATTAACGAAGCCCGCAAGGACCATCGCCGATTCGCAGATTCGACCATAGGGGTAGTGCATTGATATGATGAGTTTGGAGCAGGCTCGTGCGGCGGTCATCGACGGTGTCCGCCCGGCTACCGCCACGGAAATCGTGCCGCTTGAAAGCGCCCACGGGCGCTTTCTGGCCGAAGGAGTTCGTGCTGCAGTCGACAATCCCGTGTTCGATAACTCGGCCATGGACGGATACGCGCTCCGGGTCGCCGATCTTGCCGCCCAGCGGTCTGTTTTGCCTGTGAGCGGCGAGTCACGTTGTGGCGACACGCCGACAACGCACTCGCCGCGTACCGCCATGCGAATCTTCACCGGCGCACCCATACCGGCTGGGGCGGACACGGTAGTGATTCAGGAAGACATAAAGCTTCACGATGGCAATATCGCGCTGCCGGCACGCGTGCAAGCCGCGGCGAACATTCGGCGACGGGGCGAGGACTTCCGCGCCGGTGACATGCTCTACCAGCGGGGGCGGCGCCTGTCCGCGTTCGACCTTGTATTGATGGCGACCGCTGGCGTTGCTGAGGTCGTGGTGTATGGGCGGGCGCGCGCGCTGGTGATCGCCACCGGCGATGAGCTGATTTCGCCAGGCAAGGCCTTGCGACCCGGGCAGATATACGAGTCGAATCGTCTCGCCACCGTGCTGCAGCTACGCCAACTAAGCGTGATGGCCGACGACGGTGGGACCGTAGCCGATGACGGCGACGCGCTTCGTGATGTGCTTGAGCATGCGCGCGACTACGATTTCGTTATTACCAGCGGCGGCGCGTCCGTTGGTGACCACGATCTGGTTGAACAGGTGTTCTCCGAGATCGGTGAGATCAATTTTTGGAAAGTGAAGATCAAGCCCGGAAAACCCATTGCCTTCGGGCGCGTAGGAGAGCGCACGCATTTTTTCGCACTCCCCGGAAATCCGGTTTCGAGCCTGGTTACGTTCAAGCTGTTCGTCGAGCCCGCGATCATGGCCTGGCACCATGCTGCTCCCGTTTTTCCCGAGCTTCGGGCAACTGCCGCAAACGAGTTCCGGCGCACAGCCGGGCGCACGGAATTTCTGCGAGCACAGCTCTACACGAAAAATGGCGTACTTGTCGCACGGACGCTGAGCGGTCAGGGCTCACATATGACGGGAACGCTGCGCGAGACAAACGGCTTTATCAGGGTGCACGCGGACAGCACTGGATTCAATCGCGGGGATTCGGTAGTGGTAACGCCGCTGACCACCGGCCTGTTTTGCGCTCGCTGAGCTGACTGTTTCAGCGCGGAACGGGACTTCATTTATTGGGTCGCCTAACCGGCGATAATATTACCGGGGTTCCGCCCCCGTACGACGGGTTCCTTTCTTTGCGTGCCCAAAGAAAGGAA
>JBHHZP010000208.1:0-4992 GCA_046758085.1 Acidiferrobacterales bacterium
TGCCTGAGCGACTGACAAAGTGCTTGACTTGAACCATAGAATCTCAGACGGTCCGGGCAAGGGCCAGGGAATGGCCCTTGCCCGGCTCGGCGAAAGCACCGCTCCAAATCTCCCTTCCCCGAAGGGAGGGACTACAGGTAACAGTGCCCGGTCCTCAGTGCTTGTATTCCTCGCCCTTTGCCACTAGTTACTTGCCACTTGCTACTGAAGTTTATCTACTCGCAACCCGACACTCGCTATCGTTTTTGCCAATCTCTGTGCGGTGAGTTCTTGCTACATTCAGACTAGCTTTCACTGCGCCACATTCCCGTCGAGCCGTAACGCTCTCCGGTGTCGCAAAGTAGCGTAACAATCGTGCGGTATTGACCTGTCGCGGCTAACTCTAGCGCTGCATGCACATACGCACCGGACGATGGGCCAACAAAAATGCCGCACTTGGCCAGACGCCGGCACATCGCGACTGCCTGCTCGATACTGACCGGTACGCGTTGATCGATAAGGGATTCGTCGAGAATCGCGGGCACGATATCCCCGGGCTGGCCAAGTGGCTTTAAGCCCTCTATACCCGGAAACCTGTCCGGTAGCACCGAGACGATGCGCGTCTGCGGGCGCGCCTCGCGCAGGCGGCGACCGATCCCCGTAATACTGCCGCCGGTACCCACGCCTGCCACGAACGCGTCCGGTACTTCGCCCGTCTGTGCCCTAACCTGCTGCACGATCTCCGGCCCGGTGCTCTCGAAATGGGCACGCCAATTATCTTCATTGCTGTATTGGTCGCAGTACCAGTAGCGTTCGGGATATTCGTTGGCGAGGCGCCGCGCCTCCTCCAGGGCGAAGTCATAACCTTCCATGGGGTCCGTGATGATGAGCTCCGCACCGTATGCGACAATTCGCTCCAGACGTTCTTGGCTCGCATTGCCGGGCATCACGATCGTCACGGGTATCCCTAATGCCGCCCCGATCATTGCGTACGCAATGCCAGCGTTACCGGACGAGGAATCAAGCAGCCGGCGCCCCCCTGCAAACCGTCCGGCCGTGATCGCCTGGCTGATCATGCGTGCCACCGGGCGATCTTTCAACGAGCCCCCAGGATTTGAGCTTTCGAGCTTGGCGAACAGCCGCACGCCGGTTGTGGCTTCGGCCACCAGATCCAGTGCAATTAGTGGCGTATGCCCGACTGCGCTGAGCAGCCCGGACCGATCGACTGTTCCCATAGTGACGGACAAAACCTCTTCAGTCAAACCAGGCTCCAGGTATTAGGCTGTGGTGCGCGGGAAGCCGACCGCTTCAGGCTGCACGGTCAGGCATTGGAAACGGCGCACAGCTCCTCATAGTCTACGTAGCCGGGGAACTGCGCTCCTTCGCTGCAGTAGGGGCACTCGGGGTCGGGCTCGAGCTTGAGCTCGGTGAAGTGTGCGCGCAACGCATCATAGTACAGCATTTTTCCAACCAGCGGCTCACCGAGGCCTAGCAGGATCTTGATAGCCTCTACTGCCTCAAGTAGCCCAACCACGCCCGGTAATATACCAAGCACGCCCGCCTCCGCGCACGACGGGGCCATCTCGGCAGGTGGCGGCTCCGGATAAAGGCAACGGTAGCAAGGCCCACGGCGTTTCTCGTATGCCGGCCAGAACACCGAGACCTGCCCCTCGAACCGATACACTGCGCCGTGCACGTTTGGAATACCCAGCTTCACACAGGCATCGTTCACCAGATACCGTGTCGGAAAGTTGTCTGATCCGTCCACGATCACATCGAAACCAGTGAAAATTTCCTCTACGTTACTGCTGTCGAGGCGGGTTTGATACTCCATCACCTTGACCGCGGGATTGAGCGCCTCCAGGGTTGCACGCGCCGACGCAACCTTCGGCGTCCCTACCCTTGCATCGGTATGCAGAATCTGGCGTTGCAGGTTACTGCGGTCCACCATGTCATCATCCACCAGGCCGAGCGTACCGACTCCTGCGGCCGCCAGATAAAACGCGGCCGGCGAGCCAAGTCCGCCCGCCCCGAGCAGTAACACCTTACTGTCGATCAGCTTGAGCTGCCCTGCCTCACCGACCTCGGGCATGAGCAAGTGTCGCGAGTAGCGTTCGCGTGCATCCGCATCCAGCACGCGTGGGATCTCGAAAGGTTGACCGTCATTTTTCCAGCGGGTGAAGCCGCCGATTATGGATCGCACGTCTCTGTAGCCGAGTCGCTTTATCGCATCGGCGGCAAATAATGAACGCACGCCACCGCCACACATGACCAGGATCGTACGACCCATATCAGGCACGGTATCTTCGATACGCAGCTCGAGATAGGCGCGCCCCAGACGGTAAGCACCGACGGGACTGCCTTGCGAGATCTCGTCCGCCTCGCGCACGTCAAGCACAGCCGCGCCTTTGTGCTGCAACTCCACAGCTTGCACCGGTGTTATCTCAGGGATCGACGATTTGATCTCCGCCAAACGGCGATCTTTCGCCTTGCCGGCTCCGCCGGCGACCGCCGGCACGATGGATACGACATCGTTGTCGGCCACCGGCGTGGCGAGACCGTCAAGTGAGCGGACATTGTCACTGCCAAGATACACATTAACGAAGTTTCGCAACTCACCTCGGGGGCTCATAACCCGCTCCAGCAACCCGGCATGTGCCGTGCCGAGTGCCTTGAGCACGTCGTCAACGGTCGCGCCCTCAACGCGGATCTCATCGACTCCGTCGGTAAAGGAACGTAGGGGTGTCGGAATTCGCACGGTTACCGTGGACATAACTGAATCTGCTCCTCCACGAACTGTTCGCTGTCTAATCGCCAAGAACGCAAGTCGGCCACACCGTCGCGGGTGACCGAGATTATCACGTAGGACCAGCCCTCCCAAGCAGCCACCCGATCTGTCTCCGAGGGCCGCGCTGGATGGTCGGGGTGGGAGTGCCACACGCCAACAATCTCCAGGCCGTCGGCACGGGCACGCTTGTCGGTCACCAGGAAGTCGTGCGGATCCAACTCGTAGCGGTCCTCGGCACGCTCGCGGTTGAGATTGCGGGCCTGCACCACAGTTCGCACGTCCACGTGGCCATTCGCTTGTTGCCCGAGCAACAAGCCACAGGTCTCCAACGGGTAGCCTTCCCGCACCATGGTCGCAAGCTCCGCGCGAGCATCCTCTGGCAAATTCAGGGTTCCCATCGGGCAATACTATACTAAATTACTTGGGAATATACCATAGTAATGTACTCAGGTATTAGCTCGCCATGGCGACTATGTCTGCGGGCCGCGCCCCCACCTGACCCCGCAGTTGCAGCCGGCTCACCGAGCGGCTAGCTTTCTATAAACCCAGCCGGATCTTTGACGCCATCACCACATTGGGGCCCGGGAATTTCGTCGCCGCTTCGCGGCTTGGCAACCCCACGTGTCCGTCTACCGGCTGGGATGCGCGCAACGGCGACCACCGATAAGATACTGACAACGCTCAATTTTGACAATCCTGATCGCATTGCGTTACATCCATAGATACGCGGTTCGGTGTGCCGGGGCAGTGTTTCCGTGAGCGCTCGGCACCTGGAGATCGCATGAGCCGGGCTGTGCTCGTGACGGGGGGCGCCGGCTACATCGGCTCGCATACCTGTCGCCATCTGATCGACGCCGGCAACGCGGTAGTGGTGGTGGACAACTTCTACTCGGGCCACCGCTGGGCCGTACCCGAGCAGGCCACGTTGATCGAAGGTAACGTCGGTGACCCGGGCTTCATGGACAAAACTCTGCGGGAGCACGACATCGACGCTGTCATTCATTTTGCCGGGCACATCGTCGTGCCCGAATCTGTCCGGGACCCCCTCAAGTATTACCGAAACAACACGATGTCGTCATATCACCTTGTACGCGCATGTGTCGATGCGGGCGTGAATAAATTTATATACTCGTCTACGGCGGCCGTGTACGGAATACCCGTGCGCTTGCCCGTGAATGAAGATGCCTCCACCGCACCGATCAACCCATACGGCGCTTCCAAGCTCATGACAGAGTGGATGCTCCGTGACATCGCGTCAAGCTGCCACGGCCACGATTCAGCAGCGGTTGTTAACCGCGATTTCCGCTACGTAGCCTTACGCTACTTCAATGTCGCGGGGGCGCGGCTCGACGGAAGCCTGGGTCAAGCCACCCCGGAAGCGACCCACCTGATCAAAGTGGCCTGCGAGGCGGCATGTGGTCTGCGAAACGGTGTCACCATCTTTGGCACGGATTACCCTACCCCTGACGGTACCTGCATCCGTGACTACATTCACGTGGATGACCTGGCCGTCGCCCACCTCGCCGCACTCCAGTATCTGGGCGACGGAGGCGCACCGGTTGCACTGAACTGTGGTTACGGAACCGGCTTCAGCGTGCGAGAAGTGCTCGACACGGTCAAAGAGGTAAGCAACAGCGATTTCGAAATCACCGAAGGACCACCACGGGATGGAGACCCATCTAATCTGATCGCTGACGCCCGCCGCATCCGCGAGATCTTGCGCTGGGAACCGAAGTTACAGGACATTAAGGTCATTTGCCGATCCGCGTACAACTGGGAAAAACAATATCAAAACAAAGCCCGCTAATTGTCCACGGTCGCATCCGGGAAACCATTCCTGCGGTCACTGTCGGCCACTTCCAATTATCGGGAGGAGTGACCTGATAACCAGCGGCGCCCTCCCCCTAGCACCCTCCCATGAAGGGAAGGGGAATTGTGGCTGTGTTTTGAATTAGTATTTTTTGGACGCCTTTCGCCGACTCAAACGCCGAGGAAGACGAAGTGCTCGAGTACGGTGAAGTTGCCTAGCTTTTTTTGGCCCCCTTACTCAAGCCGAGCGAGGGGGGCCCGCACCGGGTTTGATAGGTGCGGGGCGCAAAGTCCGGAGTGCCCTTTCTTTCGGTTCCTTGCTTTGGCATCCAAAAAAAGGAACCCGTCGTACGGGGGTGGGTGAGCCGGGAAAAGGCAAGCGTCCAGTGAACGCTTGGCCCGGCGAACGGGCGTGC
>JBHHZP010000209.1:0-4940 GCA_046758085.1 Acidiferrobacterales bacterium
TTCGACGCCTATGGCACGCTGTTCGATGTCCACTCGGCGGTGGGTAAGCACCGCCCGCGAATCGGTGAGAAGGCCGACGCCCTGTCCATGCTATGGCGCACCAAACAGCTGGAATACACCTGGCTGCGCAGCCTGATGCACGCGCATGTGGATTTCTGGCAGGTGACACAAGACGGCCTCGACTACGCCATGGAAACCTGCGGTATCGACGATCCCGGCTTGCGTACGGATCTCATGAACGCCTATCTGGCGCTTGATGCCTATCCGGATGTCAAAGACACGCTTGCGGCACTGAAACAAAAAGGGCTACGTACCGCGGTCCTGTCGAACGGATCACCCCGCATGCTGCAGGCGGCGGTGGCATCGGCGGGCATAGGCGATCACCTGGACGGTGTTTTTTCCGTCGAGGAGGTGGGTATTTACAAGCCAGACCCGCGCGTCTACCAGCTCGCGTGCGACCATCTCGGCGTGCGCGCGGGCGAGATCAGCTTCCAGTCCTCGAACGCCTGGGATGCAGCGGCAGCGGCGCACTTCGGCATGCGAGTGGCGTGGATCAATCGCTTTGGCCAGAAGCGCGAACGCCTGCCCAAGCCGGCGGACCTGGAGCTGACAGATCTGGCAGGCCTGCCCGATCTCATTTCCTGAGCACTACCGGCCCCGGAGTCCTTGTCCGACCGCGACCGTGCAAGGGCCTTGGTTTGGGGGCCGGCAGAGCAGCCGCGATGATTGTCTGGGTCAATCGGGATAATTGTATTTCTTAATAAGACTTATAAAAGTTATAGTTTTTCATTATAGTCTTAACCAGCAATGGGGTAGCCGACGCCGAGGACAAACGGTGGGCCACGCCGGTTCTGGTCTGGACATTGTCGACACGGTCGCAGGCAACGTTTACACACCACGAGGGGGTAGCAATGGCGAAACGAGATTTTCAGTCCGTATATTACCGCTCTTTGCACGATCCGGATGGTTTCTGGGCTGAGGCCGCGGAAGGTGTGCACTGGATCAAGCGCTGGGACCAGGTCCTTGACGACAGCAACAAGCCATTCTACCGCTGGTTTGGCGGTGGCGAGGTCAACACTTGTTATAACGCGCTCGATCTGCACATCGAGGACGGGCGCGGAGCCCACGCTGCGCTGATCTACGACAGCCCCGTCACCGGCAAAATCAAGACTTTCAGCTACACCGAGCTGCGCGACAAGGTCGCCCGCTTCGCCGGTGCGCTTGCCGTCATGGGCGTCGAAAAAGGAGACCGGGTCATCATTTACATGCCCATGGTGCCGCAGGCTGTCGTTGCGATGCTCGCATGCGCGCGGCTGGGTGCGGTGCACTCGGTGGTCTTCGGCGGTTTTGCCGCGAACGAGCTGGCGGTGCGCATCGACGATGCCCAGCCCAAGGTAATCGTGTCGGCCTCGTGCGGCATCGAAGCCAATCGAGTCATTGCCTACAAGCCGCTGCTCGATGAGGCGATCGCGCTTGCCCGGCACAAGCCCGACAAGTGCGTCATTGTGCAACGCGCAATGGAGCGCGCAGAGCTGCAGCCCGGTCGCGACCTTGACTGGAAGGAGGCCATGGACGCGGCGCAGCCGCATGACTGCGTGCCGGTGGCCACCACCGATCCGCTCTACATCCTGTATACCTCGGGCACGACCGGCGAGCCCAAGGGCGTGGTGCGCGATAATGGTGGCCACATCGTCGCGCTCAAATGGACCATGAAGAACATCTATGGCGTCGAGCCCGGTGAAGTCTACTGGGCCGCCTCCGACGTAGGCTGGGTGGTGGGCCATTCCTACATCGTCTATGCACCGCTGTTCAATGGGAACACGACCGTGCTGTTCGAAGGTAAGCCCGTGGGCACACCCGATGCCGGCGTGTTCTGGCGCGTGATATCGCAGCACAAGGTCAAGGTCATGTTCACGGCGCCAACCGCGTTTCGCGCCATCAAGAAAGAGGACCCCGACGGTGAGTTTATTAAGAAGTACGACCTCTCTGGTTTCAAGGCGTTGTTTCTGGCGGGTGAACGCTCCGATCCCGATACCCTGCAATGGGCCGAACAACACCTCGGTGTGCCGGTGATCGACCATTGGTGGCAGACGGAGACCGGTTGGGCGATCTGTGCCAACTGCCTCGGCATTGAGCAGCTGCCGGTGAAGCACGGCTCGCCGACCAAGCCGGTTCCAGGTATGGATGTACGCGTCGTCGACGAGCACAACCAGGAGCTGAAGCACGGGGACATCGGCGCGCTGGTGATCAAGCTGCCGCTGCCGCCGGGCACGTTCCCCACCTTGTGGAACGCCGACAAGCGCTTCGTCGAGTCCTACCTGTCCGAGTTTCCGGGTCACTATAAAACCGCGGATGCGGGGTACGTGGACGAAGACGGCTATGTATTCGTGATGTCGCGCACCGACGATATCATTAATGTTGCCGGCCATCGCTTGTCGACCGGCGGCATGGAGGAGGTGCTGGCGGCCCACCCGGACGTTGCCGAGTGCGCGGTGATCGGCGTGACCGACGAGCTCAAGGGCCAGTTGCCGCTCGGATTCCTGGTGCTCAAGTCGGGTGTGGATCGCGATTACGCCGATATCGTCAAGGAAGTTGTGCAGATGGTGCGCGAGAAGATCGGGCCGGTGGCGGCCTTTAAGACCGCCACCGTGGTACAACGCCTGCCCAAGACACGATCGGGCAAGATTTTGCGCGGCACCATGCAAAAGATCGCCGACGGTGAGGACTACAAGGTGCCGGCCACCATCGACGATCCAGCGATCCTGGGCGAAATCGCAACCGCGTTGAGTGGCGTCAGTTATCCCAAGGGTGCCTGAGGCCCGTCTAACGGCGATCGATCGCCACCCGGCGCGCGCGCCGTTGCAAAAAACCATGGAGTTGTTTGCAGGTGCAGCCGGCCCAGTTTCCGCCGAATGGAGGTGATACAGGAATGAATGCTATGTCTGGTGCCGGCGCGCGTCTGCGTGCGGCCATGGAGCGCGAACGGCCGTTGCAGCTGGTCGGCGCCATCAATGCCTACTGTGCCCTGCTTGCCGAGCGCACGGGCTTCGGCGCGCTTTATCTGTCGGGCGCCGGGGTCGCCAACGCGTCGTTCGGGCTTCCCGATCTGGGAGTTACGACGTTGAACGATGTCGCGCAGGACGTGCGCCGAATCACCGGTGCCACGGCCTTGCCGCTGCTGGTTGACGCCGACACCGGCTGGGGCGCAGCGTTCATGATCGCGCGTACGATTCGCGAGCTAACCGCGGCGGGTGCCGCCGGCTGCCACATCGAGGACCAGGTGCAGGCAAAGCGCTGTGGGCACCGGCCGGGCAAGGCGCTGGTCTCGGCACAGGAGATGGCCGATCGCATCCGGGCGGCGGTCGATGCGCGCACCGATGAACAGTTCGTAATCGTGGCGCGCACTGATGCGCTCGCGGTCGAGGGGCTGGAGGCGGCCCTGGCGCGGGCGGGCCGTTACGTCGAGGCCGGCGCGGACGTGATCTTCGCGGAAGCCATGACCACCCTCGGGGATTACAAAAGATTCACATCAACCGTTGGCGTGCCAGTGCTTGCCAACATCACGGAGTTTGGCAAGACGCCGTTATTTACGATGGAAGAGCTGCGCAAGGTCGGGGTGAGGCTGGTGATCTACCCGCTGTCTGCCTTTCGGGCGATGAGTGCAGCGGCGCTCAAAGTGTACGAGGCGCTGCGCCGCGAGGGCACTCAGAAGGAGGTGCTTGACACCATGCAAACCCGCGATGAGCTCTACGAGGTGCTCAGGTATCACGATTACGAACGCAAACTTGATGAACTTTTCGCGAAAGGAGAAGACGGCTCATGACTGCGAATGCCGAGGTCAAGACGAGTGGCGGCAAGGCCAGCGGGGCCGGGCTGCGCGGCCAATCTGCCGGACAGACGGCGATTGCAACGGTAGGCAAAGCGGGCAGTGGACTCACGTATCGTGGTTATCCGATTGAAACCCTGGCCGAGCACGCCCACTTCGAGGAAGTGGCTTATCTGCTTTTGTACGACAAACTGCCCACAGCCGCGGAGCTGCAGGCCTACCGCACCCGCTTGAAGGGAATGCGTGGTTTCCCGCAACCGCTCAAGGATGTGCTCGAGCGCATCCCGCGCGACACACACCCCATGGATGTGATGCGCACCGGTTGCTCTATGTTGGGTACGCTGGAGCCGGAGCACGAATTTGCCCGACAGTACGAGGTGGCGGACCGATTGCTGGCCGTGTTTCCGTCCATCATGTGTTACTGGTACCGGTTTGTAACCGATGGCTTGCGTATCGAGACCGAGACCGACGATGACTCGATAGCGGGGCACCTGCTGCACATGATGCATGGAAAGGCGCCGAGCGAGCTGCATGAGCGTGGCATGGATGTCTCGTTGATCCTGTATGCTGAGCACGAGTTCAACGCATCCACCTTTGCCTGCCGTGTGTGTGCGGCGACACTGTCGGATTTCCACTCCGCCGTGACGGCCGGGATCGGTACCCTGCGCGGGCCGCTGCACGGGGGCGCCAACGAGGCGGCAATGGCATTGATCCAGAAATTCGACACACCCGAGCAGGCGCGCAAGAGCGTGGCCGAGATGCTCGCGCGCAAGGACAAGGTCATGGGGTTCGGACACGCGGTGTATCGCGAGTCCGATCCGCGCAACGCAACGATCAAAGCCTGGTCCAATAAGCTGAGTGTGGCAGCGGGCGATACCAGGCTTTACGATGTTTCGGAGGCGATCGAGAAGCTCATGTGGGATGAGAAGAAGTTGTTTCCGAATCTCGACTTCTACAGCGCGTCGTCCTATCACATGATGGGTGTGCCGACACCGGTGTTCACGCCGATTTTTGTGTGCTCGCGGATCACGGGGTGGGCGGCGCACATCATGGAGCAACGTGCCCACAATGTGCTGATCCGCCCGAACGCCGATTACGTTGGCCCCGAGGAGCG
>JBHHZP010000210.1:0-4932 GCA_046758085.1 Acidiferrobacterales bacterium
TGCCAGCATCCGTGGCTTGCAACGGTCTCGGAAACAATGGTGCGATCCAGGCCTCTCGAGCGCAGCCCATTCCTAAGGCTTCTTTGAGTTTTGGCGAGTTTCAGCGTTTCAAGCCGGGGTTTGTGGGTCAGCAGTGGTGCAGCGAGGATATGCAAGTATCTTTCTTAGCGGCCGCCCAGCGCTCTGGCGACCGTGGCGAGGCGGGCACCCAGGGCCTGGCACAGTTCTTTTTCATCCCCGCTCAAGGGCCGGTTGCTCTCCATACCCGCGACGTGGCTGGCACCGTAGGGCGTGCCCCCGGTGGTTGTGCGCCCGAGCGCCCCTTCGCTGTAAGGCAATCCCACGATGATCATGCCGTGGTGCATGAGCGGCAGCATCATCGAGATTAAGGTCGTCTCTTGCCCGCCGTGCATGCTGGATGAGGAGGTGAACACGCTAGCGGGTTTGCCTGCGAATTTGCCCGAGAGCCACAACGCAGTCGTGGTGTCGATGAAATGCTTCAGCGGTGCTGCCATATTACCGAAACGCGCGGGACTGCCGAGCGCCAGCCCGGCGCACTGTTGCAAGTCGTCCAGCGTGACGTATGGGGGGCCGCTCGCAGGGACCGGATTGGCGCTGCGCTCGGGCATTGGCGAGACCCCGGGCACAGTGCGCAGGCGGGCGTGCATGGGCGGTATTTTCTCGATTCCGCGCGCCACCTGTTGCGCCATTTGCGCAACGGCGCCGCGGTGGCTGTAGTAGAGTACGAGAATATCGGTCATGGTAGCCATCTACAGCTGCGGGTTCTCGTGCACAGTATGCGATACGGGCGTGCTGACGACGCCCGACCCCCCTCGGCGGACGCCGTGCTGGCTGCCCCACAGGGGCAAACGGGGTGCATTTTTGCCGTGATATGGTTAATCTCTTTCCTTGACAGTCTATACATACAGGCTGATACTTTGTAGTATTCGTTGCCGTGACAGGTGCGCGCCGGACAAGAAACACAGAGCGGAGGATATCGTTGAAAATGAAAAAGTTTAATCTTGCATGGAAAGTGTTATTGATGGGTGTCGTTTTGGCTGTGGCAAGTGGCTGTGCGACTACGAAGGAGGAAATCGCTGGGGTTGAAGCGCCTGATGCGCAGCCCAAGAAGAAAGAGGCGCCGGAATTGATGCCGGCGCAACCGGGTGAGATGGCGCCCGCAGAGGAGGTTAAGGAGCAGGAAGAGGTGATGGTGGTCGAAGAAGAGGGGCTGACACAGTACACCGTCGTGCGCGGTGACAACTTGTGGGACATCGCAAGCTATCGCGTCATCTACGGCAACCCCTATCAATGGCCGCTCATCTACCGGGCGAACCAGGACCAGATCGCCGATGCGGACCTGATCGAACCAGGTCAGGTCCTCGTCATCCCACGCGACTCCTCGGCGAGCCAGATCGAAATGGCGATCCAGCACGCCCGCTCGCGCGGTGCCTGGCAGTTAGGCGTGGTCGAGCAGTCCGACCGCGAGTATCTGCAACGCAGTATGTAACAGCTAGGCTCGATTTTTCTCGCCAAAGGGCCCCGTTGGGGCCCTTTGCATTTTGTTAGTTTTTCAGTTTTCCGATAATTTGAACTGGAAAAGCTCGAATGTGTCTGTGGCCTCGACAAGCTTGGTGACGCGGATTTGGTGTCTCGTTTCGCCGTCATCCAGGTACAAATGCCGGTCGGGTTTGAAGATACCCTTGTACGTGACTAATCTCTGCGTTCGTTTTAGCGTCTTGATTCGGGGGAGCAGTAATGCCGGTAGGAAATCGCCATCAGCGTGGTCGTTGGTCAGAATCTTAATGGCGACGGGATCCGCGGTCGGGGCCAGGCGACTGATCCCGACTTCGATGTCGACGGGACCCGTGCTTTTTAACCAGCGAACAATACCGATTCCCCAGGCCTTATCGTGCGCTCGCGATCGTGTCGCAACGAGATCACCGACGCGCACGCTGCCGTTGCTTACCCCTGCTTTGGCCAGGGCGAAGCCGGTTGCACTCTCATCGCGCAGTACCCACGACGAGTAGCCCGCCTGATCGGTTAGGAATGTTTCTCCGCACTCGGGTTCATCGGCCCCCATACTCGGTGCAAACGACTTGCCACCGTTCACACAGTAATTGATCCAGGCGATACCGATGGCGACGTCCACTTCATCGCCTTGCTTGAGCTCAGTTCTGGGAAAAGAACGCGTGGGGTTGATGCCCCAAACCTTGATCATCCGTCCCAGCATGTCTCGTGTATCGTCGGTGAAAAAGTCGACCTCCAAGCCTTTTGGGTCAGGCTGGTGGCCTTTTCGCAGAGCTGTGAGTTGCTGATGGATCACCTGTGCCAGCTCAATTGTGTTCAACAAACGATAGCGCTGGGGTTCCTGAACTTCGGCTTCGCGGGTGTAAACTTGCCCCCCGCTGTCGCTTTGCTGGTCGATTAGAAACTGACATTTCGGCTCATAATACTTCGTGGCTACCCGCAACTGCGCGATCGGGGCCCAGCGATCGAGATAACGCCGCACCTTCTCGGTCATTCGTGCCGGTAGATGGTACGGATTGCTCAGATCGAGCAGCACGGCCTGTTTGTAGGCGTGGCTGATGCTGCTATTTGGTACGGTATCGTTAAGCGGATCGGCGACCGGCATGTCCGCCGCACCATTTCGCTCTGCGTACGTATACAGCTGATGAATCTCGCGCCAGGTGCCTTCCGGGTACGACGTGTAAACCTGGTACGACGTGACCAGGATCTCGGTCAAGTAGCGGATCGCGCGTTGGATCGCGATAGTGAACTCTGTGGCGGGTTTGCCGGCTGAGGGTTGATCATTTTGCAGAGCGGCGTTGAGCACTAGCCGTTTGTAGCCATAGGACATTTCAACTTGGAGCTGACGGACTTGCCCCGCCACGGTTTTGCCTTTGTCGTTCAATGGGAGCGCTCGGCCCAGGTAGTGGCGCTGCAGTTCCCGGCAGATTTTATCGACGGGGACGCGATACAGCTCCAGCAACGTCACTCTTCGCTCGTCATCTATTTCGCTGCGATTGAGGCTTGACAGCAACTGGTACACGCTGCGGCGAGAGTCAGGAGCATTGAGAAGCGGGAGTTGCGCAAGCTGTTCTTCCAGCCGGGCAGGATGCGTCTCAACGTCGCCGGCGGATCTTGCGCCTTCATCGGGCACGGTGAGCGTGAGGGTCATATCGTCTCGTCGGATGCTTGTCTTATGTCAGATTGTAGACAGGGCGGCGCTCCGTGCCAATTTCCTGATTATGCGGGTGTCGGCGCAGCGCTACCCTGTTGCGTGAACGCAAGACGCGATCGCACATGGGTATACGTTGTACACTCTCGACCCGCTGCATGCACATCCTTAGAATTCGATAGCATTGAGCGCCCGGTGGCAGCGCTGGAAAAAACATCATGAAATCTCGGATGCCCTGGCTTGCGGCGACCATACTCTATTATGGCGCTATGCTGGCGATCCAGGTATGGGGGCCGGGTATGGCTCAGGCGGCGGCTCATACCACGCCAGCAGCATCTTCGAAGGTATTCTATGCCGTGGTCTACCTGGGCCTGGGGATGGTCCTGCTCGGGGCGGTGGCGCATCTCTTTGCGCAATCCGCCGCTGCCCTGTGGCGGCCGTTGATGCTGTGCATGGGGGCGGGCCTGGCCTTGATGCACACTTGGGTCGCGGCAATCACCAACGGCACTTCCATGAGCGCAGAGCTGTGGATGTCCGCCCTGCTAGGGCTTGCCTTAGCCGTAGTGATCACCCGCGTTGTGCCCGAGCGGATCTGGCTGCGCTGGTATGGCGTGAGGGGGTAAGGATTGAGTTGTGAAGGAGGGTGTGGGAAATACCGTGGTTGCGTGCCCGAGTGCCGATCTTCCGGCCGGCAAGCTGTGTTTTGATCGCACGTGCCTCGTGGCCGGCCAAAAGTAATTATGAACCGCTGCAGGCGCTATCTCATCTCAGGGACGGTTCAAGGGGTTTTCTTTCGTGCCTCAACGCAGGATACTGCCCGGCAGCTGCAGTTGAGCGGTTTTGCCCGAAACCTGCCCGATGGACGCGTCGAGGTTGTCGCATGCGGCAACGAATCCAATTTGCGGCGGCTGGAGGCCTGGCTGTGGAAAGGCCCGGGCTACGCCCGCGTAGACAACATAATTGTGGAGGATATTGCAGCGCGCGCCTTCACGGGCTTCGAGGCGCGTTGAGCCTATTGCGGAAACCAGCGCGTGTTCCAGAGGTGAAACACGCGCGCCGGATAGTTGTTCTTTCCCGTACTTCCGTTGTAGCGCGCGAGCGCGCGAACACGATTGCCATTTTCCTTGTCCACGTAATAACGCAGGATAGTGCAACCAAAACGCAGGTTGGTACTGACGTGAAAAAGATTGTCTTCTGTCCTGCCGATCTCCTTAAGCCAAAACGGCATCACCTGCATTAACCCACGCGCACCGGCGATCGAGATAGCGAACGGGTCAAAATCGCTTTCCACCTCGATAACGGCGAGGACCAGTTCCGGGGTGAGCTTGGCACGAGTGGCCTCCCGGTGAACGGTTTTGAGTAACTCAATGCGGAATATCGCGTCCGGGATCTTTTTTTCGAGTCGCCGTGACATGTCGGCGAGCCACACCCACGCATCGAAGCGGTCGTAAAAACTGTCTGTCTGATTTGCGGCGCGTTTAAGCAGTTGCTTGAGCTGCGGGTCGACTTGAGTGGGCGTTTGCGCGGCGAACGTGACCGATGCCAGCGACAAGTAGCCAATCAGGGCGCAAACCGTGATGCGGTGCATATTCTTGATTTTCTGCCAAACAGGGTGGCTATCGACATCATGAAGCATAGCCGGCGAAAAGGACATTGTCAGTGGCGAGGGTGCCGGGATGCCCTGGCGCCGCGGGCGCGCGACTCCGTTGGTTGTGTCGCCTACCGGCGATTGATTACTAACGGGCTCGCTG
>JBHHZP010000211.1:0-4821 GCA_046758085.1 Acidiferrobacterales bacterium
GCCTCTTCGAGCCCGCTCCTCGTCTGCACTCGGGGCTCGGCTTGACCAAGGGGGCCAAAAAATACAAAGCAACTCCCTCCCCCTGAATGGAGGAGGGCTGGGGAGAGGGTGTTCGGCTTGACCAAGGGGGCGAAAGACTTACCCCTTCACGGCTCACGGATCACGGATCACTGACCACGGGTTATGTCGGCAACAAATATCCGCCCGCAGCAACCATCAGCAAACCCGAAGCGCGACCGATCCAGTAGCCATAAGGCGCGAGTTTCTCAACCAATACAAAGACCGCAAGGCCGGCGATCCACACCAGATTCATAATGCCGCCGGCAAACAGTAGTACCATCAAGAAACAGCAACAACCGATGCAATACAGTCCGTGCTCCAACCCCATGCGTGCTGCACCCGAATGGCCCTTGCGCCAATGCCGGGAGAGAAAATCAGCGGGTGAACGGCAATGTTTCAGACACGCGCCTTTCAGTGGCGAGAGCTGATAGATGCCGGCGGCGATCAGAAATGATCCTGACAGCACGCTGTTCGTGCTCCACATCATCATGGCGTGCAGCAGGCCGGCCTGTTCGAGTGACCATTGCAGAGAGGTTGCCGCGAGGCTGAATGCTAGCCAAGCGAGCAGATAACCGCTTACAAATGCGGCGGTTGGGACAACCGAGTGATCCATCTGGCCCTTTTTCTGGGCATGGTGGTGGACCCGGGCATACAGCAGAACCATCGGTGCCGCACTCGGCACCATCATGGCGATCATCATGACCCACCACATGAGCGCCATGACGATCCAGTAAGAGGGACCCCACGGCGCGGCTGCATTGCTCATATGTGCCGGTGGTGGAAACTGCCACGTGGTCATGGCAGCGGTACTCATGCCCGTTCCGGCGCCGACGAATAGATACAGCCAGCACAACAGACAGATAACGACTAGACCCGCACCAACAATCAATCGGTCACGACGAAGCAGTACCTCAGTTGCGGTCATACTGGTCATCGTCGCCCTATTAGGCGGCCAGGCTCTTTACAACGCCATGGTTGTTCAGGTGGATATGGGCGAACTGCGCATAACAGTCTTCAAATGACATTGCGATGGGGTCGGTCGTCTTGAACGTTGCACTCCCCATTTCGGCAAGGCTGTATTCAAAACCATGAGGCAGGTCAATGCGTGCACGATGCGGCTCGCCGGTGACAGGGTTGCGAATGGGTTCGCCAGAACTCTCGGCGAGTCCTTCGACAAATACGCGCCCGACGCGTGCCTCAACGTCGACTTCAATCTTAATCGGCTTGAAGACAGGTTCGAATACTTCCTCCATGGTAGATGCGAAGACATTCCACATGGTGGCACCTGGGTCGGTTTCCCCGCCGCTCATGATTGTCAGGAGCGCCTGACGTTGTGCCTCGTCGGCATGCTCGTCGACGATGATGAAGGCTTTGCCACCACCTTCGTGGATAGCGCCGGGCCACCACAGGACGCCGACGGCTCGCAAACCATCCAGTCGCGTGTCACCGAAGTGTCCTCGTTTGATCTGAAAACCTGCCATTGCCTCACAATTTCCATGGGTCGGGCGCGCGTTGAATTGGCACGGACAGCCGTAGGCACAGTTACAGGTTACCAACTCGTCTGCTTGAATTTCCCAAGGTGTCATCGTTTATCCTCACGTTGGTGTTATTCGAACAATCCGCTTAAGCGACCTTGCCGCCATAAGTCTTGTCTTCGATGATGCCAGACGGCCCGTAAGCAACGTTCGTCAGAAAACCATAGACACCGGAACTCTTGAGTTCGATATCTCCCGATGCCTCAAACGTACCGCTTACCATCTCAGCGTTTCGGAACTCGAAACCAGCAGGCAAGCGATCTGCGCGCGATGCACCTCGCCGGTAACGGGATTCCTGATCGGCTCCAGGCTCATTTCCATGACGCCGGGTACACGGAAGCGGCCGGTCTGGGCTTTGAGGTCACATTCAAATTCAATATCCGCGAAAATAGGATCGAACTCTTTTTCGATCGTGGAGCCATATATGTTGAACGCAGCTGTTGGTTCCTGCTGTTTACCATCCATGATCTGGAACAGCGCATCGCGTTGAGTCTCGCTTGCCTGCTCGCTCATGAAGCCCTGAACGATACCATGGCCATTATGGACCGGGCCGGGCCAACGATAGCGCGCCCCAATGACTAGGCCATCGAGACGGACATCGCCGAACCAACCTTCATCGATTCTTTGAGCTTCCAGACCTTCGCAGACATCATTGGTCGGTAGAGCATTAAACTCGCAAGGACATTCATAGTGACAATTGCACGATGCGATCTTCGGTCTCCTAATCATCCAGTCTATGTAAGTCATCTCATATCTCCAATACGATCGTAAAACTGCTCAATTCATCTTTCAACATTTTATCTTTCATTAGGTAGACCTCAGAAACAAAGAAGACGCAACGCTTTCCTGTCTCTCGGCTAATCACGCTTGCTTGCTGGGACGCCCACGACGTCGGTAAGTGAGCATGCGCCCTGCTAGTCTTTGTAACCGACGGACGAACTTTTCTGAACCGCAGCGTAGTCCCTTGTTGATGTTGCGCCCTGATTACGCGGAGCTTCTGCGGTTCATCGCCTTGAGCGAGCCACGCCGACTAAAGCCGGTATTTGCTCAAGGCGCTTGCGCCATAGCGCTCTTTGGGTCAGCACGCCATCATCTCGCAAGGCCGCAGTGTGCCGGTGCACTCGAGCATGGATAGCGCTCGGCCTTACTCGCCATCTTCGCTCTTGAGGCGATTTCATTCTACATAACGGGATCGCCGTCCAAAGATAGGCCTCATCCGTAAAGAAGACATTCTCACGACGGTTCCCGCGTTGCCTGAGATGATGGGGGAGCCCGGCAAAGAGCGTTCTCGCTACCCTCGGCATACGTGCACTCCAACAGCGGCGAAGGGCACTAGAGAAGGGTTGCGTCCGCTTTATTATCCTCAACGGCACTTCGGTTGGGAACCAGTCAGGGGTTGCACGTCCTTTTAGTCACATTTTCAGCCACAGTCATCATCCGTTTACTGATTTGCACTTCTACTCGGCCGATTCTTGTTCAAAGGGTTTCTCACTAATCGGTCGATTCTCTTCGCACTCACCCATTGCCTTGGCCCGGGCTCCGTAACGTCGCGCAGCTGGCCCGGCGGTAATTCCGTGTAGGAGAATACTAAGCACAACGGTTACGATTGTTATAGTGAATACCTCGCTCTGATGAGCGACATCCGCTTGCTCAAGGATCAGAAGCACGAACAGAACGGACGCTAGCCCGCGTGGACCGAACCACCCAAGAAAGATAGATGTAACCGGCTTGATTTTCGTGCCCAGCAGCGACAGAGAAACAGGAAGCATGCGAAGCAACGTAAGGGCGAGTAACGCGAACAGCACGTGGGTGAACGTGACGTTGGGAAGCGCGAGGGGGATCATCGCACTGCCGAACGCCATGAACGTTAAGAGTATCAGTATCTGGCCTTCCGCTTCCGCGAACTCATACAGGAACTTACACCTTTGGGCCAAGACATTGCCGAAGGTTAACCCAGCGACAAACGCTGCGATAAACCCATTGCCGTGAACGAGCTCAGCGAGCGCGAACGCGCCGAATGCGAGCGCGAGAGCAATCATGCCCTCCGCCCGCTCGGTCATCCAGTGGGCACGATAGCAGAGCGCTACAAGCTTGGCGCCGACAAAGCCGACGATGGCACCAGCGACTGGTCCGAGCGTGACTTGCTTCGCCCCGAATGCCAGCCAATGACCCGCGCCCGAGGCTTCCTGGGTCGCGCTCGCTAAGGCAGCGAATATGAGGACGAACGGAAGAGCAATCCCATCGTTGAGGCCACTCTCGACTGCCAAAGTTTGCCGAATGCGCACGGGGACGACTGGATTGGTGACGACGGCCTGACCCAGTGCAGCGTCAGTTGGCGCGAGAATCGCCGCGAGCAGCGCCACCTCCCAAAATGTGAGGTGCCTGAACAGCACCAATGCTGTCGCTGCGCCCAGGATGATGGTAAGCGGCATTCCGACGAGCAGCATTCGCACTGGTAGATTGTGATTGCGGCGAAGCTGTCGTAGGTCGATATTCGCCGCGTCGGAGAAGAGCACGAGAATAAGTGTAACCTCGGCAAGTATATGCAGCCCAAAGTTCGTGATCGTTAGGTCAACAAGGCCGGTAGCAGCCGGCCCGGCGGCAAGCCCGAAGATCACAAACACCATCGGGCCCGTGACCACCGAGCCTTTCAGCTTCCAGCTGACCAAACCGAAAACAAGAAAAGCGGCGGTCACTGCAAGGATTGCGATGAAGTTGGTCATTTCATGCCGAACGCTGCATTGCGGTTCGCGTGTGCCGCAGTCGGCCGACGTTTCAACGATATAGAGGATTGGGATGGTCGAATCGGCACCCAGCATCCCATTCGGAGCGCTGATTGCCGTGCGCGGGTATCCCGCCGGCGTCCTTAACGATCCGCGTAAGATGCATGAGGTTCCAGGTCATAAATGTCGTGTTGCGGTTCGTAAAGTCGTTTTCCGGACCGCCCGAACCCGGGTCGAGATAGGAGGGGCCGGGACCCGCTTCTCCCAACCAACCTGCATCGGCTTGCGGTGGGACCGTGTAGCCGAGATGCTGTAAAGAGTACACGATGTTCATGGCGCAGTGCTTGGCGCCGTCCTCATTACCGGTGATGAGACAACCTCCCACGCGCCCGTAATAGGCATATTGGCCGTGTTCATTGAGCTCATGGGAGTTCCCATACAATCGTTCGATCACTTTGGTGCATATGGAGGATTTCTCTCCAAGCCAAATTGGGGAAGTGATA
>JBHHZP010000212.1:0-4819 GCA_046758085.1 Acidiferrobacterales bacterium
TTCATCGACGAGATCCACCGTTTGAGCCCGGTGGTCGAGGAGATCCTGTACCCGGCGATGGAGGACTACCAGCTGGATATCGTGATCGGCGAGGGCCCAGCGGCGCGTTCACTCAAGCTCGAGCTGCCGCCATTCACGCTGGTGGGCGCCACGACCCGAACCGGGCTGCTGACATCGCCGCTGCGCGATCGCTTCGGCATCGTGCAGCGCCTGGAGTACTACGTCATCGAGGATCTGGCGAAGATCGTCGAGCGCTCGGCCGCCATTCTGGGAATCGCGGTGGAGGCCGAAGGTGTGGCAGCGATCGCCACGCGCTCACGCGGTACGCCGCGCATCGCCAACCGCCTGTTGCGCCGTGCGCGCGATTACGCCCAGGTCAAAGGCGATGGCCGGCTGACACAGAAAATCGCCGAGTCGGCGCTGGACATGCTCGAGGTGGACGAGCGCGGCTTCGACGTGCTTGATCGCAAGCTGTTGCTGACTGTGATCGAGAAGTTCGCCGGTGGCCCCGTGGGCATAGATAGCCTGGCTGCCGCTGTGGGCGAGGAGCGCGGCACGATCGAGGATGTGGTCGAGCCGTTTCTCATCCAGCAGGGCTTCTTGATGCGCACGCCGCGCGGACGCATGGCAACGGCACAGGCGTTTCGCTACTTCGGGATGCCGGCACCGGCCAAGGGTGATGACGCACAACGAGGTCTGTTTGGCGGTGACCCATAACCCGAATTCGAGCTATCTGCGTTTATGCATAACGGTAATAATCCCGTAACTGGGGATTTTTCCATACCCGTGCGGGTCTATTATGAGGATACCGATGCCGGTGGCGTAGTGTATTACGCCAACTACTTGAAATTCATGGAGCGCGCGCGCACCGAGTGGTTACGTGGTTTGGGATTTGAGCAAGACGCGATTGCAACGCAGGCAGGCGTCATTTTCGCTGTGCGCGCGGTCAAGGTGGAGTTTCTCAAAGCGGGGCGGTTTAACGATCTGTTGCGAGCGACGGTGAGCATGACCCGCAGAGGAGGCGCGAGCCTTACGTTAGCGCAAGCGGTGCGGCGCGATGCGACCACACTGTGCGAGGCGGAAATCAAGGTGGCATGTCTGGATGCGGTGTCGTTCGCGCCGCGGCCCATTCCGCGGCGAATCCGGTCGCAGCTCGACAAGGTGAACCTGTCTTGAACGTCACGACCTCGCCGGAAGGCATCGCGCTGATTACCTTGATCCAGGAGGCGAGCCTGGTGGTGCAGCTCGTCATGCTGGCGTTGCTGTTGGCCTCGCTGATCTCCTGGTATTTCATTTTTGGCAAATGGCTTGCGTTCAAAGCGGCAGTGCGCACGGCGGACCGATTCGAGGATCGCTTCTGGTCCGGCGGCAACCTGAGCCAGATGTACACCGAGCTGACGCGCAAGGACACCACACCGACGGGCATGGCCAGTGTGTTTGTCGACGGTTTCAGGGAGTACCGGCGGTTGGTACAGCCTGGCAAGGCGCGGGCGGCGGATATCCTGGAAGGCGTGCAACGTGCCATGCGCGTGGCGTTATCGCGCGAGATCGATTACCTGGAGACGCACCTGCCGTTTCTAGCGACGGTCGGCTCCACCAGTCCCTACGTCGGGCTGTTCGGCACCGTGTGGGGGATCATGAACTCCTTTCGCGCGCTGGGGTCGTTGCAGCAAGCCACGATCGCGCACGTGGCGCCGGGAATCGCCGAGGCGCTAATCGCCACCGCGATGGGGCTGTTCGCGGCGATTCCGGCGGTGATTGCGTACAATCGCTATTCGAGCCAGGTGGAACGTCTGGTGACGCGCTACGAGATCTTCATGGACGAATTTTCCAGCATCGTGCAGCGCCAGGCGCTGGCGCCGCCCCGGAGCTGAGCATGGAACCGTATCGCACTCGTCGCAAGAAGCTCATGGGCGAAATCAACGTCGTGCCATACATCGACGTGATGCTGGTGCTGCTGGTGATTTTTATGATCACCGCGCCTTTGCTGAGCCAGGGCGTTAAGGTCGAGTTGCCACAGGCCGCGGCGAAGCCCGTGGATGTCAAGGACTCCGAAACACTCGTGCTCACGGTCGACCGCAAAGGCGTGTACTACCTGGACGATCGCAAGATCAAGCCGGTGGCGTTGCGCAAACGCATCGCGGCAATTATGCGGCTGCGGCCGAAGACGCAGATTGTGGTGCGGGGCGATCGCCGGGTGCCGTATGGCGAGGTGGTCGCGGCGATGGCGCTGCTGCAGGAGGCCGGCGCCCCAAGCGTGGGTTTGATAACACAGCCTCGATTCAAGAAGTAGTATGGCGCGCCGCAGGTTTCGAAAATCGCCGGGTTCGTTAAAGGCATGGGTACTCACGATCGCGTTGCACCTGGTGGTGATCGGGCTGCTGGTGATTGCGTTTCGCTGGCCGGCGCCGTCGGGCGACAATACGCAGGTCATCGATGCCGTTGTCGTAGAGGATCAGCAAGCCAAGCAGCGCAAGGCCGAGGCTGAGAAAAAACAGCGCGAGGCGGCGCGGCGCAAGCGCGAGCAGGAGGCAGCGCGAAAAAGGGCCGAGGCCAGGAAAAAGCGCGAGGCAGAGAAACGCCGGAAAGCGGAAGCGGCCCGCAAGCGCGCGGAAGCCGAGCGCCAGCGCGCCGAGGCGGAGCGCCAACGTCTGGCCGAGGAGCGCAAACGCAAGCAGGCCGAAGAGCAGAAGCGCTTGGAAGAGCAGCACCGGCTAGAGGAAGAAACGCAGCGGCTGGCGGAGGAGCGCCGGCGGTTGGAGGAAGAGAAACAGCGCCTGGAAGAAGAACGCAAGCGTAATGAGGAGGAGGAACTCCAGCGCGCCGAGGCGGAGCGTAAACGTAAGGAAGCCGAGGAGCAGCTCGCCGCGGCGATGGCGGCCGAAGAACGCGAACGCCAGGAGCAGGAGCGCCGGGCGCGCGCGCTGACTGCGGCGGAGAAATTCAAGGCCTTGATTCGCCAGAAGGTAAGCCGTAACTGGGCGCGCCCCCCTGGTACCGAAAAGGACTTGCAGTGTATGGTGCGAGTCAGGTTAGTGCCCGGCGGCGAGGTGCTGCAGGTGAAGATCATACGCTCCAGTGGCGACGAGGCGTTTGATCGCTCGGTAGAGAATGCAGTACAAAAGGCCTCGCCGTTGCCGTTGCCCGAGGAGCGGGACCTTTTTGAGTACTTTCGTGAGATAGAATTTCTGTTCAACCCGGAGGATCAGTAACACGATCTAAAAGTGACGGTGATTTGTCTGCGATATGTCCCGGCTTCGGTGCGTTATCCTTTGCGTGCCTGCGGAGTGCTGCAACGGGGCTATCGAGTTATCAGTGAACCGGCTGGCCGAAATCATATGAGCCAGCCAATGGGCTACTAGAGAGGCGCATGATCAGAATGCCAAAACAATTTCTATACATTCTTTCACTCCTGACCATCGGTCTGTACAGCGTGGCTTCGCAAGCGGTGCTCACCATCGAGATCACGCAAAGTGCTGAGGTCGGTATTCCGGTCGCAATCGTCCCGTTTGGCCTCGAAGGCGAGGGGAGGCCCTTGCAGAATGTTTCGGATATCGTCGCGGCGGATCTCGCACGCAGTGGCCGCTTTTCTGTCGTCCCTAAGGAGGACCATCTGTCGACGCCGCACACGAATAAGGACGTGGTATTCAAGGACTGGCGTCTACTGAAGGCCGAGGCGCTGGTGATAGGCAACATACGCGAGCTCAGCCCTGGAAAGTTCGAGGTCACGTTTCGCCTCTATGACGTGTTTCGCGAGAAACAGCTTGCCGGATTCCGCTACACGGTCAATGTCAGCTCGTTGCGCCGCGTGGCGCACCAGATCAGCGACATCGTGTACGAGAAGCTGACCGGCGAGCCGGGCGCTTTTAACACGCGTATCGCCTACGTCACCCGTGAGGACACCCCGAGCGGGCTCATCTTCCGGCTGCAGGTGGCCGACTCGGACGGGCACAACCCCATTACAGTGCTGAAGTCGCGCGAGCCGATCTTGTCACCGTCGTGGTCACCGGACGGCATGCGGCTGGCCTATGTGTCCTTCGAGAGCGGACGCTCCAAGATTTACATGCAGAACGTCGCCGATCAGAAGCGCCAGCTGGTGGCTGACTTCGACGGCATCAACGGGGCGCCGGCGTGGTCGCCGGATGGACGCCGGTTGGCCATGACCTTGTCTAAGGACGGGAACGCGGAGATCTATGTGCTGGACCTGGACACCCGGCGATTGCAGCGGCTCACCAAGAATCACGTGATCGATACCGAGGCCGCATGGTCACCGGATGGCCGTACGATCGTATTCACGTCTGACCGTGCGGGCCGGCCGCAGGTCTATCGCATGAAGGCGAACGGCCGCAATGTCGAGCGCTTGACCTTCGAGGGTAAATCGAACGCACGACCCTCATACTCACCTGACGGCGAAATGATTACCATGGTTACCGAGATCAAGGGTCGGTACCACATCGCAGCACTGCAGTTAAAGGGCAAGCAGTTTCAGGTATTGTCTGACACGCCGCTCGACGAATCGCCGAGCTTTGCGCCTAATGGCCGCATGATCCTGTATGCAACCGCCGTGGGCGGCAAAGGGGTACTGGCGTCGGTATCATCCGACGGACGCGTCAGACAGACCTACAAACTGGATGAGGGGGACGTGCGTGAGCCGGCGTGGTCGCCGTATAATCGTAAACTGGAACTGAAGGAGTAAATGGCTGATGAAAAACGTACGTTATGTTATGGTGATATTGTTTACGTTGAACCTCGCCGCCTGCGGCGGTGGCGCAGCGGTGAAGTCCGAGGCACCGGCTGAGGAGCAGGGTGCCGCAGGTGC
>JBHHZP010000213.1:0-4815 GCA_046758085.1 Acidiferrobacterales bacterium
GGAACCCGCGGGGTTTGCGGGCGCAGAGTCCGGGGTGCCCTTTCTTTCGGTTCCTTTGAGCCGCACCGTCCCTGGTGCGGCCCCTGATCGGGCGCACTGAAGTGCGGCCAATTTTGTTCCAGACAAAATTGTCTTTGGGCACGCAAAGAAAGGAACTCGTCGTACGGGGGCGGAACCCGGTTAGTAATTAACCGCCGGTTAGGCGACACAAATAAATAAAGCCAATGCCCTTACGGCTTGCTTCCGGAACGTACCAACTCAGGCCAGGCCGCGCGCAGATAAACAAACATCGACCACAGCGTCAGCGCGGCGGCGACATACAGCAGCAGCTCGCCTACCGTGAACAGGTCGACCCCGAATACGGGCTGGCCGAGCAGCAGGAAGGGTATTGCGACCATCTGGGCGATGGTCTTGAGCTTGCCCAGAATGGACACCGCCACGCTGGAGCGCTTGCCGGCCTCTGCCATCCATTCCCGTAGCGCGGAGACGGCGATCTCGCGGCCCAGTATAATCAACACAACGATCGCAAACAGGCGCGAGTCGAGCACCTGCGCATGGACCTGCTCGTCGGCCACCAGCAGCACGAGTGCCGCGCCAACCATGAGCTTGTCAGCGACGGGATCGAGGAAGGCCCCGAATGGAGACGACTGGTTCAGCTTGCGTGCCAGGTACCCATCCAGCCAATCGGTGATCCCGGCGAGCACGAACAGCGTTGTTGCCAGCACGTGCGCGTGACGATATGGCAAATAGTAGCTGACCACCAGCATCGGGATCAGGATCATTCTGAGATAGGTGAGCAGATTAGGTAGGTTCAGTAACACGTCTCAAAATTCCTGGTCGTGAAAGGCATCGTAGATCCGTTGTGCCAGCGACGCGCTGATACCGGGGATGCGCGACAGGTCCTCCACGCCCGCCCGGGCGACTTCGCGCAACCCACCGAGTTGCTTCAGCAGGGTCTGCCGGCGTTTGCTGCCTACGCCTGGAATCTGTTCCAGTACCGACGTGGTGCGCTTCTTACTGCGCTGCTGACGGTGCGCGGTAATCGCAAATCGGTGCGCCTCGTCACGAACCTGTTGGATCAGGTGAAACGCCGGCGAATGCGAGGACAACGCCAACGGAAGATTCCTCCCCGGCGTGAACAGCTGCTCGCTACCCGCTTTTCTTTCCGGCCCTTTCGCCACAGCCATCAACCGCACTCCTTCCAATTGAAGCTCTTCCAATACGGTTTCCGCTTTTCGCAGCTGGCCCCTGCCGCCGTCGATCAACAACACGTCGGGCACTTTGCCGCCGCCTTCTTTGACGCGGCGGTAGCGGCGCGACAATGCCTGCTCCATCGCAGCGTAATCATCGCCCGCCTGTACCCCATCTATATTGAAGCGACGGTAATCCGTCTTCACGGCCCCATTCACATCAAACACCACGCATGATGCCACGGTAGATTCGCCGAGGGTGTGGCTGATGTCAAAACATTCAATGCGCTCGGGCAAAGCCTCGAGACGCAAAGTCTCCTGCAAGGCCTCGAAACGCTGCTTGAGATTGGCCTGACTTGCGAGGAAGCGACGCAGGGCCTGCCGCGCATTTGTATCGGTCATCCTCATCCAGCCCTTAACGACGCCGCGGCCCGTGGTAGAGATGGTGATCTTTCTCTTCGCCTCGTCGGAAAAGACGCTCTCGAGCAACGACCGATCGGGAATCGAGCAACTCAAGTAGATGGCCGGCGGTATTACCTTGCCCAAGTAGTACTGCGGTAGAAATGCCGCGAGGAGTCCCGCCGGTTTGTTCGCGTCCACAACGCTCAAATAAAACGCTTTGTCGCCGAGATTTCGCCCGCCGCGAATGAAATTGACCTGAATGCATGCCGCGTCCTGCTTCGTGGCTACGGCGATGACGTCGGCATCCCCGGTCTCTCGGGTGATGTATTGTTTTTCCTGGATTTGCCGCAGCGAGGCTATGCGATCCCGGTACAGTTTGGCGGTCTCATAATCCAACCGGTTGGCTGCCTCGTCCATCTTCGCGACCATGTCATTCACTAACATCTGACTGCGCCCTTCCAGGAACATCACAGCATGGCGCAAATCAACCGCGTAGACTTCAGCATCGATGAGCCCTACGCAAGGGGCAGAGCAACGTTTTATCTGATATTGCAAACAGGGACGTGCTCGATTGTTAAAGAAGATGTCTTCGCATTGTCTGATCTGGAACACCTTTTGTAGCATGCCGAGGCTGTCACGGACGGCGGATGCGGATGGATAAGGACCGAAGTATCGATAATCTTTTTTCCTGGCGCCGCGGTGAAATCCAAGCCGCGGGAACTTGTGCGCCGACAGGGAGATATAAGGATAGCTCTTGTCATCACGCAGCAGTACATTGTATCGAGGCCGCAGTGATTTAATCAGGTTGTTTTCCAGCAACAGCGCCTCGCCTTCAGTGTGTGTAACAGTCACGTCAACACTGTGCACCGACTGCATCATCGAGGCGATTCGGGTTGACAGACGGCTGCGGCGAAAGTAGCTGGCTACACGCTTTCGCAGGTCGCGCGCCTTGCCGACGTAGAGCACGGCCCCGGACTCGTCGAGCATCCGATAAACGCCTGGCGCGGGCGGCAGATTGTTGACTAGCTCGTTGCCTTCTCGAAGCGACATCAGCTCACGTGGCTAGAAGCCTGGCGGCTTTGGTGAAAACCAGGCGAAACATGCGCCGGGTCAAACGCCTTGTCTGCGTGTTGTATCGGCTGCAATGGTAAGAGTCGAGCAGGTGACGATCATCCGGGAGCCTGTAATGCTTGCCGTGAGCAAAGCGGTATGTGGCCTGCTTGAGGCCGAGCGCGCGCAGCACCGCCCGGTGGGCCACCGCGCCCAAGGCCAGCAAAACGCTACCCGCTGCCAACTCTTGCAGCTCGGCCTGTAGGTATAAGTTACACGTATTGACCTCGATCGTTGTCGGTTTGTTGGCCGGCGGCAGGCATTTGACCGCGTTGGTGATGCGACAATTCTTCAGCCTGAGGCCGTCGTCCAGGGCCTGTGACACGGGCGCATTGGAAAAACCAAAGTCGTACAAGGTTTCGTACAGCAGGATCCCGGCAAAATCACCGGTGAACGGCCGACCACTGGCATTGGCACCGTGCATTCCCGGCGCCAGGCCTACGATCAGGAGCCGCGCCTGCGGGTCACCGAACGCCGCCACGGGCCGGGCGTGGTAATTGGGATAGCGTCGGCGCACCTCTTCGAGGTGGTGCGCCAGTCGTGGGCAGGCATGGCACGCCGGATCGAAGCTGCTCATTGCTCAAAGACGCGCATGCTTGCAAGCGCTAAGTGTTGATGCCGGCTTGGTCATGAAAAGATGAGAAATTTATTGAAAAATGATCAATAACTTATTGAATTAATATAATAACATAAGGAAGCAAATCAAATCGGGTCACGCCCCAGCGTTGCGCGCAGCGCACTGCTAGAATGCGCTCTCCCGGGGACAACAGCAAGCAGAGCAAGACTCTCAAATTATGAAGATATCAGCCTTTGAAATCAGGACCGGCAACCTGATCGAGCATAACGGCAAGCTGTGGCGCGTGTATAAGAAACAGCACGTCAAGCCCGGCAAGGGCGGTGCTTTCGTCCAGGTCGAAATGAAGGACATCAGTGCGGGCACGAAGCTCAACGAGCGCTTCCGGTCGGAGGATCGGGTCGAAAGGGCCCACGTGGAGGCGTGCAGCATGCAATACCTCTACCAGGAGGGGGATAACCATGTGTTCATGGATAACCAGACTTACGAGCAGATGAGCCTGACAACGGACGAGCTGGAGGGTCAATTGGGCTACCTAAAGCCTGATACCGAGGTTCAAATAAATTTTTACAATGACCGGGCCATCGGTTTGGAGCTGCCGGCCACGGTCGTACTCGAGGTGGTAGAAACGGAGGGCACAGTCAAGGGGCAGACGGCGGCGAGCTCGGGCAAACCGGCCCGGCTTGAGACGGGTCTGACCGTCACGGTACCGACGTTTGTTAATACCCGGGACAAGGTCAAGGTGAATACCGAGACCGGGGAGTACGTGGAGCGCGCCTGAGCGGTCCGGTTACTTCCCGATATTCGTCCCATAGAAGATCCCCGCCATTTCCCGCTTGAGCCGCTGTGTCACGGTCTTCTTTTCTTGCGCAGTAAGATCATCTTCGCTAATCGCAAATAAGTAGTCGTCCAGGCGAAACTGCTTGATCATCATCTTGGTGTGAAAAATTTTCTCCTGGTACACGTTAACGTCTATCGCCTGGTAACGATTCAGCGTGTCTTTGTCGATGAAATCCTGAATGGAGCTGATCTTGTGGTCGATAAAATGTTTTGCACCTTTTATGTTCCGGGTGAAGCCACGAACACGGTAGTCAGAAATGACAATATCGGATTCGAAGCTTTTAATGAGATGATTAAGTGCTCGCAGTGGTGATATTTCGCCACACGTGGCGACATCGATGTCGACGCGAAAGGTGCTAATGCCGTTGTCAGGGTGTTTCTCGGGATAGGTATGAACGGTGATGTGGCTCTTGTCCAGGTGAGCGACCACGGCATCGGGTAACGGCTCAAGCGCGTGACCGCGCTGCGCCAGTCCCGAAACTGGTAGCTCCGCGATTAACATGGTGACGCTGGCACCCTCCGGCTCGTAGTCCTGATGGGCGATATTCAGTATGTTCGCGCCGATGATGTTCGAGACTTCGGTGAGAATGGTGGTGAGCCGCTCGGCGTTGTACGCCTCATCAATGTAGGCTATGTATTCTTTCTGCTCTGCCTCCGTCTTGGCGTAACAGATATCGTAGATATTGAAGCTCAGCGTCT
>JBHHZP010000214.1:0-4811 GCA_046758085.1 Acidiferrobacterales bacterium
GCCTGAAGCTCAGGTTCCCTACTGTGATCCGTTTATTGCAGGCGGAGAACTATATGTACATGCTCGCCGTGGCCCCATGGCAGTTTAACCCGTGAAGGCGAGATGTCGTGAGGGAAGGTCTCTCAGTTTGTCAGGTTGTGCGGCAGGGTGACGGTGCCAGGCTTTTCGATGGCGTCGAACGCAGCCCGCAACAGATACGACTTCGGTTCGATCCCGCACAGCAGTGCGGATTCCATCAAGCTGTAGAACAGTGCGGCCACTTCGGTGCCACGCCTGGAGTGCGAGCCGTAGTGATTTTTGCGGCCCAGCACCACGTTTCTGAGGGCCCGCTCGGCCGCATTATTGTCCAGTGGGATGCAGGGATCCTCAAGGAAGGCCGTCAGGCCCTTCCACATCCCAGTCATGTAGGCGATCGCCTTGGCCAGGCCACATTGCGGCAACGGGTGCTGCTGGAAGACCCACTTGTGGATGGAGGACATGATGCGGCGCGAGCGCTTGTCGCGCAGCTCGGCACGCAGCCGCAGAGCTTCGGCCTTGTCCTGAGCAATGGTGCTCAAGTGCACCGAGGGCACGAGGCGTTCGACGGCATACAGCTGCCCGATAAGATCCACGATCTCGGCGCATGGAACGGGGTAGTTGTCTTCGATCTCGATGAACTTCCTTCGCACATGAGCCCAGCAGTGCACGAGTTTGAAGCTCGGTTGTCCTCGGGCCAGCACCCCGTAGGCCGAATACCCGTCTGCCATCACGATGCCCTGATAGCCGTTGAGAAGATGCGAGGCCGCTTCGGCCGAACGACTCTCGGCAATCCGGTAATACACCGCGTCAGGACCCAACACGCTCCACGCCCACCATCGCTTCTTGCTGTTCTTGCCCAAAAAGCGCCAGCCTGTCTCGTCCGCGTGCACCAGCTCAGAATCCAGCGCGCGCTTCTTGAGAGCCTCGTAACTGGGCTGGAGGTGTTTGGCTACAGCCTCGATCTGATCCCACAACGTCTGTGTATCGACGTTCAGGCCCTCGCGCGCCATCTGTCGCACCTGACGGTTCAGAGGCAGGTGATCCTGATACTTCGCGACGGCCACCTCCACGGCGAACGGGACCGAGTAGCGAGCCCCTGGGCGCAACTTCACGGGCCCGGGGGCCGTGGCAACCTTCGCGTTGCAGGTGCAGCGGTACTTCTTGCGACGGTGCTTGATCACCGTGAAGGAACGCTCCACAACGGTGATCTCTTCGGATTCTTCGAACTGGCCCTTCCACTCCTTCAGGGCACCGCCGCACACATCGCAGCGCCGCTGGTCGTCGGCAAGCTCGTGGACTTTCTCGATGAGAGGAAGTTGAGGTTGCGGCCGTGGACCGTGGCCGCGTCGAGCCGGGTGAGGTGTGGTCTGGTCCTTGTCGTGCGCGTGGACGCGTCTTTCACTCGAATCCGCAAACAACGCCCGCTCACGACGCGACAATATTTCCTTCAAAGCGTCCAGCTCGAGCTGGAGCCCTTTCGCGTCGTCTCCTCGAAGCTGACTCAGCTGCCGTGTCAGATGCGCGACACGATCATGCAGCTTCCGGTTCTCCCGATCCAAAAGCAGGGCCACTTGTCTGAGTACTTCAGGGTCCTGTTCTGTCTCGATCCGGATCATGCATGCAAAAGATCACACACACATTGTGAAGTCAAGTGTTTTTTGCAATCTTTTACAAAAAAGCCGCCGGGCTCAACACAACACGTCCTACCAGATCACTTCCTTCCAGAAACAACTGCAACTCCGTCATCGTCAGCTTCAGCGTCCGGTCCGAACTGTTCTCCCACATGCACGCGAAGCGTCCTCGCTCGAGTCTCTTGGCGTACACGCACAGCCCCGTGCCGTCCCACACCAGCACCTTCGCGCGCTTGCGGTTCCGGCTCACGAACAGGAACAAATCCCCACACACCGGATTCCTCAGCAAGCGGTCCCTCACCAGCGCGCTCAAACCATCAAAGCCCTTCCTCATGTCAACATGCTCGCCCAGCGCGTACACTGACAGCTGCCGTGTGCTCCCGATCACGACAGCTCCCGCAACAGCCTCGCCACACTCGCTACATCGAGTCCTTCCACCCGCGTCCCCGCCGCTGTCACCAGCACCACCCCCGTTGCCGCAGGGACCGGCCTCGGCGCCGCGATCCGCACCGCGCGAAATCGACCCGGAACGGACTTCTCTACCCAGTACTGCAGCAGCTGGGCCCGCAGCCCGAGCTCACTGGCAATGCCCCTGATGCTCATGCCGGATTCTCGACGCCGGCGCGTATACCTCAGCACCTCACGGCGCAGTATCGCTGAATATCTCGTGCGGGTTCCGGACTGGCCAGATCGAACCTGCCGGATGGTCTTGCGGAGTCTTTCGACTTCTCGATCGCTCATCGTCGTGCCTCCTGAATATAAGGGACACGAACGATGCCTCAAATCATCGATTCAGACCAGACGGGGCTCAGCGAGCATGTACGTTTTTCCAGCGCGAAGGCGGTGGCGAGACGGCGGAACGTGTCAACGGGTTTGAGACACTTCCTGTTCGCATTTAGAGTGCAATCTCCAGGGTACCGCTCACCGGTGTGACAATCACTGGTTGGTCCGGTTTGGCAGCCTTCTCGATGGGTGGATTGATCCACGCCCGGCTTGGCACGGCTGGCGGCTGAGGCGGCCTCTTCACAAATCGTTCAGGGTGAGCACGGTAGGCGGCCAGAAGCGTATCCTGCCGCGCCGCGATGATCTGTTCGGCTTGACCGTAGTGGACCACCGCCGGCGTCAGCAGGCCGATACCAGCGTGACGATGCTCGTTGTTGTAGTAATCGAAGAATTCACTGCCAAATCCACGCGCATCCTGAATCGATCCGAAACGACCAGGAAACTGCGGGCAGTATTTCATGGTCTTGAACTGCGATTCCGAGTACGGGTTGTCATTGGAGACGTGAGGTCGCGAGTGGCTCTTGACCACGCCCAGGTCGCTCAGCAGCAATGCCACGGTCTTGCTGCGCATGGAGGCGCCACGGTCCGCGTGAATCGTCAGTTGTTCGGGCACGATACCCTGCTTGCGGCAGGTCGCGGAAATCAGGCGCTTGGCCAGGGCTGCGCTTTCGCGATGGGCCACCATCCAGCCCACCACATAGCGGCTGAAGATGTCCATGATCACGTACAGGTGGAAGTAGGTCCACTTGGCAGGGCCACGAAGCTTGGTGATATCCCAGGTCCAGACCTGATTGGGTGCTTCAGCCAGCAACTCCGGCTTCTTGTAATTCGGGTGGCACAACTGATTTCGACGTTCCTTGATTTCTCCGTTTGCGGCCAAATACCGGTACATGGAGCGAATTGAGCAGTAGTAGACATTTTCATCCAGGAGGGTGGCCCAGACTTGAGCCGGCGACCTGTCCATGAATCGCGGCGAACGAAGGATGTCGAGGACCTGCTCTTGTTCTTGCAGGGCAAGGGCCCGATGGCTTCTTGGCCGCAGACGAGCTGGACGCGACGGCGAGCAGCGACTGCGATACAAGGTTGCCCGGGATACGCCCAGCGCATCACAGGCCGGCGCCGTGTACCCAATTCCTGTGGCGAGTTTCTCCGCGGCCGCCATCAGGCGTTCTCGTCGTTGTCGGGGTGACTCAGGGGGATCCCCAGCATTTCTGAGGCTTTTTTTTGGATATCCAGCATGAGCTCAACCCGGCCAAGACGACGCTTGAGACGGGCGTTCTCGTGCTCCAGTTGCTTGATCCGCGGGTCGACCGCTTTTTTCTTCGGCCCCCGTTTCTTGGCGGCCAAGGCCGTCTTGGCCACCCGATCCCGCTCCCTGCGCCAGGAGGTCAGATGCGAAGAGTACAGCCCTTCACGGCGCAGCAAGGCGCCAATCTCACCTGGAACTTTGCAGCGCTCGACTTCCCGCAGGATGCGCAGCTTATATTCGGCCGTGAAACGGCGCCGCTTGGCGATTTCGGTCACTTCCGGGTCCAGGGCCCCCGCCGGGGCATGAGGGCCGCTATCTACGGTCGCCCTACGGGCTCCCTCCGATACCGGCCCTGTGGTCATCTCAGCATTGGAACTCATCTATGATATCTCCCTGCCCTCTACACTAAACTCAGAAAGGGAAGTGTCTCACAGATATTGGCACGGAGGGCGGGGTCGATCCTGATGAGCCTGCTGATGACCGCCAAGGCCGCCGGCGTTCATCTGGGCGACTACTTCAAAGACGTGCTGCTGCGGATCTCCGAGCCCGGGACCGATGTAGAAAGCCTGACTCCCCATGGCTGGAAGCAACGGTTCGAACCGGAAGTGACCAAGCGCCGTCACGAAATCCTCAAGAAACTCGTCAACGCCGCCTGACACATCCGACGGGGTTCACAGAACGGTCACGATTGACTCCACGGGCACAAGAGCGCTATGGCAGCCCATCCGCCGCATTTATCTGTGAGAGTTGAGGTTACCTCGGGAGGGGCAGGGGCTACCGAGAGACGGTTTCGTTCTTTTGCTCAAAAGACGCAGTTGGGATTCGGGGAGCATTCTGACTGGCTTCAGAATGTCATTCTCCGAGGAAGGGCGTAAAGTACCCAACGCAAACCGCTCCAACTGTCACGATGCCGAGCAACACTAACGCAGTCTCCCTTTCGTTTCTATTTGGTGCGACCAGCATGATCACAAATCTGAAATAGTAGAGGCCACACAAGAGCCCAATTAGTGATGGTTCAACAATCAGCAGGTTAACAAGGCTTTTCTCAACGCCACCAAAGATCAGGAAAACAAACCAAGCAATAAAGGGAACATAAACGTGGACATCTACCCACAAGAGCCGTCTTCGGT
>JBHHZP010000215.1:0-4795 GCA_046758085.1 Acidiferrobacterales bacterium
AGATTGTCGATCACACTGGCAACAGAAGAGAGGACTAGCGCCACACCACCTCTTGACTCAATCACCCAAGAGCGTGACGCGGGCGTTCGGCCCGGCGCCGGTCAATAGCACTTGTTGCCCCCGCTCGGGGATGACGACCTTGACGTTCCTCCGCCGACCAAGCGCTTCGACAAACTGCTCAGGCGTCCCGGTGAGCGCCGGGCTGAAACCCCTCGGGGCGCCTTGCGCGTAGTGAATAGGGATCACAAAACGCGGCCTGAGCAGCTCCACCGCTGCAAAGGCGGCGTCGACCGGATCCATGGTGAAGTTGCCGCCGATTGGCAGCAGCGCGAGATCGATGTCGTGGCGCTCACCGATCGTACGCATCTCCTCGAAGACGTAGGTGTCGCCGGCATGGTAGAGCGTGAACCCGGTCTTGAAGCGGATCAGGTACCCCACCGCCTCGCCGCCAGTCACGAACGTTCCGCCCACGTCTTCACGGCCAGGCAGGCCCAGAGGGATAAAAAGGCTTGAACTGTGCTCGGCCGGCACCATGATGATCTCCGCGACGCCGCCGACGTCGGGAAACAGCCTGTTGAAACCCGGCACGAGGCGGCCCAGTTGGATCGTCTGACCTGGAACCAGCTTGCCCCCCTTGTTCATGTCGATGACCCGGCGCGGGTCCGCGAGACCGTAAGAGACGAGGTTCCGCACCAGCTCGGAGTTGGCGGCCAGCAGCAGGTCCTTTGGCGGATCGCTGGCGGCAGCGTCATTGAGAAGGTCGAGGGCATTCCCGAAATGGTCGGCATGGCCGTGCGTCAGGAGGATCAGCTTGACGTCCCCAGGGAGATCCGCCAGCGCCGGCGGTATGGGGATGTCGATGTTTTGTACAAAGAACGCATCAATCAGCAGCGTGTCTCCCTCGGTCTCGATGACCGTTGTCCCCTGGCCGTGCCAGGTCAGGACGATCTCATCCGACTGGGCATGAGCCGGCATCCATCCGAGGCCACAGAGGGCAGCGGCCAACCCAAGGGTCCGGGCACCCCGAAGGAAGGCCGAAGTTGCCGTGGTGCTCACCTTGCGTAAAACGCGAAATTTTGTTTTCATGTTGTTCCTCCTCGTAGGGGTTCAATAGGCGCCGGAAGTTATCAAAAGCGAGAGACTCATGTCAAGACCCAAAGTCAGGACCACCAGGGGTGGGAGAGTTGAGCCTAGTATATCCTCCACTCCCCCTTCTCCCGGGAAAAGACGACCTACCAGAAGGATAGCCAGACCGTACTTTACCACTTAATCTAAAGCCTCATTACCTTAAGGTGGAGGAAATGTCCAGGTCCGCCTAGAAGATGCCCCCGGGTTGACGTAATGCCCCTATCGGGTAGTGTCTGCCCTAAAAGAGGGGTCTAGGACCGGTTCGCTTTGTCCGCCAGCCGCTTTTGGCTCTCGGATGCGAGATGGCACGTGGCTGTCGGAGGCAAATTTCAGTTTTCGGCGTCGGTATCCCAACAACAACTTCTTATCATTTTGTCTGTTGAGACTAATACTTGTCCTGTATGCATAGCAAGGCGTCATATGGTATTATTCTTATAGGCGAGATTAGACGACAGCGAACAACGTTGACAATGGTCCAAAGTTTCACATCCACCGTGATTCACGTTGGAAGCAAGATATGAAGATAAGAACATACGTTCTTGGCGGCCTGGCAGCTGTGACACTCGTTATTGCAGCGCTCGCCCTAGTCGTTGTGTTCACTACTGAACCGCTACACATCTCGTCATATAAGAGCGGTTTTGGTCGCGTCTTCGATATAACAGCGCGATACAAGGTAACTGAGCAATCTATAGAGATTCTTGTCATCTATGGGAAGATGATCCATTCGAATCGAGCAACACACCGGGGCCGGATCGACACCATCATGTTCGGCTTGGGCACACGCACAAAGGACAAATGGCGTATGAGTGAAAAAGGAAACAAGAGTCTATTTGCGAAGGAGACCATGCCAGGCGATACTATCCGGTTTTATCTTCGCCGTTTCTCCATCCCTATAGACAGCTCCGTTGAGCTTTCCAGCCGTTGGATCGTCTTGGAAGCGCAGGGATCTGACACGGACAGCACCGGTAAAGTGCGAAGTCCAGTGTGGTGGTATGCTCATAGCTCCAAGGATATTTTCCGGTCGATAGCGCCTCCAAAACTAACCACAGCGGCGCAGAGGAGTTCTGCTGGCCCCTCAGCAGACGTAGAGAAACGGAAAACCCTCTTTACCGCTATCAAGGCAGGGGATAACGACACTGTCCGAAAGCTTTTAGACAGCGGCGTCGATGTAAACACGCAATCTCGGGAAGGGACGCCTCTTACGGTGACCATCGGTGCGAACCAGCGCGAGACAGTGAAACTGTTGCTAGCCAGAAGCGCCGATCCAAATTTGCGTGCGACGAAGTTCGGGGTTCTACCGTTGATGGTTGCGGGAACACGCAACGATCCTACGATGATGAAAGATCTGGTCGCGGCAGGAGCGGACGTCAATGCGGTCTGGGTGCAAGGCATGCCGGCGCTACTTTATGTGATGAATTTCGGTCAAATGGAGGCCGCGAAACTATTAGTCGAGCTAGGAGCTGATCCCAACGTGCGCGATTCGTGTGGGCGCACCGCCTTAGCGATTGCTCTCTCGCGGGGATCGGTTGGCGACATCGATTTCCTGCTGAAGAAAGGGGCTACAGTCGATAGCGTCAACTATTTTGGCCAGACACCCCTCATGCTCGCAGCCATGGCCGGCAAAAAGGAAATCGTGCAGTTGTTTCTAGAGGCTGGTCCCATAGTTGATCGTAGAGACGAGAGAGGCATGACAGCGCTTATGCACGCGGCCAAATGGAATCGTCAAGGCATCGTGAAAATGCTTCTAGAGGCGGGAGCCAACATTAATGCCAAAGCAAACGACGGCAGTACACCGTTGATGTATGCTCAGCTCGCGTCTGCTGAACAGTCGGCCACATCTCTTCAGGAAGCAGGAGCGGAGGATGTCATTGAAGACCTCCTTGCTCGGCATGACCCTAACGCCCGTGCCCGGAACGGCATGACTGCGCTGATGTGGGCTGTGGTCCTAAACAAGCCACAGCTGGTTCGAGAGTTCCTTGTTCCTAGTGCTGATATCAACGCAACAGATGCTACTGGCCGAACTGCATTGTTGTTGGCGGTTGAGAAAGGTTACATCCCGATCGCACGGTCGCTACTCGAGGCTCGTGCAGATCCAAATGTAGCGGCGAAACAGGGCGAGACCCCGCTTATGGTCGCCACCATCAAGGGCAATCACGAATTGGTGGTCATGCTCCTTAGGCATGGTGCTAATCCAAATAGCCGAGATAGCGTGGGTTATAGTGTTCTGGCACGGGCCGCGATCGCTGGTCACTCTGCAGTTGTCCAGGCATTGATGGCTAGCGGAGTGGAGGTAAATGCTGTAAGCGGTCGAAGCAGTACTCCGCTCAATTTTGCTGCGGAACGCGGACATACTGAAACGGTACGCATATTACTTAAGGGCGACGCAGATCCGAATATCGCCGATGCGCGTGGCTACACACCACTGATGAAGGCTGTCGGCAAGGGTTATACGGATATCGTCGTGGCACTCATCAAGGCCGATGCCAACGTTGCTAAAAGTGTCTACGGGCGGAAAGCACTAGAGATGGCGAAAAGGGGAAATCATCAAGACATTGTCAAGGTGCTCGAAAATACAGGGGCGACGGAAACTACCAAGCGAGGAACACCACCCTTAGTACGCGCCACCCAGCGCGGCAACTACGGGAAAGTTAAGCGATTGCTTGAACAGGGTAGTGACGTTAACGCTACGGATCGCAACGGTATGACCGGACTCATGGTGGCGGCGCGCAGGGGTGACCTGCTATTTGTCAAAGCGTTTATCGATGCTGGCGCACATGTAAACCTTAAAGCCGATCGACCTGGTTACACGGCCTTGTTGTGGGCAGCAGCTGAGAATCATATCGATGTTACAAAGGTGCTACTGGCCAGCGGTGCCGATCCGAATATAGGAGATGATCAGGGAGCCCCTATCGCCCGCGCTGACGACATCAGAATTGTAAAACTGCTCCTCGATAGCGGTGCACAAGTAGACAAAAGGGATAATGTCGACGCGACCCCTCTCATGCGGGCTGCTAGGAAAAACAACATTGCAAAAGTAAGGTTGCTTATGGATTGGGGCGCTGACGTTAATGCGCATTCGCGAACGTTTGGTAATGCGATACATTGGGCGGCTGAAGGGGGACATACTGGGATGGTGAAACTGCTCATTGCACACGGTGCCGATGTGAATGCGATTAATACAACAAAAACCACGCCACTTATGAAGGCTGCAGAAAAAGGGCATTTGGGGATCGTTCGGGTATTAGCACATGCGAACGCTGATGTCATGGCCGAAGATTTTTGCGGTAAAACGGCGGTCGATGTCGCAAGATTGAATAACCATAAGTCGATTGCTGAATTCCTTACACGGGCGCCCACACCCAGCGTGGGGGGCCGGTCAAGGGGAGGTCGATGAACTTCCCGACCATTTGTGCGGGGTCCTGACTTTCCATTTCGTACGCGACCTTAAGGAAGTCCACCAATGGGCCTCTGGAAAATAGACCTCCTGTCCTGTGAGAGAGTACCTACCGATCCACACATTCTTGACCCCTCTTACACCCAATTAATCTAAAACCTCATTAGCTTAAAGCAAAGGACATGGCCAGGTCCGCCTAGAAGGTGCCCCCCGGATTGACATATTACCGAGAGCAATAAATTGTGAACGCGTTACGCTGCAGCATATGCCACA
>JBHHZP010000216.1:0-4770 GCA_046758085.1 Acidiferrobacterales bacterium
AACGACTTCGGGCCGACCTTGACCACCATGGCCATCTACCTCAAGGGGAGCGGTAAGGTGGCCATCGAGGATGCGTCCAACATGAAGCCCGATGAGGTCAAAGCCGTCTGCCAATTCCTCATCGACTACAAGAAGAAGGGCCAGTTTCGCACCTTCTGGGATGGCTTCCAGAATGGCGTCAGCCTCTTGGCCAGCGGCGAAGTTGTCATGTCTTCATGCTGGGAGCCTGTCGCTCTGGTTGCTGATAAGAAAACCGGCGATAAGGCCGACATCCGTTACGGCACCATGAAGGAAGGCCACCAAGTGTGGAATAACGTTGTGATGTTTTCCAAGGGCGGCAGGCAGCGCGGCAAGGATGAGCTCTTCTACAAGCTTGCCAACCTCTATTTGTCACCCTGGTTCGGTGCCCGTACGCTAAAGGGTTTGGGGTTCGGGCCGCAGATGGTGGGGGTCAACGAATACATGGACGCCAACCCGCAGGACTTCAACGAGGCGACGCGCAAGACATTGGCTGATCGCTTGGCGCGCAAAAACGAGCGTTATGCCGTGAAGGGCAATGCGTGGCAGAACGTGTTCCCAAAGCATATCCGGGCCTATCAGGACTGGTGGGCCCGATTGCAGGCCGCCTGACCGCCAATGAGGCCGAGCGCTTCAACAACCACATCACGACCGGGACGGGGAGACCGGTGCCAGCCGGCCTCCCCGGTTTTTTGGCGTCGGCTGTTAGGCGAAACCGGTCTTCAGGAGTGGGCATTTTATATTCCCGTCGTCTTCATGCTCCTGTTCTTCGCCCTGCCGGTGGCGCTCACTGTCGTGTGGAGTGTGTTCGAGCGCACCCAGTTCTGGATGGAGCCCGGCTTTACCCTAGCCGCCTATGAGAATTTTTTCACCTCAGCGCGCGCCGAGAATTATCTGTTCTCAATGTTTCATTCGGCAGCGGCCGTGGTCATTTCGTTCGTCGTGGGCTTTCCCATCGCGGTGTTCGTGCGCCGTCGCGTCCCTCAGGCTGCCCAGCACCGGGTTATTTTGTTGTTTATTCTCCCTTTCATGATCTCGGAGCTTGTCCGGGTGTTCGCAATGCGGCCGGTGCTGGGCCGCCACGGACTGATTAATGCTTTTCTTATGCACATCGGTCTCATCTCCGAGCCGATCTCGGTGATCCTGTTCTCACCGGTCGGGGTGATCATCGGAGATGTCACGTCCTTCCTCCCGTTCATGGTGTTCGCCGGTTTCCTGGCAATGGAGGCGGTACAACGTTATGTGTTCGAGGTGTGCGACGATCTCGGCGCCCGCCCGCTGCGCACCTTTACCGACGTCGTGATACCGCTTGCCGCGCCGGGAATTTTTGCGGGAAGCCTTTTCATATTCGTAAACAGCTTGGGGGTTGCTCTCGTACCCACCATCCTGGGCGGGCCGGGGGCCGTCAACGCAGGACTGATTGTGAACCAGGCAATCACCGCGCTCGATTTCCCTCTGGCCATGGCGATCAGTGCGATCATGATGCTGACGCTCATAGTTTTGCTCTACATCGGCCACCGATTGTTCGACCTGACCAGGGTTCTGCAACCGATAAGCTGAAGACGGATGCAAGACGATTACACTAGACTCTGGAGTTACCGGGCTCAATGGGCATACCTGCTATCGGTGGTCGGCGTCCTGTTGGCGCCGGTGTTCTACGTCATTTACATCTCGTTCAACGAAAACGGCTACGCCGCGCGCATCTACGATTTCACTTTTGAATGGTATGCCGTCGTACTTGGTGACACGATGCTGGTGGCGTCCCTGAAATGGACGGCTTACCTCGCCCTTGCCGCGGTGCTCACCGCGGTGCCCATGGGCCTGATGGCGGCAAAGTTTTACAAGAGGAGCCGGCAGAAAGTTTTGTTCGTCACCCTCATGCTCTCGCCGCTGTTCATTCCTGCCGACATAATGGGGTCGAGCTTGTTAGTTTATTTCAAGCATCTGAATCATTTTTTCGAAGCTTTAAACGACAGACTGGGAGTGTCGTGGTTCTACGGCTGGTTTGAGCTCGGCTTTACCACCGCCCTGATCGGCCAGATTGTCTATACCCTACCCTACGTGTTCGTCGTCATCCTGGTCACCATGTCGCGCTATCGCGAACAGCAGACCGAAGCGGCGTGCGGCTGCGGCGCGACTGCCTGGCAGGCGTTTTGGCAAGTGGAGTTTCCGCAAATCCGGGCGGGCGTCTTCAGCGCCTGCGCCTTTGTCGTCATCTTGTCGTTCAACGAAGCCACCCGCACCGCCCTCCTAAAAGGGGGATTCGATACCTTCTCCAACGTACTGGTCGGGCAGATGTTGAATGTGGGCATGTCCGGGGAATCCTACGCCATGGCCGGGATTATGACCACCGTCTCGATGCTCGTCGTCGGAACGATCTTGATTTACACGCTTCTCAAGTCGGCACGTTCCGGCCATGAAATGCGAGCCAAGGCCGAGCCGATCAAGTCGAGCGAGCGGAGGGGCAGCAAAGGTAACCTGGCATACTTCGAAGCAAGATGAACAGCAAGATGGATATTGCTGTTGAGGTGATCGGCCTGACGAAGAACTACGGGCCGGTGACAGCCGTCAAGTCGGCGAGTTTCCGCATCGAAAGCGGCCAGTATTTCGCGCTGCTGGGGCCGAGCGGGGGCGGCAAGACGACGTTGCTGCGGCTCATCGGTGGGTTCGCCAAGCCGACCTCAGGGCGGGTCCTGCTCCACGGCCAGGAGGTGAACGGTCTGGCCCCGAACGAGCGCCCAACCTCGATGGTCTTCCAGAGCTACGCCCTGTTTCCACACATGACGGTGGAGCGCAACGTCGCCTTCGGCTTGAGGCTGCGCAAACTGCCGAAGAAGGAAATTCTCGAGAAGGTTAATGGGATGCTGGAGTTGGTTGGGCTGACGGGCTACAACGAGCGCATGCCCCATGAGCTTTCCGGCGGCCAACAGCAGCGTGTCCAGCTCGCCCGATCGCTGGTGTTGGAAAGCGACATTTTATTGCTCGACGAGCCGCTGGCGTCGCTCGATGCCAAGCTGCGTAAGGATATGTGCCTCGAGCTCAAGCGAATCCAGGAAAAGGTCGGCATCACCTTCATCCACGTCACCCATAACCAGGAAGAGGCGATGACCATTGCCGACCGAATCGCCATCATCGCAGACGGCGAGCTGGTCGAGGAGGGCACAGCGCGCGACATTTACGAACACCCGATCAAACGATTCACTGCTGACTTCATCGGCGAGAACAACGTGATCGACGGCCGCGTTGTCGTCAAGGGCGAGAATCAGGTCACGGTCGACTATGGCTTTGCCAGGATCGACGTCCATGCCTCCGGCGCGCAGGTCCAAGAGGGCGACAAGGTCTCGGTGTCGATTCGTTCGGAACTCCTGCAACTCATGGAGCCCGGTTACAACGTTAACGGGCAAATGCAGACCATCCCCGCGACTTATGTGGAAGAGGTCTACCTTGGGCTCACCACCTCGCACCTGGTAAGCCTTCCGAACGGCGCCGAGCTCACGATGCGGCGGATTTCCGGGGTGCAAAGCGACACGCGGTTCAAGTCCGGGCAGGCGGTCAAAATCGGGTGGCGCACTGACCACGCCCGCCTGCATACCGCTTGACAGGATTTCCGATCGCCGCTTTGTTCATCATGGCGGACACATCGGCACAAGGAGGCTCGTGATTATGGAACCGGAAATATTGTCTACGCTTAATGAATGCATCACGCCGGCGCACACAGCACTGCTAATCATCGATATGCAGAAGGATCTCGTGCTCGACGGATTCCTCGCCGATAAGGCCGGGCGAGATCTGAGCGCAACCCGGTCAATCATCCCCAACCTGGTGAGGCTGCTCGACGCCGCGCGTGCGTCGGGGGTGCTGGTCGGGCATGTCGGATTCCTGACGCTGCCGGATCACCGTAGTGATTCCGCCCCGTGGCTTGCGCAGCGTCGCCGCTCGACCTACTCCTCCGATGTTTTGTGCCTGGCGGGCAGCGAGGGCGCGGAGTTTATCGATGTGCTCTCGCCCCGAGACGAGGAGCTCACCATCTACAAGCATCGCTATAGCGCGTTCAAGGGGACCGATCTTGATATGATCTTGCGCGGCCGCAGAATTCGTACGGTCATCACCAGCGGGGTATCCACGAATGTGTGCGTGGAGAGCACTTTGAGGGATGCGTTCGAGACCGGTTACTACGTCGTGATACCACGCGATGCCACAGCCTCGTGGAAGATGGATCTGCACGAAGCCACACTTCAGACCGTCACCCACCGCTTCGGCCTGGTCATCGACAGCGAAGAGATTGTAAGCGCTTGGAGAGGCGCCGGTCAGCTCGCACGGCGAGCCTGAACCCCCCTCTCCATTCCCGTTTTAACATAATATCAGTCCTTGATAGCATCACCATGTAATGTTTCTGTTGCTTTTTTCTTGGCTGATCAACTTCATCTCTGCTTAGGAAACTATCAATAAGATCCATCATGCTCTCTATCGTTAGGAAGCCACGGACCGCATTCTACAGTATCTAAGCGGGTATGCTCTGGGGCTGTCGTGCGGGGATCTGCTCGAGGAAGTGGTTGATCGCGCCAAGCACCTGCTCGTGGACACGATGGGTTGCGCGCTTGGCGCGGCGAAGAGCCAGCCAGCAGTCATCGCCAGGACGATGGTTCATCGGGTGATAAGCCGCAGGTTAAAATGATCGATTTAGGAGGAGAGAACAGATGGACTTAGGGCTAAGAGGGAAAGTTGCACTGGTCACGGGTGGCAGTAAGGGCA
>JBHHZP010000217.1:0-4643 GCA_046758085.1 Acidiferrobacterales bacterium
CCCGACCTCCCACGAGCAATCTGCCGGGATGCTATCGCGAACGCGGCGACGTGGCAAGCCTGTCGAAGCACGGGAAAGGACCGCTATCGGCGTTTCTCAATACCCTGCCGGGCGGCCTCGTAAACGGCGTTGCCGGGGTCTCCGGACGCCACTTGCCGGCGTCCGCTTCCGGGCGGCAAGCGGATCCGCGCGAACAGACCTCCGAAGGCGCGCGTTTGGCCATGAGGCAGACATACGACCAATCGGTGTTTGGTTCGCAGCATCCTGCGCGCTAAGATACCGCATTCCGGAGGATTGCCTCGGGTAAGGTCACAGAACAGGGGGGAAGTCACATGTGGCAAATCAACCGCAGCTTGAGCCTGATAGCGTTCTTGGCTATCGCGCTGCTGATCCTGCCGAGCAAGAGCTGGGCCGCCGAACTGCCGGAGGGGATCGACGTGAAGGTTGTCGCCGAGTGGCCGGTCGACATTCCCGGCGTCGAGAAGATGCAGTTGCGCCGGGTCGAGTTTCAACCGGGGGCCACCATAGACCTGACCATAAAGTACGTCGAATTTTGCAACGGAACACAAGGCGAATGGGCCGTGACAATCCCGGCGGGCGGCACGACCACCTTGCATACCGCCGGAGGCCGCTGGCGCATGCCTGCGAAGGGGACCAAGATTACGGTCTCCAATCCGGGCAACACACCGGCGATTCAATTTGTCTACAGGCTGATCGAAAAAGGGACGTGATGTCTTGAGGCACCGCTCGCGAACAACCACGGTCGGTCAAGGCCCCGCCGTCTTCCATGCGGTGGGGCCGTTCGCCTGAAAAGCCCGGCGCCCAAGAGAATTCACGAAATATATCGGCGTTGCCGGGTCTCCGGAACACCGCTTGCCGACGCCTGCTTCCGGGCGCTAAGCGGACCTGTCCGAGCAGGCCTTCGAAGGTGCGGGTTTGGACAGGAGCGGACGTTTGATGGACTACGGAAACCGAGAATCTCTTCGGTTCGTTGACGGAGCACAAAGCTTCTTCTACCTTGAGGTAGAGTGAGTCTGTTGGAACCATTAAATGAGGCTGCTGGAACCATTAAAATAGAGCAGATTCTCGCCGGTGGGCAGGAAACCAGAGGGTGGTCTTAAGCTGGAAACCGCTGAATCGGAAGTTAGATGGCGGCAACGAATTATAATATCTCGGAGGCCGAAGGTGGCGGAACACATCGACAGAGAAATCGAGGCTATAAAGGCAGTCCTAATTGCACTTGAGCCCTTGTCACCCGAGGTTCGCACCAATGTTCTTCAGTACGTGCTTAGGCGTCTTCAGATCGCTCTCGTACCCGAACAGCAAACCGAGGCCTCTCGCACACCAGCACCGCGCGTCGATGCAACGCTTGGTGCTGCGGGGGCAACCGCAACGACAGAACAGCAAACAACGCCGACTCACATAAAGGATCTCAAAGAAAATAAGAAACCTCGCTCCGCTAACGAGATGGCGGCGCTCGTCGCTTTTTACTTAGCGAACATCGCACCATCGGTAGAGAGAAAAGAAAGAATTACTACGAAGGACATAGAAACGCACTTCAAGATTGCGAAGTTCCCGCTTCCGGAGAAGCCGCAATTTACCTTAGGGAATGCTAAGGCTGCAGGGTACCTCGATGCAGTTGGAAACAGCGAATACAAACTAAATGCTGTTGGCTATAATCTCGTTGTCCACAGCATGCCTCGTGGGACCGGTGGCAATGCGACTCCAAGAAGGAAGCCTGCAAAGAAATCTCGGCCTCCCGCGAAGAAGAAAGCTAAGGCTCCCGCGAAGAAGAAGTAATGATCGGTCAGCTCATCTCCGACGTAGAGACGCTCGGCGCGTCGCTTCGTCGAGGTAAGGCCGTGAACGTTAACGATCAAAGTTCGAAAGATCGCGCTATCGGGCTTGCCACACGTTACTTCAGCGACGTAAGGCCGCAAGTGGTTGCTGTAGGTGGCGAAACTGGACTCCTCCTACATCACGATGATCTGTGGCAGCAACTGGTGCGCCTTGCGCACGGAAACAATGCTCGACGCACTTATCTTAGAACCATTGACGCACTCCGGAAGCAGCTTTCCGAGTTCAATATCTCGGCCCTCACGACACCCGTGGCACAGACCGCGTATTCAACAGAAAACGCCCCACCTTCCCGCGAGGAGACTCTGATTCTGGAGACGCTTGAGTCCCTCGTGCCAAGCGCGGCGGCTTCCTATCGGCAAGGGCTGTTTGACTTGGCTGACCCAGACCGGTTGTCCTATCGGGGAACGGCAGCAGAGTTCAGAGAGTCGTTACGGGAAACGCTCGATCACCTCGCGCCCGATGCCGATATCGAGGAGCAAGATTGGTACAGGCCGGCGGAAGGGCAGAAGCTGCCGACGATGAAGCAGAAAGCGCGATACATTCTGACCTCCCGAGGTCGAAACAGGACTCAAAGAAACTCAGCCGATAGGATGTTTGGGCTCATCGAAGAGCTCTCCGGTGAAGTAATGCGAGCAGTCTATAACCGGGCGTCCCTAGCTACCCATGTTCACCAGAGCAAGGCCGAGGTTCAAAAAATAAAACGCTACGTGGACACAGTGCTTTTCGATCTCCTTGAGATCGCATCATGACGCAAGACAGTCGTGTAGGTTCTGACTTCCCCCTGCATTAGGGCCACGTCGCCTGAGAGTTTCCTAATAGGGTCTGACCCCTTTTTGGGCAGGCCGCAGGATTGACGCCCGCACCAGCACCCGACCGCGAAGCGAAGGTCCGGGCCAAGGCGCGCGTCTGGCCCGGCGCGAGCGTTCGCGGCAGCGAGCGAGGGGAAGGATTAGCTTTCGACCTCGTATCCCATCGTCTCTCTGGTGGTCTTACGCGGCAGGTCATCATCGATTTTCAGCCAGGGCACCTGGCTCTCGGTCCCGCAATGCACGCCGCGCGGCGGAAATTCTTCCGGTTGATCGAAGCTGCCCGTCGCCACGGCGACCCAGTCGCCCCCTAAAGGCCGTTGGATCAAGGTCGAGCCGCAGCTCGCGCAGAACCCGCGCCGAGCATACTGGGAGGACTTGTAATACGTGATCTCCCCACGCGTGCAGTGAAATTCCGTTTCCTTGAAGTCCGCCCAGGAGGTAAGGACGCTGCCGCTCGATCGCTGGCACATTCGGCAGTAGCAATAATCGGTTTGGTACGGCGCTTCGGTCACCTCGAAACGGATTGCGCCACAGAGGCATCCACCGGTCGCTGTCATATCGCGGTCTCCCCGTTTGGCTGGTTATCGGCTTGTCCGAGAAGCCAGGAGGCTATCACACAGGGGCCACCATGTATTCGCCCGCCCTGTCGGCGCATCGCGGCATTCAGACGCGCGACCGTTCGGCCGTCTCGACGGCGCTCGAAGCCCGGTGCCGGACGAGTCGGGTGCGCGGTTTCCCGGTGGGATCATCAGGCATTGTGAGTTGCACTTAGGCCGTCAAAGGCCTACCCTCACGCATAGGCAGTATTAGCCGCAAGTTTAAGCAGCGTGACCGAGTCATGACAGGGGGGGATATCTCGACATGATCGCGAGAGTCACACGGAGAGGCTTCCATCGTCTGCTGTTGGCGCCCGTTCTGTTGGCCTTTGTACTCGGCGTGCTCGGCGCCGCCGGACCGGCCCGTGCCGAGGAGACGATCAACACCCGCTGGGACGGGGTTGCCATTGGGGGTTACGATCCGGTCGGCTACTTCATCGAAGGCCGAGCGGTGTTTGGATCGAAAGAACTCACCTATGAGTGGCTGGGTGCGACTTGGCGCTTCGCCAGTCCCGAACACCGGGATCTTTTCGCCGCCGACCCGATAAAGTATGCCCCCCAGTACGGGGGCAACTGTGCCAACGGACTATCCAGTGGCAGCGTCGCGGGTACAAGCCCGAGCGGCTGGCGCATCGTCGACGGCAAGCTATACCTGTTCGCTTCGGAGTATAGAGCGGCGGAGTGGGAGCAGGACAGCGCGACCAACATCTCCAGGGCCGACACCAACTGGAAGAAGATCACAGCCGACTTGACCCAGTAGCCGGCTGCTGGCGACATCGGTGGTTCGCGGAGGACGAAATCGCGCGCGTATCGGTGCGGGGCGCGCCCGCAACCAGCTAGGTCACGAGCGGCCCGAAGGCGCCGGCGTTGAAGAGCGCTTTCGGGCTGAAGGCGGCGCCGGCGTCGGTGGACGCGTGTCCTTCCGGCGGATTTCCGGCCTCACCGAAAAATATAGAATGCTTGTCGGGCTTACCACCACGTACTCGTTACTTTCTCCGGGCGTGCCATCCGGATTCCGGTACACGTAGCTACACTGCTTGCGGCTGACGAGGCTCGCGGGGAAGTGGTTGCATAGCATGCCTCCCTCCACCCAAACGGTGCCCGTACGTAGAAACCCTGGGCTTTGAAACGCGATCCTCCCATCCGTGTTGTTCTCCTGCACGAATGAAGTGCCGTTTTCGAATTGTCCGATCCACGTGCGACCGAAGGTAAGGGACCGGATTGCGGGTTCGTCGAGACGGTCCTCGACACGACCCTCATAGTCGAAGGGCCACTCCGGGATCCCCGCCTTGCGCAACGAGTCGAGCCGATGCTCAAGATCCTCTTCCCGCTTGTGGTGCGCATAAAGCACGCGATAGTACGCGAGGTTCGCAAAGGG
>JBHHZP010000218.1:0-4615 GCA_046758085.1 Acidiferrobacterales bacterium
GAGTGTTGGGTGGACGCTCGTCCCGGCGAACGGGAAATCAACGGACGGATTTCCCTGGCCCGCCAAGTAACGCAGGGTGAGGCGGAAAAAGACAACAGTCCAGTGGACTGTTGTCCCGGCGAACGCCCAAGCCAGGAAGGCTTGGGCCGGTACCCAAGCGACGCAGGGACAGCGAAACGCAGGGGCGAAGCGCAGGCGGCAAGGCGTGCGAGAGAAAATGCGCGCAGGCGTAGTTTGCACTACGTTGAGCCCGCAACCGAGCGCGCTGTGGGCACGACTCCAGGGATGGACGACTCCAGGGATGGAGGAGGTAGGACCGCGTCGGGGAACAGCGGTCGAGGACGACTGCAGGGAGGCAGGACGACTGCAGGGAGGCAGGAGCTAGAGCAACGCAGGAGCAGTTGCCGAGGTAGAGTCGCGTCGGGAACGCCGACCGAGATACACGGTCGCAGCAGATAGCTGGTGGGAAATCCGGGCTAGTCGTCCGTTCCTTCAACGAAAAACGATCGTAATTTCGTAACCGCCGAGTCGGGGCTCGTCAGTATGCGCCGCCCCCGCACGTCAGCAATTGCAGCGCGTGCCCGCGCCATGGAAAACTGCGCGAGTATGAGTACATCGTAATTTGTCAAAGCCTGTGCTGCGCGGGTAATCGCGGCATCGTGCTCTTCAGCGCGGCCGGCGCGTAAAGCCTCCATGGCACCCGGAACGTGGCGCAGCTCGATCTGCGGCGAAATCCGCTGCCCCGCCGCGGCCGCGACCAGCTCAGTGCGCAGCGACACAATACTCGGAAGAAAGCTCGCGAGCCCGGCGATGCGCGGGCCGCACGACAATGCTTCCTCAATCATTGCTTCATCCGGTTTGAGCACCGGAATGGTGAGCGCTTTTTTTGCGGCGTCGATTGCGGATCCAAACCCGGAACAGGTGAATAAAATTCCTTCGGCGCCACAGTCGGCAGCATAACGCGCAAGACTCAGGATGCGCGTAGTAATACCAGGATTTAGCTCGCTGGCCTCGGCAAGATCTTCGCTCAAGGAATCATCCGTCAGATTGACAGTCCTCGCTTCCGGCCACAGGCGCAAGAATGCCTCGCAGATCGGCTCATGCGCCAGCGCTGTCGCATGGATTAAGGCAATACGAGGTGATGGCATAGGGTCCCTTAACTGTGGCTCGCCACCGTTAGCCTCGGCTCCGGCATTTCGCCTTTTTTCGGCCGCATCCGGAGCCGTGCGACGGGGCGTCCTGCCCTGGCGCACGGGCGGGGCATCCTATCCCCGCCCCCGACGGGCGTTGACCGGCTTGCGGCCGGGACTACACGAGTCGGTGCTGCGAACGGCGGGGAGTCCTATAGAGTTCGCGGTTTGCTCTGCTAGCGCGCCCGATTTAAGTCTCAGGCCCACGGCTCTATGGCATAGCGCTCGACCGCCTGCGGATCGAACTGAAACCCGAGCCCGGGTCTATCCGGTAACACCAGGCTTCCCTCCTGGACCTTAAGCTGTGTGTCGATCAAGCGGCGGAAGTTCAGGACCCGGTCATCAGGAAAGTACTCGACAAATGTCGCATTCGGCGTGCTCGCCACCAGGTGTGCGTGCAGATCGTGAAACCAGTGCGGGCACAGGGTCACACCAAAGCTCGCGGCAGTAGCGGCGATGCGTCGAAACTCGGTGATGCCCCCACACACGGCCGCGTCAGTCTGCAAGATGGCCGCTGCGTCCTTGTCCAATAGCTCCTTGAAGCGCCAGCGCCCTGCTTCGATCTCACCCGTGGCTACCGGGACAGGCGTGCGCTGCGCCAGCCGCGCATGGTTGTCGATGTCATCGGGACTGAATGGCTCCTCGATCCAGTAAGGATCATATTGCTCGTACACATCCATGTAGCGCTGCGCGGTCACCACATCCGACCAGGCGTTGTTGGCGTCGAGCATCAGCAGGACCTCGTTGCCGATTGCGGAGCGTACGGCGGCTATGCGCGCTTCTTCCTCCTTCGGGCTCAACCTACCTACCTTGATTTTCACCGCCTTGAACCCAGCATCGACGTAACCGGCAAGCTCATCACCGAGCATCGCCGGCGTCTTGCCTTCGAGATAGTAACCGCCACTGGCATAGGCAGGGACCATACCGGTTGCATAGGCCCCTAGGTATTTGAACAACGGCAGTCCCGCCGCGCGCGCATTGCGATCCCACAGTGCCATGTCTACTGCACTGATTGCGCGCATGACGGCACCGGTGCGGCCATGGAGCAGTGCCTCCTGGTACATTCGCGCCCACAGCCCTTCGATCCGATAAGGATCCTCGCTCACGGCGATTGAAGCGAGCAACTCTCGCACGGTTTGGGTTACCAGTGTACCGGCGCTGCTGCCACCGTAGCAGAAACCGATTCCTATGTGACCGTCGTCTGCCGTGACTTCAACCAATGTGTAGTCGCGCGCGCTGACCCGGCGCGTTGCGAACGCCGTCGCATGGTCGAGCGGCACGCGAACTGTGCAAGAACGTACAGAGGTGATTGTCATTATTCACGTTTCCCGGATTGACTGTGACAGGCCGCCACCATCCCATTCATGACACACCCTTGTAAAACCGTCAAATATCAGCAAACAGCGGGGCCATTTTGTGACTCCCTGCGAATCCGGTATGATAATCCTGTGCAGCAGTACATTGAAACCGATTGAACCATGGCTGAAAAGATCCGAAAATCTGAGTCGGAATGGTGTGCACAGCTGACGCCCGAACAATACCGGGTCACGCGGGAAAGAGGGACGGAAAAGCGATTCTCGGGCGAGTACAATAACTGCAAGATCCCGGGTATTTATAGATGCATTTGTTGCGGAGCGGAATTATTTGACTCAAATAGCAAGTTCGACTCGGGCACAGGCTGGCCGAGTTTCTGGGCCCCGCTTTCGGGAAGCGCGGTTGAGGTCCAGCCCGATACGAGGTTCGATACCGAGCTCACAGAGGTGCTGTGTGCTCAATGTGATGCGCATCTGGGCCACGTATTTTCGGACGGTCCGGTACCGACAGGCCAACGCTATTGCATTAACTCCGTGGCCCTCGAACTCGATGAAAAGAAGTAGCGGCACTCGTCTGATCTAATCTTTATAGACCGGCTGGGATTCAACCATATACCTTAAGAAAAGAAGCCCCAGCCACCAACCAGTCACGGCCCACTGCCTGACGCTAGTAATTCGCCAGTAGCGGTATTTCCGTGTAGCAATGTTCTTGCAAAGCTCCTAAGGATCAAATAGCATTTAGCGGCCTCACCAGACCGCATCTTGGGATCCCCCAATCGGTCGTATCGCATCTGTACTACTTGCTGCAGTTCATCACAATCAGGAAGGAGGGTAATCATGAAAGCTATCCGTATCGTCTTTGCTGCCGTCCTGGCAGTGTTGGTAGCCTTCGGCCTGGCATCGACGCCGGTTGGCGCCAAAGAGAAGGTGAAGGTCGGCTTCATCGGACCCCTGACTGGCGGCACATCGTCAAATGGCCTGGGAGGACGTAACTCTGCTGATCTGGCAGTGCGCCTTCGCAACGCTGACCCTAAGGCCAAATATAAGTACGAACTTATTGTGCTCGACGACGAATGTAAACCTAATATCGGCGTCCAGGCAGCCACGAAATTGGGTGCCAATAAGGACGTTATCGCCGCTGCTACGCATTATTGCTCGGCGGTGGCTATCTCTACAGTCGACGTCTATCACAAGTTCGGGCTCCCAATCATCGTGTGGGGCGCGGTACTTCCCGACATCACGTACGGGAACAAATACGGGGAAGTGCATCGCGTAAACGGCACGATGATCAATCAGAATGAGACAGCCGCCAAGTTCATGACCGGGCTAGGCTATAAGACTTGGGCCGTTATCCATGACACCACCGACTACGGCAAAGGCCACAACAAATACTTCAGAAAATATCTAACCAAAAACGGTGGTAAGGTTCTGGGTACCTTCGGTGTTACGTCAGACCAGCAGGACTTCTCCGCCGAACTCACCAAGATCAAGTCCCTCAACCCAGACGTCCTTTATTTCGGCGGCCTGACGCCGATCGGTGTCCGCATCCGCGCACAAATGGAGAAGCTCGGCCTTAAGGCGCAATTTGAAGGCACCTCGGGCATTGTCTCGGATACCTTCATCCAGGGCGCTGGCAAACTGGCTGAAGGTGTCCTGGCGTTCCGTGAGGGCGCGCCTACGGAGAAACTGCCCGGCGGTAAGTTCTTTCTGAAACAATACAATAAACAGAACTACGGCGAACCGCCCGAAGCCTACGGTGCCTTTGCGTTCGCGGCCATGAACCTCATCCTCGACACTATAGAGGCCAAGGGACCCGACCGCAAAAAGGTCCGTAAAGCCCTCAACAAGGTCGGCGGCGTTGATTCGATCGTCGGTAAGATCGCCTTTGACGATCACGGCCAGAACACCATCGCTGTCATTACCAAATACGTGAGTCAGGACGGCAAGTGGACGGTTTGGGAGGAAAGCGAATACGCCTCGGGCAAGCGCAAGTTGAGAGGCATGTAAATTGTTGTACGGTCACCTGCGGCCGGGTCCTTGCCTGGCCGCCGGTGCGCCGCATCTTCCCTGAACAACACCTGGGTGAAGGGGCTTACCTATGGATGCCGGTCT
>JBHHZP010000219.1:0-4611 GCA_046758085.1 Acidiferrobacterales bacterium
GGTTGCCACGGGCGGTGTTTAACGGTTAGTTCCCGCGGTAACTGCTCGATGCGTTACTCTAACTCCTACGTCCATCTAGTCGTCTGCGATTTTTGCGTTCTCTGGTGTGAGTTCATGCAATATTCGCTCTCGCCGACTGCTGTACCGGCGAGCGCGTCTTTCGGCTGAGATTGCAGGGTGCTATGCGTTCTCGACTTCGGCCTCACTATCGCCCGGAAACGCGTCCTGTGATTCCCCTCCTTTTTCTTCGATATGCCTGGTGATCAGGTCACGATCTTGATCGCGTATCTTGATGAACTCCACGCCTACCCGGTAGGGGAGACCCGGTTGCCCGCCCGGATCGTGCCTGCGGTAGGCGACTTTCCCGTAGGCGCGTATTCCTGTGTACGAGGGCAGCAAGATGATCTCCAGCTCGAGCAGCGCACCGGCGGGAAACGGCGTATCGGCATAAAAACCGATGCCCCCGGCACTCAGGTTCACCTGCGCGGGGGGTTCTTCGTGGACGTTGATCTCCTGCATCAAAAACGCGCGAGCGACCAAGCCTAGCTTTCTGTCCAGCATTTGCAAGTACTCGGCGATTTCGAGTGACTGCTGCTGGATGCTTTGCAGCAGGGGTTTCATCTTGTGTGAAGTCGCCGCGAACATGGACGTGAGGGTGAAGCGGCTGGCCGGGCTTACATCGAGCTGCTCAATGTCCTCCGGGATATCTTTGAGGCTCAGCGGCCGGTAGCGGAAAATGACGCCGTCGTCGATGCGGCAGTATCTGCGGCGTTCCTTCGGGTCCGACATAGTGCCTTCCTGTTGGCTCCGTGGTAGTGGCAGGCGCGCGCCATACGCCGGCGCTGGGTTACCGCGGCCGTGCGGGATGACGCCTGCCGTGGCGGCATCGGCCATCTGGTGTACGAAAACCTTACCCCACCCCGCGTGGGGAGGCACGTCACCCGCATCGATCGGCCAGTGCCTCAAAAAGTATAGCCGTCCAGATACACCCGGCAAGAAGTACGCGCCCGGTGGATACACCCTTGCGACGATATTTGCGCCTCGTTAATACCGGACCGTAATGCGAATCGCTTCGTTGCTCGCGCCCGGCGGGAGGCGGAGGTTAGGGACACAACGACGCAGATCTGTACTTCCTCGAAGCAGGGGCGCATCGTCCCGGCGATTTGCGCTATATTCCAGAGAGGCGCAATACTCGGCAATCCTACCCGAACGATGATAACAAAAGGTGTCGTGGCCGCTGGCCACCGTAAGACCGCCGAGGCGGCGAAGATTGTGCTGCAAGCAGGCGGCAACGCCTTCGATGCGGTACTGGCGGCGCAGTTCGCCGCCTGCGTCGTTGAACCCGTGTTCACATCGTTGGGCGGTGGCGGTTTCTTACTGGCGCACACGGCATGCGGACAGGACACCCTGTACGATTTTTTCACGCAGACCCCGCTGCAGCGCTTGTGCGAAACGGAGTTGGACTTCTACCCCATCCATGCCGACTTTGGCACCACCACCCAGGAATTCCACATTGGCATCGGTTCCATAGCCGTGCCGGGGACCGTGAAAGGTCTGTTCCGGATACATCGCGATCTGTGCACACTGCCCATGGCACGCATCATGGAGCCCGCGATCGCTTTTGCCAGGCGTGGTGTCAAGCTCAATAAGCTCCAGGCGTACTCGTTTCGCGTGCTCGAAACGATCCTCACCTCAAATGCGGCATCGTTCGCGCTCTATCGCAGTGCAGATGAACCGCAGCGGCTGCTGATCGAGGGAGAGTGCCATACACAGCCCGAGTTCGCTGATACGCTCGAGCTCCTGGCGCAAGAAGGCGAGGCGCTATTCTATCGCGGAGACGTGGCGCAGCGTATCATCGCGGACTGTCGCACACGCGGGGGCAGTCTTACACGCGACGATCTTAAAGGCTATCGTGTCATTAAACGAAAGCCACTGGCAATCGGCTATCGTGGAAACCGCCTGCTCACGAATCCACCACCGTCCTCAGGTGGTGTGCTGATCGCCTTGGCCCTTAAGCTACTGGAGCAGCTGGACGTGCACGCGCTGAGATTCGGCAGCGCCGCCTATCTGTCCCTGCTGGCCCGCACCATGGAAGGCACAAACCGCGCGCGTGCCGAGATCGCTGACCGGAAGAGCTCCGGCCACGCGACCGCGCGCAAGCTGCTCGGCAAACGGCTGGTGCGCAGCTATCGCACTTCGATCTTGCAACAAGGCATCAGCTCGCGAGGAACCACACACATCAGCGTCGTGGATTCCAGCGGCAACCTGGCAAGCATGACGACCTCCAACGGTGAAGGCTCGGCCTACGTGATACCCGGCACCGGCATCATGTTGAACAATATGCTGGGCGAGGAGGATATCAATCCCGGCGGATTCCACCAGCAGTCGCCCGGCCAACGGCTTTCGTCAATGGTGTCCCCGACGCTTATTTTCCGAGGTGATGGCGCGAGCATGACAATGGGATCGGGCGGATCCAACCGTATTCGCACGGCGATGCTACAAGTGTTGTTGAATCTTTTCGACTTTGGTACGTCTCTGCGCACGGCTGTGAACCGCCCGCGTATACACTTTGAGAATGGCCTCCTTAGCATCGAGCCGGGATTCAGACCCGCGCAACTGGCCCGCCTGGAACAGGCATTCCCGCACCAAAAGCTTTGGGGTGAGCGTAATCTGTTCTTCGGTGGCGTTCACATAGCGGGCGGTGATGCCGCCAAGCGGCGTTTCTGCGGGGCGGGCGACCCGCGCCGCGGTGGCGCAGTCCGGATGGTGGGCTGACACCTCACCGCGCCGCTAACGGGCGCGCGGTAGCTCGCAGCACCGGTGTGACCGGTGTGAAAGGACTCTCGGATTATGACAAACGCCAGACACGATAACGACGCCGCTGCGTCCGAACCTCCCGCGCCCCGGCCCCGAAGAAGGCTTGGGCGGCTCATGGCCAAGGTTGGGTTAATCATCGCCGCCGTGCTCGCCGTAGTACTGCTAGCGCTCGTGCTAATCGGTTCACCGTGGCGCGCTTACGAGGCCGCTCGCCTGCTGCTGGAGCTTGCAGCACTCAACGCGCCGGATTCCCAACGTCGCACGCCGCCGATGATGCGTGCGCCAGTTACCTACGAGGTGGACCATCGCACGCACCGGGGCGACGTTTACCGCCCGCTCGAAGAACCGTTGGCGGGGCTTGTACTGCTCCACGGCGCCTCTCCGCTAGGTAAGGATGAACCGCGCCTAGTCGATTTCGCGGCAGCGCTCGCCAGTACCCGGTTTGTAGTGCTCGTGCCCGATCTTGTCGGCCTGCGCCAACTCAAGCTGCGCGCGGTTGCCGCTCGGGACATAGCGGACGCCGTGCTGTACATGCAAGCAACACCGGGGCTGGCACCGAACAACCGCATCGGCATCATCTCGTTGAGTGTGGCGTCGGGACCGGCTTTGCTCGCGGCGGCGCAGCCGCGTATACGCGAGCGCCTTGGATTTATTCTTGCTATCGGCGGCTATTACGACATGCTAGATATGCTTACGTTCTCTACAACCGGTGACTTCAAAAATGGCGTGCAGTGGCACAATCGCGAACCGAACGAATATGGCAAGTGGGTGCTTGTGCTCAGCAATGTCGACGAGCTGTCAGCGGCATTGGATCGGCGAGTACTGGCGGCCATTGCGCGGCAAAAGCTGAAGGACCCGCGGGCAGACGTGACCACGCTCGCAGCGCGCCTGGGTCCGCAAGGACGTGCAGTCTACGGCTTTGTCAATAATACCGACCGGCAACGCGTACAAGAACTCTTTGCACAGTTGCCGATAAATATCAAGTCAGAGATTCAAGCACTAAGCCTGAGTAATCGGGATCTTTCCGGGATAAAGGCCGATGTCATCCTCGTACATGGCCTGGATGACCCGATGATTCCTTACACCGAAAGCGTTGCGCTCGCCGGTGCACTGCCGCCAAGCCAGGTGAGGCTATTCCTGGTGAACGGCCTGGTCCATGTAGACCTCAAACCGGCACCCGCGGATTACTGGCGGCTTTACCGTGCCGTGTATACTTTGCTCCTCGAGCGCGATCGCTAGGCTAGAAGTATCTAAAGATGCTGGGTAATAAATTGCGCACGCCGATCGACTCTTCGGTGCCTTTTCACGTACGGAAGAGATAGTGAATTACACTAGGGCGATCGGGCACCAAGCCAGACAAAGAAAGGCTTGACGATCAACGTTCGGTATTGCCGGGCGGCGTGCTGGTTTTTGTCCAGCTCGCGACGGCATTGGATGTCGCACAGCCGGTAAATGTACTGCTTCGCGTGTGCTTCATCGATCTCGCCGTTCACTGCAACAAAATCAATTAGCTCCAGATAACGCCAGAAGTCGGGGTCCCTGCTCAACGTTAGGGCATTGCGTGATAAGGGCTCGACCTGCAGCGCATGCGCCAAACGCTCCCGCCGTATTGGATCAATAGCCGGACCCTGCTGGTTGACCTTCGTCAGATTCAACAAGTAACGCGGATCTGTGCCGTTGGCACACGGGGAAAACGCAGCCTTGATCAAATCGAGGCTCTCGGAGTCGCTCAAGCGAAACGTAACAGTGCCGCCAGCGTCGCCGGCCTCGTGCCATCCCTCTAGCTCGACCCTG
>JBHHZP010000220.1:0-4566 GCA_046758085.1 Acidiferrobacterales bacterium
GACTCAAGCCCGGCGTAGCCGCCACGGTCTTGATTCAATGGTGCGTGTGACGATGCGCAGCCCTGCGTAGGCACGCGGGTCGGAAAACAACTTTCTTATGTGGCTTAATCGCGGGAACGTTGTCATCGTGTTATTCATGGTCGTTGTGGTTGCGGTGTGGTCCCTCTGCGACCCCTGCGAACGCACCATACGCGCCTTGCTGCGCAACGGCGAGCAGGCGGTCGCGACATCGCGCGCGCGATGTCGCATGTGTCACGACAGTATCTGGACGAAAATGGGCTCAATTATCTGGCCGTGCGCCGGGTGCTCGGTTGCGCCTTTAACAGATTCGATGGGTTCGACATACGCCTGCGCGATGTGACCATTGACGTCCGCGACGGCAGCGCCATCGCCCGGGGCGTGCTGCCGGTACTGGTGGTGCAAGAAGGTGAAAGCGCCTACCTCATTGGTGAGGCAGGGATGCCGGAGTCCGTAACCATAAGTCCGGTCAGAGGGCCGCTGGGCTGGAACGTTACCAACGTCAACGGTATCGATGTCTCGCGCTTTGGCTTGTAGACATAGACCTGTTCCGCTTGCGCCGTCTGCACCCCCGGGCGATCCGGGACTCAATGTCTCTTGTGAAAGATCGCCCACACGATGGCGAGCACCAGCGGCGCACCCCAGAAGATGGCAGGGTCGTAGAAAAAGTTGGAAGCCGCCTCCACCAGGTTCCACAGTACCGCTGAGCTCGCGTCGGTCATGGAAAGGTTGCGCGGATCGACGCGCCGTCAGCCCTTGTACCCCGCCATCGATACCAGCCGGCGCAGCCGCGGAGTGAACGCGCCCACCTGTTGTCTGTACTGCAGGTACTGCTCGCCGAAGATACGCACCAGCCGGCGCTCCTCGTAGTAGCCCCCGATCAGCATATACATCGTGTACATCAGCAAAAACACGAGGTTGTTGCGCGAAGGGCCACTGGTGGCGAGAAACAGGAATCCGGCGACCAGCATTGGATGGCGGATCCAGCCGTAGACGCCTTTGACCTCCAAACGCTGGGTGCCGAAGAGCGCGAGAACAGGTACATGGGCGGATGGGCTGAGCAGGCGTCTAAGGCCGCGCCACATCTGCGTCAGGCCCAGGAACTCGAGGTAATCGCTCTGCAGGAACGAGACATAGGCGAGCGCGATGGAAAACAGATGCAATACCACCAGCACCCGCCACACGGGCTGGGGATAATCGACCAGCCACACGTTGGCATCGGGATGCGCGCCCCAGTGCAGCACCGCAATCCAGTAATACAGCGCCGCGTAGCTCAGCGCACAGTAGACGAAACGCCAGAAGTGATCGACGAAGAATGGCGAGGTCCAGCGCGCCAAGGCGTTCTTGAAGGGCTCCTGCGCACCGAGGGAGTGCAGCAGCCCGAACAGCGCAAAGGCGGCCAATGACTGCCAGTAATCGACTAGCACTGTCAGCGCCTGCATACGGCGCCAACCAATCGGGCGACCTTAGCCTATCTGCTTTGCCTGCGCCACCATGCGGTCCAGATGTTTCTTGAGTTTTGTGGCTTCACGAGAATTCAAGCGCCGCAAACGCTGGTAGTTCTCGTTGGCTTTTTGCAGTTGCCCGCGCCACAGATAGAGTTCTCCCTGGTACTCCAACGCCTGTTGGTGGTCGCGTTTCAGCTGCAGTGCCCTGTCATAGGACTGCATCGCCTCGTCCATGTACTGCTTGCCAATGCTACGCAGGCTGAAGCCCAGGTTGTTCAGCGCATCCGCAAAATTCGGATTCACCCGCAATGCTTTGCGATATAGCTCGACGGCGCGTTGATAGTCACCCTGGTTTTGTGCTTTGACGCCCTGGTTGTAGTACTTTACATCCTTTGAGACGGACGCCCGTGGCGGCGTTGATTTGCTTGGTGTGCCCGCGCCCAAGAGCAAGGGGACGGCCGCAGTAAGAAGTATTGCTACAAACAGTAGGGGTAAACGAGTTTTCATCGTGTCCTCCTCAGTGCTGATATGGTTTGTCATAGGTGGCGATCAAAGTGTAACACGCGTTCTGCGGGCATAGGAAAACCGCCGCTCTGCCCCCTTGCGTAACGCTTCGATGTCTTTTTTTCACATTCCGTAACGGCGTGGCGAACCGCAAAACTTATGACACTGCGCACTGCCGTTGGTTCGTGCGCCACGATGCAATATTTTGCCGAGCATGGACGTGATGTTATCGCTACTGCGAAATACAACGCGGATTGCCTGCCCCTACGGCGCCAGGCTTCCCCCCGAACACGCCCGCACGTGCCGTCACCGCCGTAGCCCCCATGCTGTGGGCACACACGGGCGCGCGCCCTAGCGCAATGAAAACGGCAAGAGCGCAAGGCGGCGCGGGCGGCGGCGTTTGTGCTTATGGCGTACAACGCGGTGCTATGAACGGATGAAACCGTGGTAGCCGACAAACGGTAGTTGTGCGCAGCCGCGTGCGAGCGCCAGCGCACCAGAGGGGTATGGAACAGCAATAAACACCGACGGCACACGCGTGCGCTGCCGCGAGGAAAGGATGCACGCCCGCCACGATCGCTCGCACCAGTGGGCCGGTCGCGCGATCAGCGCTAGGCGAGTGCCGCTGTGCTTAGAGTCGGTAGCGGTCGTCCCACTGATCTGCTGGGCGGCGGCCGGGCCCGTAGCGACGGTCGGGGTCATCGCGCACGTCGGCGCGGCGATCCGCCATCATGCGCCGGCACCGCAGGCGGCGCTCGCGGCGTCTTTGGGTGACGGTAATGGGCACAATCTTGCGCCCATTGGCACTGACACGCCGGGGCAACAGCACTCGTGCGAAGAAGGCTAGCGTAACTAACGCTGCGCCGGCGGCTCCCAGAAGCTCGATTTGAGTATACATGGTACGTGGACACCCCCGTGTGGTAGTTTTCTACCAACTATACATGCAAGGAACGGGCCAGATCCGGCATCGTTCTGGAAGCTTGACGCGTAGGACCCTTGTTTTCCCTCAGACCGAGATTCGGGTGAGCCTTCGTTCCAGGGCCTGCAGGGCGGTGGCTGCGCGTGTGTGGCCCAGCAACCAGCCGCAGAGCACACCAGCCGTATTGGCGAGGACGTCCAGCAGCTCGGCGCTGCGGGCGGCGCTCAGCCCCTGGATTAACTCAAGCAAAATGCCCATGGTGACCAGCGCGGCGGCGAGCACCGCCCGGCGTGAGGGTGGATTCAGCTGCAGAAACCACAGCATCAACGTCGCATAGGCCAGCGCATGCCCCACTTTGTCACCCGCGCTGACTTGGAGCGTCGGTGGATCCGGCATCAGCGAGAGATAGGCAACCGACGCGACCAGCAACCAGCCGATCAACAGCCACGCCTTGCGCCATCTATAAGTAGGCATCGAATACGGTATCATTGAGGCTGGCGCACGCATACGCAAGCCGTAACGGTGTTCGTTGCAATCGTGCTGCAACATACGGACCCACCCAGCCGGCCCGAGCCGGTCCTGGGGGCGGCAATGAACGTAACTCAACTGCTTTGAATAGCTATCACAGGAGAATGACATGCCAGAGTATGGAATGGGAGCGGAAGGAATGGGAGTCGTCGGCCTCGTCATTTGGTTGACTTTTGCCGCGATTATCGTCACACCTTTCTGGAAGATCTATTCGAAAGCGGGATTCTCCAAATGGCTGAGCCTGCTCATGGTCGTACCGCTGGTTAACCTTGTCGTTCTGTATTTCGTCGCATTCGCGCGCTGGCCGGGCCGTGGTTAAACCGATAAGCGATCGATAATCAATGGTGTACACAGGCAACGGCTCAACGGCCAGGCTGGCCGCGCGCGCGGGTGACTTCACCCACAGGCCTGCATCGCTCGATGATATCGCGACCATAGTCAAGTTGCTTGACGGTGCCAATCTCCCGCACAGCGACGTCGCCCAGCACATTCGCGATTTCATCCTTGCGATTGGCGGTAACCAGGTTGCCGGAGTCATCGGGCTGGAGGTCCATGGACGGGTGGGCCTGTTGCGTTCGCTGGCGGTGGACGCCAGCCTTCGCAAGCAAGGGATCGGCAACCGGTTGTGCCAAAAGCTCGTTGAGCACGCAGTACAACGCGGGGTGCGCGATCTCTACGTGCTGACGCTGGATGCTGAGGCCTACTTCGCATTACGCGGTTTTAGATGTATTGACCGCTCACTGGCGCCGGCGGAGATTCGCGCCACGCGCCAGTTTTCCAGTTTGTGCCCGAACACCGCCATTCTCTTGGTCCGCTCTTTAGGTACGGGCGCCACCACCATTGGCTGAGCTATCGATCCAGCCACGACTTGCGCAACTGGCCACTGATCCCACGCCAGCCACCACAGTCGCTTGCTTGAAAAGCGAGGGGATGAGCCCCATGAATTCAGCAGACCGGTTGATCGTGGTCTCTGATCGGCGATGTTCTGGCACGAAAGCTCAGCTCATGTCCAACGCCAAGCTTGTCGTCTGCCCGCATTGTGACAGCATCAAACGCGTGCCGGCAGACCAGCTCGATCAACGACCAAATTGTGGTGTGTGCCACAAGTCGCTGCTGAATGGGCAACCGCCCTCGCCGGCGGAAATTGCG
>JBHHZP010000221.1:0-4553 GCA_046758085.1 Acidiferrobacterales bacterium
ACCTTCAGGGCCTTATGCAGGCGAGGTTCGAGGTAGATGGTGGCTCGCTTGGCTGGAGTTTTCATAGAGCCAGCTTGCACCATAACGCTATAACGCCAAGACGTCACAAAACTGAGAGCGACCCTGACCCTTCTCTCCCACGGTGCACTACTTCGCGTACTTGTCTGCCCCGAGGAAATGCAACGAAACGTAAGATTCATCTCCAACGACCCAGCTGTCGTGAGGTTTCGGTGGGATATAGAAGAGGTTGCCCGGCGTCAGCTCGACAACACTGCCGTCTTCGAATGCAGCTGTGGCCGTCCCAGCCACGACCAAGCCCACATGCTCGACACTGCAAAGACGGGTTCCAGCCTGAGGGCCGACGTGAACGGACCACTTCCATCCCGGCTCATATGTAGCCCTGCCGATGGTGAGACCACCGATCTTCACAACTTCAAATCGCCCCTTCTCAAAAAGACGCACATCATTGGGCCTATCGAACGTCTTCAAAATGGCATCGAGCATTTGAAATCTCCTTAGCGTCAGCAGCCCTGTCAATAATCAGGTCTGACCCCAATCCTAGACCCCGGCCCAACCCTACCGCCGCCGGATGCAGCGCTGGTTCCCGCACCGGCGGTATGGCCAGCGCTGGATGGCCGAGACGGTCTACTCCGTCGTCAAGCGGCGGTTCGGGGACGCGCTCACCGCCCGGCGGTACTGGCAACAGGTCAAGCAGCTCCTGCTGCGCGGCATCACCGACAACGTGTATCGGGCGGTCCAATTAGGGGCCTTGTGGTGGCGGTGGTTGCTCCACCAGGTGCTCACCGCCCCAGCAAGCTAGGTTTTCGACAGGGCAAGCCTGCCCCCTTTTCCTTGCATCCCTCGAAAAGGGTTCGGTGAGAACGCCGGATTTCACCGGCTTCACGATGGCCTCATAGACCCTGTGGGCCACGGTAGTCACCGAAAGAGGCTGACGATTCCCGCGGTCACGAGAATCGTCGTGATTGTGCCTCCGAACCGCGGCCAGAAGCCGGGACGAAGCACGACCCGCTGAAGTTCCGATGGAACCCCGTGAGCGCGCAGATACGCGGACGCTCGAAGCGTGCTGATGAGCGACGTAACGAAGGCCATTGGCGCGGCAGCAACGACGGCCACTATCAGCGTCCACCAGAAGCCAGGCTTGTAGCCCCCCAGGAAGCCGCCGATACCGAGAGCGAGTCCGAAATGTACAAGATCGGGTGTCCGTAGCCACCGCTCAGCATCGTTGGATGGAGTCACGCAGCTCACTCCCTTTGACGCCCAGCACTGAGGCCTAACGGATCTTTCGCTCAGCCGCGCGCGGCCTCCCCGTGCCAGAGTACCTGACACGCTGAAGCTTGCAAAGCATGAGGGCCTTCAGGCCCGGGCCAGCATACGGCCGCGCGTCGGCTGCAGCAAAAAGTTAGGCCGCGTTGCGCTATGGCCGAATGATTGCAGAAGTTCAGACACGCTGCAAACGCACCGAGGCAAACAACGCACCGTCGGCGCCAGCAAGTGGCGCTGACCGGAATGTCACGTTCGCGGAATGCCAGCCATTTCCATGATGAATTGGATCCTTTACGACAACGAGTTGACCGACAAGAGTGTGCCTCCGCGGATAATGATCGTCACCTGGGTGGATCTCGACAATCCGAGCCGTCTCGCCGCTGCGAACGTTAGTTGTGAACGGCTCCGGTCGCGGCTGTGGTGGAGATTGCGGCTGCGTTGGACTCGGAGGGATCGCGAGTGTCTTGAGAGCCTCGTAAGCCTCGTTGATGGATGCTAGCTCGGCGGTCGCTCGGGCTTGCAAATCTGGATCGTTGGAGAACCGGTCCGGATGCCAGACTTTCACCAGTTGACGGTACGCCCGCTTCACGTCACCAGACGTGGCGCTGGGTGGCAACTTCAGAACGCGAAGGTAGTCCTCGCGGCTTGGCATTACCATTTTCCGCAGGAGGCGAACAGTATACGTCCTGCGCCGGATTTTCGCGGTCCCGTCGGCCTAAACTATGAGTATACTGTTCAGTATATTCCGGTTCCCAAACTTCCCACATATGGCCGAATTCTCCTTTGTTCACCAGGACTTGTCAAGAAGATCTCGGCGCCTTCGCGGCTGTAACATACTGGTCAGTATAGTCCCATTATACTTATGTTTGGGGTCACAGCATATGTTTGGGGTCAGACCCCACTGACATGACCCCACTGACCCCATGACCCTGTGTGACCCCATGACCCTGTGCGCTCACTCACGACTGAGATGCCCGCCACTGCGCTACAGCTCTCCGGAGTTGGAACTTCCAGGTAGGATGCGCGCTCAGCTCGTCGCCAGAGTGGATATTGTGTATAAGCTTCACTAAATCCGTGCTGATGAACTCAAGTTTAGCGTTTCGGACGACAGTTGATGCCTCGTTCCTGGGCACGCCGAAGGTGTCGATCAGAGCCCTCCGAACAGCATCCTCCTTGACTTGGTCTCCGCCTTGATCAACGAGACATGCTATAACCTTTCGCGATTTGTCCGAGAGGCGCGCCCACTTTTCTAAGAAGACGTCATCAGGGCCCGTTGAGAATGATTGGTCGTCCAGCCACGACTTAACTATTTTCACTACTTCGGCTGGCTTGACGATTGAGAGCGGGTTCACAATCAGCGCTGTCATCGCGCCTTCAAGCTTGACTCGTTCATCCTTGAATACCAACACAGGGATCTGCTGGGACTCCAGGAACTGGCGATACGCCAAGATTGCGATCTCCTGGTTCACCCACACAGACGAGCGGTGTCCCCACTTCGAACCCGACGCATCTAGAACGGTTCCACGTTCGTGGAGAAAGGCCACCGCACCTGAGCATCGGCGCAAAGCATCGAAGATGTTACGCCCGAGGGCCTCAAGATCATGGACACTCTCCGCGAAGTATGCCTCAAACCCAGGAGTAGCGTCGATCGCGTCTTTGACCGCGAGACCCAGGGACTTTTCTTCCTCTGTCAATTGACCGCAGCTAACGAAGATAAGTCTATCACTCATCGTTGATCTCTCTGTGCGCTCTCAAGTTCGGCTCAAGTCGTCTAAGCGGCCGCTGCAGCCTATTTCCGACGTCCTTGATCGAGATCCGAAGCACATTCCCCTCATTCTGAAGAGCCAGGACTCAGCAACCGCTGCTTGGGCCAGTAGAGAAGCCACCGGGCACGACGGTGTAAGTGCTGCGCTATTCTCGCTTTGGTGGGCAACCAGGGTCAAGCGCGATTTCGCGGCTGTCGGCGACGGGACGTGGTGAAAAGGGAAGGGCCGGGAGACACCAGGGCCGCCTCACAGGAAGGCGTGCTCAAGGGAGGAGATGAACTGGATCTCGGGCACGGTGCACCGGCTCAGGCGGTCGTCGTTGGTGATAAAGAGATCGACGCGCGCCTGAGCTGCGCACGCCAGCTGAATGGCGTCCGGCGCCCGGATGGTCCGGTCCCGCCGGATGGCCGCGTAGGTCGTGGCCGCGGGCTTGTCGAACGGGATCAGCACGACGGCCTGCGAGAGCGCCTCCTCGTACCTGCGGCGGAGGGCTTCGTCCCTCTGCTCCAACGGCTTGACCAGCACTTCGCCGAGGGTGAGGGTCGAGGTGCAGAGCTGGTCGTTCCGCTGGAGCATGCGCTCCCTGAGCGCCGCCACGCGCTGGGACCGGGCGCCGTGATCTTCGAAGAGGTAAATGAAGAGATTCGTGTCCCAGAAGATCCGGCTCACTCCCACCCCTCGCGGAGGCGTTTCACGTAGTCGTCCGCATGCTCGTTCACCCACAGGGCCCGGCCTGACCCGCGCAGGGCCAGGAGCGGATCGCCCGCGGCCCTTCGGGCTCCGCGGCGGGCGTAGTCCTGCTCATACCAGTCGAGCAGTTCGTGATATTCGGCCGGAATGTTCTCCCGAGCGGGCGCGATCTTGGCCCCTTCCCTGTTAGGATGGTACGGGTCGCCGGGCCGGAAGAGGCGACGGCGGTTCTCTCCGGTCTCCACGAGCATCCGGTACCGGCCCGGGTTGGGCGGCCGGTTGGCCACGCAGTGCTGGACCGCATGGACGTAGACGCCGGGGCGTAGCTGCGGAGAGAGCTTTTCCTCTCTGGCGCGCTCGACGATTTCAGCGATCGTGAAGTCTGCTCGCTTGGGGTGCTCCCGATGAAGCAGGGCAGTGGCGATCCACACCTCATCGGCAACTTTCAGCGCATCGCGGGTTCTGGGACTCATGGCATCAAACAGTGCCCGACTTCAATTTACGAAGACGGTCTCCACCTCCTGCAGGCCGAACAACCTTCCGTTGGACGCCGTCTTTGCTGACTATTGCCATCTCCGACACCTCCTGACTTCTACTTAGTACGCCAATTACATACTAATATACATTGAAACATAGGTATGTCAAGTCAAATCTACAGCAAGGGTGGTCAACCCCCATTCCAACGGAGTCTGAAAAGGGAAGAGCCGGGTGACCTGAGCGGCGCCCGGCTAAGTCTTCCATCCGATGAGAGAGAGAAAAATCAGGAGGTGAGCCAGAGGAAGAAGGGGGCGAGGATCACCGCTACCTTGCCCA
>JBHHZP010000222.1:0-4548 GCA_046758085.1 Acidiferrobacterales bacterium
GCGGCTATTCCCTGATCGAGGTATTGGTGGCGCTCGCCGTGCTCTCAATCGGGCTTCTGGGCGTCGCCGCCATGCAGACGGTGGCCATCACCACGGGCCAGGGCGGTTATCTCCGCACGCAGGCGGTATTCCAAGCCTATGACATGATGGACAGGCTGCGCGCCAACCCTGCCGGTCTGGCCGCAGGCCTGTACAACAACATTCTCAGCACACCGGGCAGCCCACCGGCCTCGTGTGCACTGGCCTGTACCACGGATCAGATACGTGACTCCGATCGTTATGATTGGAATACCGCCAACCAGAACCTTCTCCCCAATGGCCGGGGCACAGTCGTATCCGCGGACAGCCAGACGTTCTCGATAAACGTCTTTTGGGACGACCGGAGCAATCAGGGCGATCCCAACCTCAGTGCAGCTGCGCGTGCCGCGCTGGTTGCCCAACAGTTCACGATGACGGTAACCCTGAGATGAACAGCCATCTGCACGCATTAGGCCGCCGCGATGCACCGGCGGTATCCGGCTTCAGCCTGATTGAGCTGATGGTCGCAATGACCCTTGGATTGATCGTGACGGCAGCGGTGATTCTCGTGTTCGCCGGCAACAAGCACAGCTACGACACCAATAACAGCTTTGCCAAAGTCCAGCAGAGCGGTCGTCATGCCATCGAAACGACGCTCAAGGATGTTCGTCTCGCTGGCTACTGGGGCGGCTACGAAGGCGCCATTGCGGATATCCAAAACGCGGTCGCTCCGACCAGCACCGGGTGCAACAGCGACACATGGGCACGGATGGTGGAGCAACGGGTTTACGGCCTGAATGATTCGAACAACGACGGTACCATCACCGGCAACTACACGAACGCAAATTGCATCCCAAACAGCGTCTACGTGCGCGGCGACGTACTCATAATACGCCATGCCTCGCCTTTCACGGTGGACCCCGCGGCACTCGCCACGAGTCGCAACTACGTTATCACGGATATCGACACCGCGAGCCTGTTCACGACGAATACCGCGCCTGCGGGCTTCTTGCAACCGTCTTTCATACACCAGGTCGTCGCGCACGCATACCACATACGTACGGGCACGGGTCAATGCACGAGCGGGGTGAATGCGGGCCAGGCGTTACCGTCGTTATACCGCGTGACGGTCACAGGTCCCGGCGTCGCAACGCAGGAGGAAATCGTCACGGGAGTACAGGATTTTCAGGTGCAGTATGGCATCGATAATAACGGTGACGCGTCCATCGACGGGTTCGTAGATGCCAACGCGGTGGGCGCCAACTGGGCGAACGTCATTGCCGTGCGTGTATGGCTACTGCTGCGGGCAGCCTGTGCCGAGCCAGAGTACACGGACACACCCACCTACAACATGGCCGGTGTCAACAAGAACTGCCCGGCGAACGTGCGTTGCCAACTGTTCACCTCCACGATCCGTTTGCGCAACCCACCCCTGTGAGCGAGTGACACCTAACCTGAGGACGCCTGTAACCATGACTACGCATACGCTTCGTTTCCCTTCCTCGCAGCAAGGCACCGCGTTAATCGTTGCGTTGGCGGTGCTGGTGATCATGACCATGCTCGCGATGAGCGCCATGGCCACCTCTAACCTGCAGTTTCTGATGGCAGGCAACGCCCAGCAACAAACAGAAGCGCTTGCCAGATCAGAAAACGCCCTGTTCGCGGGACAGAATTATGTCAGCAATAACATTCAGCCGCCGGCCTCGCCGAGCCCGACCGATCCGGCAGCGGTCAACGGGTACGTCATCTTCGATGTGGGGGCCGGCGTGTTGGACGTAAAGGACCCGTCTTTCTGGTCAAACTCCGCGAATTACCGCACGACCGCCGACAGCCGGGAACAATACACCATCGAATATATCGCCAACCGCCCCGCCCCAGGCGGGCAGTCGCTGGCGCTCAACGGGTTGCCCGCCCCGACACGGAACATCTACCGGGTCTCAGCGCGCGGGACCAGCCAGAAAGGCGCAGTACGGACGCTGCAGGCCATCGCCGTCACCGAGCAAGCCCCGAACTGATTTCCCGTTTGCAATGAAGTAGCCATTGAGGTTAGTAGTCATGAAGCTGTTCCAGGTTTTTCGCAAATTCAAATACCTCATCGCCGCCGTCGCCGGCTTCCCCGTCATCGGCCTGTTTGCCGCGTCGTTGACCGCCCCGTCCTTGCAGCCGCTCAATTATGTCGGCATGGGCGATCTCAATACCTTTAATCTGAGCTCCACCAGTCCCACCCCGGTACTGTACTCGCCGTGGTTCGAGAACGGCACCTGGATCGGCGATCTGATCGCCTACCCGGTAAGCGGCGGGGGCGTGATCGGTGCTACGCCCGACTGGAAGGCCAGGGACGTGTTCGCGGACCCGGCCGGTGCCGACGCCGATAACGTCAGCTCGACCTACTGGAGTGCGGCCACCGGGACCAACAAGCGCATCATTATCACCACCGACGGGGACAGCATCACATGGATCGGTAACGCGCCCAGCGACGTTGACAAGCTTCCGTTTCGTTACAACGACTATGTCACCAATCCGGCGCCAACCCCCGGGACGGTGCTGACCCAGGCGCAGCAGGACGCGATTACCGCCACGCTCGCCGATCAGCAGAGCATTATCAATTTTGTACGCGGGGATCGCAGCAACGAGGGCGCCACGCTGCGCACGCGCGGCAGCATCCTGGGAGACATCATCCACTCGGCACCCGAATACGTCGCGGCGCCGAGCCAGAACTACACCTTTTCGGGCTACGCAGCGTTCAAGGCCAGCAACAGCGCGCGCGCCGCGCGCGTCTACGCGGGCGCGAACGACGGCATGCTGCACGCCTTCGATGCCACCAACGGCCAGGAAGTGTTCGGTTACATCCCCTCCATGGTGATTGCGGATTTGGCCAAGCTCGCCGCGGACCCCTACGCACACACGTATTTCGTCGATGGTGAGCTCGCCTCCGGCGATGCCTACGGGGCCTTCCCGGGCTGCGCCGGCTCTTGCTGGCGCACCGTGCTGGTGGGCGGCCTCGGTGCCGGCGGTAAGGGCTTTTACGCTTTAGACATCACCACGCCCGTCACCACCGCGGACACCGAGAACAGCGCCAAGGCCAAGATCCTCTGGGAAATCGGCGCCCCCGCCAACGGCGCCGATCCCGACCTCGGCTACACCTTCAGCCGGCCGACGATCACGCGCCTGAAATCGGGCCAGTGGGTCGTCATCGCCGGCAACGGCTACGACAGCACCAACGGCAACGCCGTGCTCTATATTATCGACATCGACAGCGGCGATGTGGTCAAAGTGGAACCGAGTGGCCAGGCCGTACCGAGCGCCAGTGACAAGAACGGCCTGTCGAGCCCGACCGTGATCGATAGCGACTTCGACGGTAACGCCGATTACGTCTTCGCCGGTGATTTGAACGGCGACCTGTGGCGCTTCGACCTGACGGGCGTAAGCAGCACGCCGGTGACGGTCGGCGAGGTCAGTTACTACAAGCTGTATCCGGGCAGCGCCGCGCAACCGATCACCGCCGCCCCCGATGTCAGCAGGCATCCTGATGGGGATTTTATCGTGTTCTTCGGCACCGGGCGCGGGTTCAACGCTACCGATATCGCCGACACCACGGTGCAGGCGATCTACGGTATCCACGACCAGGGCTCGGCCATCGCCACGCCCAGCCTGGTCACGCAGACCCTCACTGCGAAAAGCTACACGGGCACGAGCCCGGCAACCAGCGTGCGCGTAGCCACGAACAATGCCGTTGACTATACAACGGTCGACGGCTGGAAGCTCGATTTGCCGGTGGGTGAACGGCTGTTCGGTCATCTGGTGGTGCGTGCCGATCGCGTGCAGTTCACCTCGACCAATCCGACCCTCGCGGTCTACGAGAACTGGCTGACGCAGCTCGATTTTCTGACGGGCGGGCCGCCGCAGTTCACGGTGTTTGACCTGAACCAGGACGCCAGCCTCAACAGCACCGACAACGTCGACGGCAACGGCGATGGCGATACGCTCGATGCGGAGGATACCGTGGTCGCGCAACTGCTCGGCGATGGGCTGACACCGGTCCAGGTGGCCTCCCAACCGCTGATCGCCTTCAAGAGCAGTGGGGTCGACACGATACTAATAAGCAGCCTCGGCATGCCCGCCGCCGCCCAGCCCTGCACCATCGATTGCGGCGGCGGCTTCCAGGGCGGTCACATCGACGTCGATACCGACAGCCCCAGCGGCGGCACGACGGCGCCCGGCAACGACGGCCTCGGTGGGAGTACCGATGCTCACCAGCACGAGTACGACAAGGTCCACGGCCAGGTGTATGTGGATTACTTCAGCCTCGAGCCGCGCCGCGGCCTGCCGCGAGCGGACGACCCCACGGCGATCGCCGGCGCCAAGCTCAACCGCGTCACCGAGGTGGGCATCTTGAGCGGGGAGGAGTTCCTGGTGCTGATCGCCAATGCCGACCTCTCACCCGGGGGCATGCTCACCATCGGCAGCAACGCGCCGGTGAACGTCAAGGACTACCAGGACGCGCTCATCGCCAAGATCCAGACCGGCACC
>JBHHZP010000223.1:0-4530 GCA_046758085.1 Acidiferrobacterales bacterium
TGCGTCCAATTTTGTTCCAGACAAAATTGTCTTTGGGGCCACATTAAAGAACCCGTCGTACGGGGGCGGAACCCCGTTCGAGAATAATCGCCGGTCGGCGAACCGAAAAGTACCTCGCCTTTGGGTGCGAGAACCCGATTAGAATACTCGCCGGCAGGCGATAAAAAACCCTATATCCGATGGGGCGATCATGCCCTGGGCAGGCGGATCGCCAGGCCTGGCGGGATCCGGGTCGGCGCCTCCACACGCACGACCTTGGTCCTGGCCGTCTCGCCCTGGAGCAGGCTCACGTGCCCCTTGGCCGTGCCGAACTGCCTGGCCACGAACGCAATCAGCTGGGCATTAGCGCGCCCTTCCAGCGGCGGCGCCGTGATCCGTACCTTAAGACAATCACCGACCACGCCGGCGAACTCGTCGCGGCGCGCGCGCGGCTGGATGCGGACTTGCAGCACCAGGTCCTCGCCGTCCCAACGAAACCACGGCATCAGACTTATACGAGCAGCGACTTGCCGACGCTCAGCAACGGCGTCACGATCAGGATCAATGTGAGATAAAGCAGAATGAATACGGCGATGGGGGACAGGTCCAGGCCCGAGAGCGGCGGAATCAGGCGCCGCGCCGATCGCATCAGCGGCTCGGTGACACTGTACAGCAGCCCCGTAACCGGGTTGTGGCCGCCGTACGGAGCCACCCAGCTCAGAAGGACACGGATGAAGATCAAGAAGATGAACAGGTAGACGGTCATCTGCAGCAGCTCGGCGGCCGAGTACACGATTAGCCCAAGGAGGTTGTACCACTGACCGAAGATCAACCCGAGCAGCACGTTTTTGACGACCTGGAGCACCAGCACCAGTACGAGCGCGGCGAAGTCGATGCCGTAGAGGCCCGGAATCATGCGCCGCAGCGGCAACAGCGTCGGGTTGGTGATCGCCACCAGGGCCTGCGAAAACGGGTTATAAAAGTCCGCGCGCACGAGCTGGAACAAAAAGCGCAGCAGCACAGCGAGAATATAGAGCCAGAACAGCGTGTCTATCAGGAACACTGCGGCCTGGCCGAAGGGGCCTCCCATTATTGTTCTCTCCCAAACAGGTCAGCAAGCTCGCGCGCACGCTGCGTGGCGGCCTCGACGGCGTCGGCAAAGAGTTGCTCGATGGCGCCCTCGCGCAGTACAGCGATGGCTCGCTCGGTAGTGCCGCCGGGCGATGTGACCCGGCGGCGCAGCTCGTCGGGCTCGGTGCCGCCCTCCAGCGCCATCTTGGCGGCGCCGAACGCCGTTTCCAGCGTCAGCAGCCGCGCGATCGATGGCTCCAGCCCCTGCGCGATGGCGGCGCCCCCGAGCGCCTCCATAACCAGAAAGAAGTACGCCGGTCCGCTGCCTGACACCGCCGTGACGACATCGAGCAGGCCTTCGTTCGGCAGCCACACCGTGACCCCCACGGTGCGCAGAATGGATTCTGCCAGATCGCGTTGCGATTCGCTTACCCGGGGGTTGGCGAACAAGGCGGACGCCCCCGATCCGACCAGCGCCGGCGTGTTCGGCATGACCCGCACCAGTGACACCTCGCCGCCGAGCCAGCGCTCCATGGGCTCAATGCGCACGCCGGCGGCGATGGACACGATGAGCGGCTTTTTCCGTTGCGCGATCGACGCCAGCGGCTCGCATACGACCCGTAGGACTTGTGGCTTCACCGCCAGCACCAGCACATCGGCCACCGCCGCGGCCTCGACGTTGTCCGCATAGACCGTGATCTGGAACAAACGCTCGACCGCCTGACGTTGCTCCGGCGCTGGGTCCGTCATGATCAATTGGCCTCGGTCCCAGCCGCTCTTGAGCAGTCCGCCAGCGAGGCTGCGGCCCATATTACCGGCGCCAATGAATGCGATCGTCGGGCGATCCATGTAGTACCTCTGCATTTCCGCGAATGAACTACGGAGTTTAAAGCCCGACCGCGCCAGGTAAAAGGGGAAAAACGGACACAACCGCGGGCGCGGCGGTGCGCCTTGTTTGTCTTTCCGCGGAGTTTATACTAAAAGTTAAGAGATACGCGTAAGGCCCCAAGTTTATACGTAAAAATACCTTCCGCAGGCCTCACCTGTAAGCCGGGGGATCATTCATTATGGACATTTCTGAACTGTTGGCGTTTGCGCAAAAACACAACGCCTCGGACCTCCACCTGTCCGCGGGCCTGCCGCCGCTGATCCGTGTGGACGGCGATATCAAGCGCATCAATGTCGATCCGCTCGACGATCGCACCGTGCACAACATGATCTACGACATCATGAATGACAAGCAACAGAAGGATTACGAGGAGTTCCTGGAGACCGATTTTTCCTTCGAGTTGCCCAAGATCGCCCGCTTTCGTGTGAATGCCTTCAACCAGCTCCGTGGGCCAGGCGTGGTGTTCCGGACTATTCCGACCAAGGTCCTGACGCTGGAGATGCTGAACGCGCCGGGGGTGTTCAAGGATATCTGCAACCAGCCACGTGGCATCGTGCTGGTGACGGGGCCGACCGGCTCGGGCAAGTCGACGACGCTGGCGGCCATGATCGATCACATCAACGAGCAGCGCCACGAGCATATCCTGACCATCGAGGATCCGATCGAGTTCGTGCACACGTCCAAGAACTGCCTGATCAACCAGCGCGAGGTCGGGCGCGATACGCTGGGATTCAGTGAGGCACTGCGCTCGGCGCTGCGCGAAGACCCGGACGTCATTCTAGTCGGTGAGATGCGCGATCTCGAGACCATCCGCCTGGCGCTGACGGCGGCCGAGACCGGCCACTTGGTGTTTGGCACCTTGCACACGAGTTCCGCGGCCAAGACTATCGACCGTGTGGTCGACGTGTTTCCGGCGGCGGAGAAAGACATGGTGCGTGCCATGTTGTCGGAATCGCTGCGTGCGGTGATCTCGCAGACGCTGATGAAGAAGATCGGCGGCGGACGCATCGCGGCGCACGAGATCATGATCGGCGTGCCCGCTATCCGCAACCTGATCCGGGAAAACAAGGTGGCGCAGATGTACTCGGTGATTCAGACGAGCCGGGGCGAAGGCATGCAGACCCTTGATCAGTGCCTGAGCGAGATGGTGCGTAATCGCCAGGTCTCGGTGGACGAGGCCCGCAACAAGGCCGCCAACAAAGATGCCTTTACCGGTGCGGCGATGTCCGCCGCCGCCGCGGGTGGGGGCGGTCCCGCCTCCTTCGGAGCCAACCGTTAAATGGTCTTCAGCGACCTGCTCAAGCTCATGAAGCACAAGGGGGCGTCCGACCTCTTTATCACGGCCGGCATCCCTCCCAGTATCAAGGTCGACGGCAAGGTTATGCCCGTGACCAAGCAGCCGCTCACCCCGGATCAGTCCCGCGGGTTTGTCTACAGTATTATGAACGAGGAGCAGCGGCGCGTGTTCGAGAGCACCAGCGAATGCAACTTCGCCATCGCGCCGCAGGAGATCGGCCGCTTCCGCGTCAACGTGTTCATGCAGCAGCAGCGCGCGGGCATGGTGCTGCGCACTATCGAGACGCGCATCCCGCGCTTTGACGAGCTCAACCTGCCCAAGGTGCTGCAGGATATCTCGCTCACCAAGCGCGGGCTCGTGATCTTCGTCGGTGCCACCAGCTCGGGTAAGTCGACCTCGCTCGCCGCCATGATCGGCTACCGCAACGAGTACAGCTACGGGCACATCGTCACCATCGAGGACCCGATCGAGTTCGTGCACGACCACAAGAATTGCATCATCACCCAGCGCGAGGTCGGGGTGGATACGGATTCCTATGAGATCGCTTTGAAGAACACATTGAGGCAGGCGCCGGATGTCATTCTGATCGGCGAGATCCGTGCGCGTGAAACCATGGACCATGCGATCGTGTTCGCCGAGACCGGCCACCTGTGCCTGTCGACGTTGCACGCGAACAACGCCAACCAGGCGCTCGACCGCATTATCAACTTCTTCCCCGACGACAAGCGCTCGCAACTGCTGATGGACCTCTCGCTCAATCTCAAGGCCGTGATCTCGCAGCGCCTGATACCGAAGAAGACCGGCAAGGGCCGGGTGCCGGCGGTGGAGGTGATGATCAACTCGCCGTTGATCGCCGACCTGATCCTCAATGGCGACATCAACGGGATCAAGGAGATCATGTCGAAGTCAACGGAGGCCGGCATGCAGACCTTCGACCAGTCACTGTTCAAGCTGCACGAGGCGGACCTGATCTCTTATGAAGACGCCTTGCGTAATGCGGATTCGGTGAACGATTTGCGACTGCGCTTCAAGCTGGAGGGCAAGGGTGCAAAAGGTGATAAACTTGGAGATTCTTTGCGGAATCTGACGGTTAAATAAAAGTACCTCCAGCGATACTTGAGTCAGCCCCCGCGGAAGGGCCTCCAAGCGGGGGCTTTTTGTTGTCTTGAATTTGAATGTGTCGCCTACGGCGACGATTCTACTAACGGGGTCCCGCCCCCGTACGACGGGTTCCTTTCTTTGCATGCCCAAAGATAGGAACCGAAAGAAAGGGCACCCCGGACTCTGCGCCCGC
>JBHHZP010000224.1:0-4523 GCA_046758085.1 Acidiferrobacterales bacterium
GATTTTTCAAAAATTCGTCGGCGAGCGGAATTGAAGAGTCTTTCAACACTATCGACCCATTGCGGTCATTCGCCGTGAAGGGCTATATTCACCCGTTGTTACACGACCAAGGTGTCAGGTTATTCTCGATTCTTCAGAGATCGGGGGTTTTATTTTCGATGCCGACTGGAGAGTGGTGTGGATGAACAAGGCATTGGGAAGCTACTTTGGCTTGCGACGGGAGGCGCTGGCCAGGAAGCATAGGCTCGAACTCATCCGCGAACGCATTAAATACATCTTCGAAGATCCACGGGGCTTTGCCGAGACGGTGCTCGACACGCACGATGACAACGCCTATGTCAAAAGTCTCGAGTGCCTTGCGCACCCGAACGCGAGGCTCGAGGAACGATGGCGTGAGTATCGGAGCCAGCCGATTCGTTGTGGGCTCTCTGCTGGAGGGCGAATTGAACATTAACCACGACATCGCTAAGCACAAGCGGGTAGAGGAACAGTTGCGCTTCCACGCGCAGCTCCTGGACAGTGTCCGCGAATCGGTCGTCGCAACTGATCTAGAGGGCCACGTGATCTTTTGGAGCAAAGGCGCTGAGACCTTGTATGGCTATCGCACCGAGGAGGTGATGGGAAAGCTTATCACATTCATTGTCGAGCCCCCTGAAGCGGAAGAAGAAGAACAACGAATGCAAGCGGTCCGTACGACGGGCTCATGGAGTGGGCAGTACGTGCAGCGACGCAAGGACGGGACAAAGTTCTGGGCAGATACGTTCATTTCGCTGGTGAAGGATGCGAGCGGAAAGCCCTGTGGGCTTATCGGTATTGATCGTGACATTACCGATCAGAAGCGGGCCGAGCAGGTACTAAGCGACGTAGTTAAGGGCACATCCGTAGACGACGGCGCGTACTTCTTCCAGTCCATGGCGCGTCACCTCGCGACCGCACTGCACGTACGATTTGCCTTTATATCGGAGCTATGCCCCAATGATAACCGATGCGTTCGCCTGCTTGCCTTGTGGACAGGAACGGATTTCGCGCAAAACTTCCAATACAATGTACAGGGCACGCCATGTGAGAGGGTTTTGTCAGACCATGGTGCCTATTATGCGTCGGGAGTTCAGAAGCAATTTCCCGAAGACCGGTGGCTACAGCGCAACAACATAGAAAGCTACCACGCGGTTCTGCTATCTGACCCGGCAGGTATTCCGATCGGCCATTTGGGCGTAATGCATGACGGGCCACTGACAGCCGATCCGTCCAGGGAGTTGATTTTGAAGATCTTCGCGGCTCGTACTGGCGCCGAGTTGAAGCGAAGCCGCGTCGAAGAGGCGCTGCGCATAAGCGAAGAGCATTTTCGCAACCTGATCGAGGGCTCGATTCAGGGCATCCTTATCGATCGAAACTGCAAACCTATATTCGTCAACCAGAGTTTCGTCGATATGCTCGGCTATGAGTCTATCGAGGAGGTCCTGGCTTTTGAATCAACCGATACTTACGTTGCGCCTCATGAGCGCGCTCGTTTCAGGCGCTACACCAAGACGCGCCTGAAGGGGGGAAACGCCCCGCTCCAATATGAATACGATGCCGTTCGTAAGGACGGATCTATCATCACGGTACAAAACGTCGTCCGGGTCATCAACTGGGAAGGATCCCCAGCGATTCAAAGCACCATCATCGACATCACCGAACATAAGCAAGCAGAGCGAGTCTTGAGACGATATGAATCCATCGTATCCGCCACCAGCGATTTTATGTCATTTGTTGATACGAATTACATATATCAGGCAATCAACACGTCTTATCTTCGGGCCTTCGGTAAGAAAAGAAAGCAGATCGTGGGGCACCATATGGCCAAGGTGCTTGGCGAGGACGTCTTCTACAAAGTCATCAAGCCGAACGTGGACCACTGCCTGGCCGGCAACCAAGTTAACTATCAGTTGTGGTTGAACTTCCCAAAAAAGGGGCGTAGATATTTGGATATACACTATGACCCGTTCCGTGACACGGAAGGATCTATCTCGGGAGTTGTGGTGGTTGTTCGCGACATTACAGAGAGCCAACATGCGGAGGACCAATTACGCAAATCACGCGAACGTTTGCGCAATCTGGTGGCACGACTCCACGCCGTGCGCGAGGAAGAAAGATCTTTGATCGCGCGAGAAATCCATGACCAGTTGGGTCAGGCGCTTACGGGATTAAGAATGGACTTTTCCTGGCTTATGGACAGGATGCCAAAAAGCTGCGAGGCAGTTGCTGAGAGGTGGCAATCGATGGATACCCTACTCGATTCCGCCCTCGCATCTGCGCGGCAGTTATCCGCACATCTGCGACCAGCTCTGCTGGACGATTTGGGGCTGGAGGCAGCTATAGAGTGGCAGGGTCGGGAGTTCGCACGCCGAGCGGGTTGCCAAATCGACGTTCACATTAATATCGGCACGCTCAGATTCGAACGCAATCGTGAAACAGCTCTGTTTCGCATCCTACAAGAGACACTGACTAATATTGCGCGGCATGCGAGTGCGCGCAACGTGGAAATCAATCTGATCGCAGAAAAGGACGAGATGATTTTGGAAGTGAAGGATGATGGAAGGGGCATTACCCACGCTGAGATCACTAACACCCAATCGCTAGGATTAATTGGGATGCATGAGCGGGCCGGGGCGCTTGGGGGCCAGGTCCAGATCCGGCCGCTGGCAGCGGGTGGCACGCAGGTGACAGCGATAATGCCGCTCGTGGTCGAGGAACGCCATGATTCGCCTACTTATCGCCGATGACCACCCTATTGTTCGGGAGGGCCTGAAGCGCATCGTCGCTGAGTGCCCCGACATGCAAGTGGTTGGAGAAGCCACTGATGGCAACGAGGTGCTGGCAAAAAGCAAGGAAGGTAATGCCGATATCTTGTTATTAGACGTCGCAATGCCGGGCCCGAGGTTTCTCGATAACATGCGTCACCTCAGGGCAGAGGCGCAGAATCTTCGGATACTGGTGTTAAGCATTCACCCCGAAGACTCCTATGCGCTCCAAGCACTTAGAGCGGGCGCTGCCGGCTACCTCACAAAAGATCGCTCTCCCCAAGAACTGGCCGAGGCGGTTCGCCGCATTTACCAAGGGAGAAAGTATATTACGTCGTCGCTCGCAGAAAAGTTGGCATCTGAATTGGAGCAGACTCAACAAGAGCCTCACAAAGTCCTGTCCGACCGTGAGTACGAGGTATTTTGTTTGCTCGGTGCAGGCAAGAGTGTCAAAGAGATAGCTTTCGATCTCGTATTAAGTGCTAAGACAGTCAGCACCTATCGCGCAAGGATTCTCGAGAAAATGCAACTAAAGAGCAATGCGGAGCTCATTCGCTATGCTATCCAGAAAGGCCTCGTCGAATAGCCGCATCTTAACGAAGATCCGTTTAGTATTTTCCGGACGCCGTTAATAACAATTCCACTCTCACTGATACCCTCCTAGCAGCCGGCTACCTTCGTATTTTCCCTCGCGACGCTACTGTAGGACAAAAACCTACAAGTAGTAGGTATTCGACCTATACACTGATGGATCTAGGTCTTACGTTTCTGACAGAGATCCACTGATCGCATTGGAACTAATGTGAACCTAACATTTGATTGAGTAGAGGCTGCGCTCAATGGTACACGAGCGGTCTGCGTCACGAGGGATGCCGATGAATACCCGCAAAATGCTTTCGATCTCAGTAGCTGCCTTCTCTCTTGCCTTTTCTCTCGCGGGTGCCGCCCAAGTCTCTGCCTGGCAGTCCGACATGCTGGCTGGCGCGGCGGCATACCAGCAAGGCAATTACGCCGAGGCCGAGGAACAGTTCTCGACCGCGCTGAAGAGAGCCGAAACCTTCGGACCGCAAGACGTACGGCTAGCCAAGACCCTTAACAACCTCGCCGGGACTTATACCGCCCAGGGCAAGTACGAAGAGGCGGAGCCGCTATACCGGCGCGCGTTGCGTATTTGGGACCAGGCCCCAGGCTCAGGGCGTTTGGACGTAGCCACCGGTCTCAATAACTTGGCGGCGGCTTACCATGACCAGGGGGAATTTGCGAAGGCAGAGCCGCTCTACAGGCGCGCGGTATCTATCATGGAGACCGCACTGGGGCCAGCACACCCGGATGTGGCGGTTGGTCTTAACAACCTTGCCGAACTCTGCCGCGACCAGCACAGGTACCGTCAGGCAGAACTCTTATACAGGCGGGCGCTAACAATTTGGGAGAATGCCCTTGGGCCGACGCACCCGAACGTGGCCGTCGGCCTCAATAACCTGGCGCTTGTATGCGCCGCCCAGGGCAAGTACCAGGAGGCGGAGCCGCTTTACCAGCGGGCATTGGCCATCTGGGAGCGGGCCCTGGGCATGAACCACCCTGTTTTGGCCAACGCATTGGAAAATTACGCTGCGCTGCTACGAAAAACGAACCGACCGGAAAAGGCAGCGAACATAGAGGCTCGTGCAAGGAGCATTAGGGTCAACCGAATGAAATGAGATTCAACGGCGCAAGACGTGGGACCGCGGGCTGAAGCAGACC
>JBHHZP010000225.1:0-4497 GCA_046758085.1 Acidiferrobacterales bacterium
GCCCAGCGAAAACAAATCCGATCTGATGTCCAGTTTCTTGCTGGCCAACTGCTCGGGTGACATGTAAGAAGGGGTCCCGAGGATAACACCGGTCTTGGTGCTCCTGGCATCGACCAGACAGGCCACGCCGAAATCCGTGACCTTGGCGATCCCGTTCTCGCGGTCATAGATAATATTCGCGGGCTTTATGTCACGGTGCACGACACGTTGCGTATGTGCATAATCCAACGCTTCGGCCACCTGCATCATGATGTTGATAACCTCGTCGACCGGCAACAGATCATCCGGGTCGCAATAAGCCGACAGGTCTTCGCCCTGCATATAGTCCATGGCGATGTAAGCCAGATCTTGTTCCTCGCCGACATCGTAGATTGTCACAATATTGGGGTGATTAAGGCGGGCGGCGGTTTTTGCTTCCCGAAAGAAACGTTCTTTGACCTCCATGAGCCTGTCTCCTTCAAACTCCTGAGACAACGCGAGGGTCTTGATCGCCAGCACGCGACTGAGCTTGGGATCTTTTCCAATGTAAACGACGCCCATGCCCCCTTTGGCCAGTTCCTCCTGGATCTCATAGCGGCCAAGCATGGGTTTCTGCAGACCTTGCTCATCCAGTATGAGCGAACCGGACACCAGGCCGGTGCTAACGCCGCTCAGTACGGCATTGTCTTCTATTGCTTTGCTGCGAGTCAGGCGTTCTTGTACGTCGCGGAACCTTCGATTATAGGCCGCGAGATACTGGTACACACTGCGTGCCTTGTTGAACTGACGCTTGCGCTCGAAATCGAGCGCGAGGTTGTAAAGCAACTCCATTATTGAGTTGTCCACCGGGCAGTTTCGGAACTTATCGAAAGCCATGTCCAGCTGGCCTTGCGATTGAAATGACAAACCGAGCATGCGATTGGACTCCGACAGCTGGGCCTGGAAGCCATCCAGCCGATCCTGCACCAACTGTTTACCACCAAGCAGCAGGTGCCCGAACATCAGGGTAGCAGCGGGTACCATTAACGGGACCCAGATGGACTCCAATACCATCAGAACGAATTCCATATTGAGCAGCACCACCAGCAATAATCCGGTCAATGCCAGTCCGGTGCTCACGCGCAACCCGGGCAGGATAAACATCAGATAGACCGCCACCACGATGAAGGCGAAGTTGCGTCCCCAGTAAGATAACGCCTGGGCGTGGTAAAGATCACCGTTGAGAAGGCTTGATATCGTGTGAGCCATCACCATTACTGGTGTCATAGGTTCCCCGATGGGTGTTGCAAGCGACTCGGAAAACTGCGAAGCCGTCACGCCGATCAACACGATCTTGTTACGGAAATTCCTGGTCGAGATTTTTTTCTGTCGCACATCGACAAACGAAAACACCCGAAAAGGAGATTTGTCGTCGCTCGACTCGTAGAAGAATGGGTAGGCCCGCAATTTCGAGTCAGTGGTGATCACCTCCGCACCAAGCATTACCCCACGCTCCGGATCCACTTGAATGTTGGCGCGCGGCACACCCAGACTGCGCGCCACCACCAGCAACGGAAACGAGGGTAGCGACTGATCGCCATACGAGAGCACCAGTGGTACAGCGCGCACACCATTGTCCACTTGCGGGGAACTCATACTCAGGCCAATGCCATGAGCAGCCCGCGCGATGATTGGAACCGGCGCATGCAGCTTTCCGACAGACAACGGATGATCCGGTCGCAGGAACTGCGATAGGTAGGGCGCGCCTTGAACTGGCTGACCGTTGACGCTACGCAGAACCTGTTTTTGCAGGGCTGGCGGTAAGTTGGCGATGGCAGAGCCGTCGCCGGCACGATACGAAACCGCCAGCACCACATTGCGGGTTCTGCGAAAACTAGCCGCCAGGCTACGGTCGGTGTCCAGCCGCCGCATGGCCTCTTTGACCAGCGCACGACCTTTCTTGCCGAGCGCCTTGCGCTGGTTTTGCTCCAACTCGCGCAGGACGCGTAGGCCACCCTCATTTTGAGGAGAATCAAAAGGCAGCACGTAGCCGATCACCGCTGCGCGGGCAGATCCCAGGCGGTTGTTCACGCGGGCGAGGATCGCCCGTGACCACGGCCACGGCCCGAGGGCTTTGACAGAGGCGTCATCAATGGCGATGACAACGACATTCGTGTTTGCCGGACGATCCCTAGAGTAGCGAACGCCCAGATCGTATGCTACCCACTCCAGGCGACGCAGGGAATCCGTGCCCGCTAGCAGGAAGAATAGCAGCGTCACGACCAGGCCAATGAACCAGTCTTGTTTCCAGAACGCTTTGCTCAAAAATGCCCCTTAGCCACCCGTTAGGTACACTACCTTTAAAGGTATACACGATCACGCAGCGATATAAAGCCGCAGGCCCGGTTTAGGACCGGGCCTCACACGCCACGAGGCAGGCATTCTCTGCGACCTGGCCGAGAAACCAAGGGTTTTGCGCAACTCGCTATTATGACGTTGCCCCCCTGTCGGACATCATGTTAGCTTTTCGGCCAGATCACGAAAGTCGCAAACCACCAGGTCCGGGGCGTGCGTGGTCGCGCCGAACGGCCGCTGTCGACGGTCCACATACGCCGCCCGCATCCCGAATGCCTTGGCGCCGATGCAATCAAACGGATGATTTGCCACGTGCATGATCGCGGCGGGTTCGACGCCCAGGATCTTCGCTGCTCTGCGGTAGGTCGCGATATGCGGCTTGAAGTAGCCCGCCTCTTCAACCGAGATTGTCCAATCGAATACAATGCCTAGGTAGGGCTTGGCGTTTTCCAGCATATCACGATCACCGTTTGACAGTATGGCGATCTTGTATCGTTTGCGCAGGGCGGCTAATGCTGACACGACATCGGGAAACGGCCGCAGTTTCTCGATCTGGGCGACAAGGTAGCGGACCTCCTCGCAGGTATGAGGAATGCCCGCCCGCTCCAACGTGTACGCCACCGCACGGTGGCCGATCTCTCTATAGGTCGTATGTCCTTGGTCAATCAACGAGTCGATCATCGAGTTTTCAAAATGTGTGCGGCGCCACCAAGTAACGAATGAATCCGGTTGCCCCTCCCAACCTTTATCTTTCAGGAATGGCCTGATTATGTCGGTCAGGCCGCTTTGCATGTCCACGACGGTGCCATACAGGTCAAAAGACAGCACCTTCAATTCGCTCTTTAGCTGTTCTAACATAACCATACTTTGTATCTCCTCGAATTGTGCGAACGTGGCCTCACGCCGTCTGGCACGACTGCCCCGTCAAGCACGAAAACATAATGGAGCGACCAGTGATTACCGTTGACGAAATCATGACGACCGACTTGGCTACACTGCCGGAGAACGCCACTCTCCAGGATGCCATCCAACTTATGGCGGAGAAACATATTCGCCATATTCCCATCGTGAATAACGCACGCGAGCTGATCGGCCTGATCACACATCGAGACGTTTTGGCGTCGACAGACTCCACCCTGCGTCCACAGGACGAACGTCAGAGTCCGGATTCGGTTCTGGTGAAAAAGATCATGACGCGAAAAGTGGCGACGGTGGCAGAAGGGACCAGCCTGCGCAGCGCCGCTATCCAGATCGAAAGGCACAAGTACGGCTGCTTGCCCGTCGTGACCGACGGTAAGCTCCGTGGCATCATCACCGACAGTGATTTTGTTGCCGTCGCCATAAACTTACTGCAACAGCTCGACGATTTGGAACCCCCGGAGATGGATTTCTGATTCGCGCAGCGATGCACGCCGGCACCGCCTTGGCATCACGAGCCGGACCCAAGCACGCACCCACAGGCTGAAAAAACTTCCATAAGATCAATCATTTGTTTGCAGGCGCAACCGGAGCATCGGCCGGCACTGACCTCTGCGCTACTGGCAGTCGCTCCGTCGTGGGCTATATTGTGTAAACATGACCGACCTGGAAAGCTACAGGCAGCGCCTGATTGGTGAACACGGCATGCGCGAGCTGATCTTCTACGAAGCACAGGCCCGACCGCCGTACTTCTACCAGTACGAGGACGACGGCTCAATCTATGTCCACAGCCGTTTCGTCGACCAGGCCAACGCCATTGTAGGTATTTTCTCCCTGGACGGTGAATTCATTTACGGCGGTACCGCCATGACGACGCATTAAAACCACCGCTGCTGGATGGCGTGATCAGGTCCGCCCCAATACCAAACCACCTCTATCAAATCCGCCTCGCCGATTATCGTCCCCTCAGGCCGTCCGATCGACCACCGAACTACTGTTTCCACGCACCAGGATTCAGCTCACATGAGCTGGCATCGCGCTTGCCCATCAGCGAATCAACACCGATAATCGGTGCTCGTCGTTCTGCCACGCGACTTCACGGTCCGCCTGGTCGGACCAACATGTGCACTAACAGGATGTTGAAAAAGGCCATCCATGGTCTTTTTCAACTCGCTTCCCCGCGGAAATGTCTGCGGGTTGCTCCATTGTTTAAACACTTAGGCGTTTGAACAATGGAGCGGCGCATCCCTGCGGCGCCTAGCAGGG
>JBHHZP010000226.1:0-4368 GCA_046758085.1 Acidiferrobacterales bacterium
GAACACACCGCTGCACCTGACTGCCTGTAGCGTACGCTCCTACGTCGCTCCCGCTTCCGGCAGCAGGTGAGCGCCAGCGTTCGGCGGCACCGGAGGTTCCGAAATGAAACAGACGATGTTGAGCGTTCCTTTGTTCATCGGGGTCATGATCGGCGCTGGTGTGCCGCTAGTGCACGCAGAACCCAATCTAGTTCGGCTCTTCGCGGACGCTAATCCAGCGGTTGTTGTTGTTTCCGCATATTCTGAGTCCGGAACGCCGCTTTCTCAGGGAAGCGGTGTCATCATAGAATCTTCGGGGACGGTCGTAACGAATGACCACGTCATTTCCGGCGCATCTGTCGTCGTAATCCGACGGCCGAGAGCTGACCCGGTATTTGCTACGCGCGTCATCGGGACAAGCGAAGACTGGGATCTAGCTCTACTGAAGATACCCGGCACAAATCTACCATCCCTGAACTTGGCGCGACCCGGGAGTGCGAAGGTGGGGATGCATGTGATCGCGATCGGCAGCCCACTCGGACTTGAGAATACGATTTCAGAGGGAATCATCAGCGGAATACGAAAAGGTACGGTACTCCAAGTAACCACCCCTATTTCCCCTGGCTCTAGCGGTGGAGCGCTTCTATTGGATTCAGGAGCTTTACTCGGTCTTACAACGCTGACTGCACAGGGCGGACAAAACGTTAACTTCGCTGTACCGGCTGAGAAGATTACAGCGTTGCTTACATTGGCAAATGCTGGAGTGCAAGAGCGCGCGCTTGGGCACCTCGCCTCGATCCCGAATCCACGTGCCAAAGGAATCTCTGACGCCGCATACTACCAAGCGTTCCGAGAGACACTTAAGACCTCGTGCCCCAGGCTTCGTGATGTCGACACCACCATTTCGCAGGCGATTAGCGTTGGGGCGCCTATATACAACGCTGGTTCTCACATCGGGTGTTACCGGATATATGAAGGAGCGAGTTACAAGCTCCTGTACCGTCTTGGCGACGCGTGCCCCACTGTGAAGATGACGCTGGCTACTGGCCTCGCCCAAGCGGAGCGTGATGTCTCTGATACGAACAAAGCGTGGACTATGCGGCGAACGTTCGACCTGATCCTCGGGGAGCCTACCCACTACAAGTAGTGTGCCACCCAACAATCGCATGCACTCGGACAGCAAAAAACACCGCTCGTTTCTCGCTCGGCTTTTTGCTGCCGGTGATACGGGACGTTAGGCGGCGGCATGCACACCGACTGGTGCTGCCATAGCGTGACCATTGACACGCGTCACGTGACACGATACGATCGGCCGTGTGATCAAGACCTTCGCGGATCGGCATACGCAAAGACTCTATGCCACCGGCAGGTCCCGCCGATTTCCGCCGGACATTTGGCAGCGGGCGGGTAGAAAGCTGGAGTACTTGGATCTGGCGACCGGCCTCGCGGACTTGAAAGTGCCGCCCAGCAATCGGCTTCACGCATTGACGCATGATCGGAAAGGACAGTACTCGATCTCCATCAACGATCAATGGCGAATCTGCTTTCGGTTCGACGATGGCGACGCCTACGACGTGGAGGTCTGCGACTATCACTGAGTGAGCCCTAACATGAGTATTCGAAACACCGGAATGAAGCGTCGGCCTACGCATCCTGGCGAGATCCTGCGGGAGGATTTCCTTCCCGACTATGGGCTTTCCGTCACCGCACTGGCGGAGGCCATTGGTGTATCTCGACAGTCGGTAAATGAACTGTTGCGGGAGCGCCGCAGCTTGAGCCCCGAGATGGCGCTCCGACTCGGGCGGCTGTTTGGCAACAGCCCAGAGTTCTGGCTGAATGCACAGCGGGCCGTAGATCTCTGGGAAGCTGCCGAGGCTTTGAAGGATGACGTGGCCAAGATCCGACCGGTGGATGCCGCCTAACAAAAAAGGATAGGTCGCCGCGCAGCCCTGACCTGATCCGGTGAACAAAAAGGATAGGTCGCGCGCAGCCGCGACCTGATCCGGTGTTGGACGAGCCCGGCGGGTCGGGATTGGGTAGGGGAAAAAGATCGGCGGCGGGATGGAGTTGTTGGGGCACGCTTCGCAGGGTTGGCAGATTCAGGCCGAGCGCGGCTGCAACCCGCCCCCGGTCACGGCGAACCTCGAAGATGTAATTGGCCGGGTGGTTGCTCCTGCGTGGCGTATTCGGTGTGATTGACTTCGATCACACACCCGCGGCGACTGCGGTGCGCCGATCCCACGTGCTACGTCTGCGCACGTGGTGGCACGAAGTAACAGAACACCATCGGCCCGCCGCAGGTTCGGCATGAGAACACACGCGGTGTCTTCGGCGGCGCGTCCGGCAGGATCACGCGCAATGCGATCTGCAGCGTGATCGGAAGGCGCTTCGCATTGCCGTGCAGGAAGCCGAAGTCGCGGACGCCTCGATACCCCTTCGGCAGCACATGCTGGAGCAACTTGTAGAGGAACTCGGCAATCGGCAGGGTCCGCGTCTTGATCGCCTCGGTGTTGCTCTGCCGATACTGGAACGTCACCGTGCCTTGCTCGGTGTCGAGCCCGACGATGTTGTTCTCCGCCACGACGCCCCGGTACAGGTAGCGCGAGAGGTAGTTCAGTGCCGGCAGCCCCTGGCCGACCGAACGGCAGTCGACCACCCAGTTCCCGGGCACGCCGGGCGGAAGGGCAAGATCCGCGCGCGCGAGCGCGCGGATCATCTTCGCCCGGAACACCTTGGCCAGGTTGTTCGCCGCGAACAGGTAGTTGGCGCCGATCGCGCGCCATTGCCTGCGCTCCGGATCGATTCCGCCACCTGGGACCACCACATGCAGATGCGGGTGGTAGTCGAGGCGCCTGGAGTGGGTATGCAGTACCGCACACAGCCCGAGCCGCAGCGCCTGTGTGCGGTTCAGGCCGACCTGGATCAGGCTCTGCGAGGCCGCCTCGAACAGGGCGTCGTAGACGATGCGCTGGTTCGACTGGGCAAGGCCTCGAAGCTGCGCCGGCAAGGTGAAGGTGACCAGGAAGTACGCCACGGGCAGCAGCTTGTTGTGCTGGCGTTCCAGCCACGCCGATGCGCTGTGCTGCTGACAGCGCGGGCAGCTTCGATTGGCGCAGCAGCGCATCTGCAGATGCCGGGACCCACAGTCGCCACAGTCGAGCACGGCGTGGCCGAGGGCTCCAGTGCGCCAGGCGCGCACGGCGCCCAGCGCACGGCGCTGCGCATCGCCGAGGCGGGATCCGAACTTCGCGTACAGGGCCGGCATCCCGGCCTCGAAGACGGTGGCCAGTTCCATGCTCAGCCCTCCCCCTGGAGTGAAGGGGCAACACGATCGGCCAGCCGGTTGATCAGCTCACGATGGTCACCGCGGGCCACGTCGGTCATGTGCACGTACTTTGCGGTGGTCTCGGGGCTGGCATGGCCGAGCTGCTGCTGCACCGCGCGCAGGTTGAGCCCGATCTCGATCAGGTGGGTGGCGTAGCGGTGGCGCAGGCTGTGGATCGAGACCCGCTTGTGGATCCCGCAGTCGCGGACCACTCGGCCGAATGCACGCTGGGTGGTACCTCGATCCATGCTATGCACGATCGGATCGGCCGCCGATTTCGGGTTGCCCGGGAACAGCAACGATCGATGCCGATGCGATCGCCACAGTGTGCCGAGCACCTGCAGCGTCCGTTCTGGCAGGATGACGAAGCGATCCCTGCGGCCCTTGCCGCAACGGATATGAACGAGCATCCGCGCCCGATCGATATCGCCGACTTGCAGATGCACCACCTCACCGAGACGCAGGCCCATCGAGTACGAGACGAACCAGAACGAGCGGAACCGCAGATCGCGTGTACGGGCCACGATCGTGCCGATCTCGCAGGGCGTCAGCACCTCGGGCAGGAACGTCACCTTGGGCGCCTTGAGCATCGTGATCCACGGCATCTCGCGCTTCACGACGTGCTTGTAGAAGAAGGCAAGGCCATTGCGGTCGATCTTCACCGCACTCCAGGAACTGCACGCCCCGCGCTGGGCAAAGTACCGAGTGAGTTCGCCCTCGCTCAGATCGTCAGGGCATCGATCGAAGAACTGCGCGACGGCCCGCATCGTTCGCGAGTAGGCTTCGATGGTCTTGTCGGCCTTGCCCTGCAAGGTAAGGGCGCTACGATGACGCCCATACAGCGCATCGAAGCGGGCTTGTTCGTTGGTATCCATGAGTACACTCCGCAAGACAAGGGTTGCCCGCTCGAACGTGAACGGGTCCCCAGAGTGTCATGGAGTAGGGAAGGAGTCGTGAAGCGAGACTCCTGCCGCGTAGCGGCTTCGTCCAACAAGGCGATGAAGCTGACCGGCCATAGGCCTGGCCAACTTTGGCAGCATCCTGGCGGCAAGCTTGGTTGCCTC
>JBHHZP010000227.1:0-4338 GCA_046758085.1 Acidiferrobacterales bacterium
CGCTTTCGTCCACCCCCCGACGAAGCCGACAAAGGCGACGATCATAATCAGCGGGCCTGGTGTGGTCTCGCCCAGCGCCAGGCCGTCGATCATCTGTGTCGCGTTCAGCCACTGGTAGTGCTCGACACCGCCCTGATAGACATAGGGCAACACGGCGTAGGCGCCGCCGAAGGTGACCAGCGCCGCCTTGGTGAAGAACCAGCCCATCTGAGTGAGCGTGCCGTGCCAACCGTACTCATTGAGGAGCATGGCCATCATGCCCAGCCACATGCTCAACCCCACCAGCGCAAAACGGATGACGCGCGGCCAATGGAAACGGGCATGTGCCGGCAACGGTGTGCGGTCGTCGATTAATGCGGGGCCGAAGCTTTTGTGAGAAACGCCATGACCGACACCAAGCTGAAACTGCCCGGGCGCAAGCCGGCTGCCAATGTAGCCGATCAGGCCGGCGGCGAAAACAATGAAGGGGAACGGCACATTGAAGACGAAGATCGCCACGAAGGCAGCTGCCGCCACGGTCCACAGCACGCTGTTCCTGAGGGCGCGCGAGCCGATGCGATAGGCGGCAAACACGACAATGGCGGTGACCGCGGGCTTGATGCCGTAGAGGACACCGGCTACCGCCGGCACGTCGCCGAAGGCGAGATACGTCCAGGTCAGCGCCATGAGGAGGAACAACGAAGGCAGCACAAACAGCGTCCCGGCCATGATGCCGCCCCAGGTGCCGTGCAGCAGCCAGCCAATATAGGTGGCGAGCTGCTGGGCCTCGGGCCCTGGCAGCACCATTGTGTAGTTCAACGCGTGCAGGAAGCGGTGCTCGGAGACCCACCGGCGACGCTCGACCAGCTCCTGGTGCATGATGCTGATCTGCCCGGCTGGACCGCCGAAGCTGATGAAACCGAGCCTCAACCAGTACAGGAACGCCTCACCCAACGAAACGCCGGACGGAGCAAGTGCCGGGGTCACGGGTTCCGGCGGACTAGACGTGGGCATGGCCCCCTCCCTAGTGCATTTTTCCGAATAGGCGGCGCCGAGGTGGCCCAGTAACTTTCCCGCTTCCGCCAGAAGCGCATTGTCATCCGCGCGCCGGGCCTTCGCGCCAGCCAGGGTGACAGCGAACCCGGCGGCCTCCGGGACAGGGATGGCCCCACGTCCAGGTAATGCACGAGGGCACCGAGTCTACGGGCAGCTATTCACGGCATGCCCTCGAAATCACATGCTTGCTTCGTGTCTCTTGCTGAGCCACTGCGATAAGCACGCTCAATCTTGGCGGGTATCAAGATCTCACGCCGAGACGTGTGAGACCGCAGCGGAGTGGCCGGTGCGATTGCGGCATTGGCCGGCAAACCGGGCCGTGGTCATGCGTTCACATCCACCACGACACGGCCGCGAACCTGTCCTTTCAAGATCGCCTGCGCCATGGCGGGCACATCGGCCAGGGCGATCTTCTGGGTCATCGCCGCCAACCGGTCCTTGGGCAGGTCATGCGCCAGGCGCGACCAGGCCTTTTGCCGGCGCGGCTGCGGACACATTACCGAGTCGATCCCGTGCAGCGTCACACCCCGTAATATGAACGGGAACACGGTGGTCTCGAGCTGTACCCCGCCGGCGAGACCGCAAGCCGCCACGGCGCATCCATAGCGCATCTGGCTCAAGACGGTGGCGAGCGTCTGCCCGCCGACGGTGTCCACCGCACCGGCCCACGTCTCCGACTCCAGCGGCTTGGCAGCACGCGCCAGGCTATCGCGCGCGAGAATATCTTGCGCCCCTAATCCGCGTAGATAGTCGTGCAACGCGCTGCGCCCTGTCACTGCCGTCACTGGGTAGCCCAGCGCCGACAGCAGCGCGACCGCGACACTGCCGACACCGCCGCCTGCACCGGTGACCAGCGCCGGCGCGGCTGCCGCTTCGAGTCCGTGCTCCTCCAACGCCATCACGCACAGCATGGCGGTGAAACCGGCGGTGCCGATCGCCATCGCCTGCTCGAGACTGAGGCCCTTTGGGAGTTGCGTGAGCCACTGTGACTTCACGCGCGCCATCTGCGCATAGCCGCCCCAATGCCCCTCGCCGACACCCCACCCAGTCAGCAACACCGGCTCGCCCGGCTTGAACTCCGCCGCCTCCGAGCTCTCGACGATCCCGGCCAGATCGATCCCCGGTACCATGGGGAATCGCCTTACTACTTTTCCTTTGCCCGTCACCGCGAGCCCGTCTTTGTAGTTCAGGCTGGAGTAAGACACACGCACCAGCACGTCGCCTTGCGGTAATGCGTCCGTGGAAATGTCTTGCAACGCGGACACGGTGCCGCCGTCCTCTTGGGCCAACCTCAGCGCCTTGAAATTAGACTGTGTCATCCGTTTTCATCCTTTGTCCAAAGTCCCGAAGCCGCGCGCGAGCGCGTTGATAACGCGCAAGAACATCGTCGTGCTTACGGTCTATGCGGGCACCAGCCGTTCGGATTCAGGCGCGCGTGCACCTTCGCCCGCGCCCGGTGCTTGCGCGATGATAGCAAACCCATACTCTTGAGCCGCATCTTCCAGCCAACACCAGACATAATCGGCGAAACTCCTGTGCACATAAATGTCATAGGTCGGTGCCTGATCGATCTGGTGTAACAGCATATGGCAGCGGGCCAGAGCGGTTTGCGCACACTGACCCGGCCCGAAGACGCGCGGGTGCAGGTCCACACTGCAGCCTTTCTTCAGTACGTCGCGTGCATGCGAGCCACTGATTCCAATGATCGCACGACTGTCGCTGACATCGGTGACAGCGAAATGCCTGCCGGTTAATGCCTGGCGTAACGCTTGCGCAGTCGCCTGTTCGTGCCCGTCGGGCACGACCACCAGCCACTCATCCGGTCCTAGCCAGATGACGGATACCCGGTCAACATCGGTCACCGAATTGGGCTCGTCCGGCACGGTAACCCCGAGCGCGCGTTGAACCGCGTCGTGAAACGCTTTGTCTGTGCAATTGCCACGCAGCACAAGCTGCCCGCGAAAAGGGCGCTCGCACAACTTGACTCCCGCGTCACCAGCAACTTCGACCGCATGCGCTTCCAGATGCAAGTGCGCCAATGCGCTCTGTCGTAGATAGTTCTTAGGCATGCATTCTCTTCCCTTCAGGATCGTAAAACCTCGGTTCACTGATGTTGGCGGCGATCACTTTATTCTCCAGTGGAATATGCACGGTCTCACCGTGGCGTTTGTGTCCGCCCCTGACCAGCGCCAGCGCGATCGAGCGCTTGAGGTTAGCGCTGTAGTAGCTTGAAGTAACATGCCCGATCATATTCATCGGAGGCTTCTGGTCCATATCGGCAACGATCTGGCCGCCTTCCGGCAGCACCTCTTGCGGATCGACAGGCAGCAGCCCCACCAATTGCTTACGGTCCTTGCGCAGCATATCAGGACGGGAGAGCGAACGTTTGCCCAGGAAGTCCTTTTGTTTGCTCACAATCCAATCCATACCCAGATCGATGGGCGTTACGGTCCCATCGGTGTCCTGACCGGCTATGAAGAACCCCTTCTCTGCACGCAGCACGTGCATGCTCTCGGTACCGATAGGCGTGATGCCGTATTGTTCGCCTGCGGTCATGAGCGTGTTCCATAGTGCCAAACCGTACCGCGCCGGCACGTTGATCTCGAAGGAAGACTCGCCCGTGAAAGAAATGCGGAAAACCCGCGCCGCCATGCCTGCGACCGTGCCCGCACGATAAGTCATGAACGGGAACGCCTTGGGGTCAAGATCGATATCATCGGTGAGCTTGGACAGCAGCTGGCGCGCAAAAGGCCCGGCGATACCGATCGTCGCCCAGTGCTCTGTCATCGAGTTGCAGAAAACTTTCAGCTCGGGCCACTCGGTTTGCAACCACTCCTCTAGCCAGGCAAGCACACGCGCGGCGTTACCGCTTGTCGTCGTCATCCAGTAGTGATCCTCCCCGAGACGGGTCGTCACTCCGTCGTCGAACACCATACCGTCCTCGCCGCACATCACACCGTAGCGACAGCGCCCGATCTCGAGCTTTTTCCAGCCGTTGGTGTATACGCGATTCAAAAACTCGGCAGTATCCGAGCCCTGAATATCGATTTTGCCAAGTGTGCTGGCATCGAGAATCCCGATTGCCTGTCGCGTGGCCAGGCACTCACGGTTCACCGCATCCTGGATGGACTCCCCGGACCGCGGGTAGTACCACGGTCGCTTCCATTGGCCGACATCCTCGAAGCTGGCGCCGTGGGCCACATGCCAGCTGTGTATTGGCGTCATCCGCACCGGGTCTGCCAATGCACCAATGTCACGCCCGGCAATGGTCCCGAATGTCAGAGGCGTATACGGCGACCACCG
>JBHHZP010000228.1:0-4304 GCA_046758085.1 Acidiferrobacterales bacterium
GCTACTCGCCACTGAAGTTCAGCTACTCGCCACTGAAGTTCAGCTACTCGCCACTCGCTACCGCTTTATTACCAATCAGTGAAAATCGCGTGAGGGAGTGACGAGCTGGCCCAGCCAGGCGCTATGATCTTGCAGATGTCTGGCAATCACGTGTAACACGTCTCCTTCCCGTTGTATCTCGCCCGTCACGCCGAGTAAACGTGAGCCCAGTACCGCTTGCCTTTGCTTTTCTGCCAGGCTACCCCACACCACCACGTTGAACGGACCGGTTTCATCTTCGAGCGTCAGAAACACCACCCCGGTGGCGGTACCGGGCCGCTGCCGAGTGATGACCAGGCCCGCAGTATGTACGCAATGGCCATGGGGAAGCTCCCATAACCCGGCTGCGGTGAACATGTGTAAACGATCGAGCCGATTGCGCAATAGGCTCAAGGGATGGCGCCCCAGTGTGAGGCCAAGGCTCTTATAATCGGCAACGATGTTTTCCCCTTCCGTAGGGAGGCGGAGCAACGGCAGGCCTTCCAGGATAGGCGCGTCTGGCAAAACGGCCAATGGTGGCTCGACACCCAGCACCTGCCAACGGGCCTGATGGCGATTACCGGCCAGTCCTGCCAGGGCGCCGGCGGCAGCCAGTGCGTCACGGTCGCGGCCCGAAAGCGCGGCCCGCCTCGCGAGATCATTGACGCTACTAAAAAGCGTCCGCGCCCTGGCGGCCACGACTCTATCGGCACCACCACGGGATAGACCTTTAATCATCCGTAGACCGAGGCGTAAGCCCAGTTTCCGTCCATCTCCCTCCCCCGCTTGCTGGGGGAGGCCCGGGAAGGGGGTAGAAGGGGCCGGGGGGAGGGGGGAGGGGGTGCAATCCCAGTCACTGACGCGCACGTCCACCGGCAGCACGCAGTCATAGCGCTTGGCCACCGATTCCCCCTCCCCCTTGATGGGGGAGGGCAGGGGTGGGGGTGCTGTTTCCAACGTGCAGTGCCAATCACTTGCCGTCACGTCGACCGGCAGCACGTTTACCCCGTGACGGCGCGCATCCTGCACCAGCTGTGCCGGGGCATAAAAGCCCATAGGCTGACTGTTAAGCAGCGCGCAGGTAAAGGCGGCGGGTTCGTAATACTTGAGCCAGGCCGAGACATAGACCAGCAGTGCAAAGCTGGCCGCATGGGATTCGGGGAAACCATACTCGCCAAAGCCCTGGATTTGCCTAAAGATCTGCTGCGCAAACTGCTTTGAGTAACCGCGTGCATGCATGCCCTCAATCAAGCGTTTCTCGAAGGGCTCGAGACCACCCTTGCGGCGCCAGGCCGCCATGGCGCGGCGCAGCCGGTCGGCCTCGCCGGCGGAAAAACCCGCGGCTACCATGGCGAGCTTGATGACCTGTTCCTGGAAGATCGGCACCCCCAGTGTGCGCGCCAACACATCACGCACCGCCGCACTGGGATAGGTGACGGACTCTTGCCCCTGACGGCGGCGCAGATAGGGGTGCACCATGTTGCCCTGGATGGGGCCGGGCCGCACGATCGCCACCTCGATGACCAGATCGTAAAAGGTTTGGGGTTTGAGCCGCGGGAGCATGCTCATCTGCGCGCGCGATTCGATCTGAAACACGCCGATGGTATCGGCACGCTGAATCATGGCGTATACCGCCGGGTCCTCGGCCGGAATATTCGCCAGCGTGAGCTTCTTGCCGCGATAATCTTCCACCAGATCAAAGGCGCGATGGATGGCGCTCAACATGCCAAGGCCCAGCACATCGATCTTAAGCAAACCCAGTGCATCCAGGTCGTCCTTGTCCCACTGGATAACGGTGCGCTCCGGCATCGCGGCATTCTCGATGGGGACCAGGCGCGAGAGCGGCCCTTGGGAAATCACGAAGCCGCCCACGTGCTGGGACAGGTGACGGGGGAAGCCCACAAGGGTATTGACCAGATGGATCAGGCGCACCAAGGTCGGATTGAGCGGATCGAAGCCCACGTCACGCAAACGCTCGGGGATTATCCGTCGCCCGTCCCACCAGCTCAGTGACTTGGCCAGCCGGTCTACCTGGGAAAGCGACAACCCCAGGGCCTTGCCGACATCGCGCACGGCGCTTCGTGGGCGATAGGTGATGACAGTCGCAGCTAGCGCTGCCCGCTCGCGGCCATACTTACTATATATATGTTGGATTATTTCCTCGCGGCGCTCGTGCTCGAAGTCGACATCGATATCGGGCGGTTCGTTGCGTTCCTTGGAAATAAAGCGCTCGAACAACATCTCCATGCGCGCAGGATCCACCTCGGTGATGCCTAAGCAGTAACACACGGCGGAGTTGGCGGCCGAGCCGCGGCCCTGGCACAGGATGCCGCGGCTCTTGGCAAACCGCACGATCTCGTGGACGGTGAGAAAGTACGGCTCGTAACCAAGCTTCGCGATCAATCGCAGCTCATGATCAACTAAACGACGAACCTTTTCCGGTGCATCCTGCGGCCAGCGTGTGCGCATCCCGGCCTCGGTGAGCTGGCGCAGGTGGCTCGCTGGTGTTTTGCCCGCTGGCACCAGCTCGCGCGGGTACTCGTAACGCAGTGCATCCAGGGAAAAGCGACAACGCCCGGCGATGCGCACCGTCTCGCTGAGCAACGCCGGCGGGTAGAGACGGGCAAGCTCGTCGCGCCGTCTGAGGTGTCGTTCCCCATTGGGGTAGAGCTTGTGGCCCGCCTGTTGCACCGTCGTGCCGAGGCGGATGGCGGTTAGGGTATCCTGCAGGTGGCGGCGCGCACGCATGTGCATGTGCACATCACCGGCGGCCGTGAGCGGGAGACCGGAATCTTGCGCCAGTTGTTGAAGTTGTTTCAGTCGGGCACGATCGTCGGGTCCGCGCAAGAGCTCCACCGCTAGCCAGGCGCGATGCGGAAACGCGCGTGCAAGCCAGCGGGCGGCCGCCACATCGGGTTCCGCATCCGGGATCAGTAATGCCAGGCACTCCGGCACGCCGGCGGCGAGATCGACACGCGTGACGTGATATGCGCCCTTAGTCGCTTGCCTTCGCGCCTGCGTAATGAGCGCGGAGAGATTGCCGTAGCCCTCGCGGCTGGTGGCAAGCAGCACCACACGCGGGCCATCGGCGAGTGCAAGCTCGGTGCCGATGATCAGATGTAGGCCATGCTCGTGCGCCGCCATGTGTGCCCGCACTGCACCGGCCAGCGAGCACTCGTCGGTCAGTGCCAGCGCCCGATAATCGAGCGTGGCCGCCCGCGCCACCAGTTCCTCGGGGTGCGAGGCACCGCGCAGGAATGTGAAGTTCGAGAGGCAATGTAGCTCGGCGTAAGCGGGCAGGGCGGCCATGGCAAGGGCGTGGTGGTTGACGCGAATACTGTAATTTTATACAGTAGTATGATCTGTGCAAGCAGTCGCCGCTAATTTGCTACTGTTCGTCTGCGTCCTTGGTGACCCGATTCGGGGCAATGCCCAGGACAGTTCCCAAGGGCGCGGATATACTGCTATTGAACGTTTGATCATCATTTGGGTGCGCCGAGCACACTGGATAAGGCCGTGCCACCTAAGGTAAGAGATCTAATCGCGCAACTCCAAGAGGCAGGCTTCGTGAATCGTGGCGGGAAAGGGAGTCATCGCAACTTTGTTCACCCCAAGGTAGCCAGGCCCATCACAATATCGGGCAAGGCAGGCGACGACGCGAAGCACTATCAGGTTAGAGCTGTGCAGCTTGTCATTGAGGAATCGAAGAAGTGAAAGACAGTGCGAGATACGTAAAGATCGTGGAATGGTCCCAGGAGGACCAGTGCTACGTCGGAAGCTCTCCGGGCTTGATCTATGGCGGTTGTCACGGCGAGGATGAAAAGGAAGTTTTTGAGGAGCTATGCCGTATTGTAGAGGAAGCTATCGAGCTTTATCGAAAGGACGGAAAACCCCTGCCGCCGCCGACTTCCGGACGAGACTTCGCCAACAAGATGCAAAGCGTTGCATAAGGATGGAGTCATGCCAGTTCTCGCGCGAGCGGGACCCTGTTTGGCCTCAGGATATCGAAGCTCGGTAGAGCGCCAGGCTCGGCGTAAGCGGGCGGCATGGCCATGGCAGAAATATCCAGCGTCGTCGCATCAGACCGGTGCGCTCTGCATTGAAGCGTGGAGCAAAGAATCGGCTGGGCTTCGCACTGCATGCCCTCCCCGGTTGTATGCATGCGTATAGATCAAACAAGACAAGGTTCCTGGAACCTTTTTGCTGGCATGTCGATGAGCTTTCCCCAGCACCGCTTGTACTCAGTGGCGCGTATCTGCCGGATTACAAAGGCTTGTTACCGACGG
>JBHHZP010000229.1:0-4293 GCA_046758085.1 Acidiferrobacterales bacterium
GGACTTGCAAGCGAGAGCACGGAGAGCGGAGCGCAGCAAGCCCGTTCAAGAATAATCGCCGGTAGGCGAACCCTACGCCGCCTTCACCGCCGCGACGGTCTTCTCGCAAACGTCCTTGGCATCGCCAAAGAGCAACGAACAGTTGTCCTGATAGAACAGCAGATTATCAATGCCCGCGTACCCCGGCCGCATGCTGCGCTTAATGAAAAACGCATGGCGGACACTGACCACGATCCGGTCCGACTTTTTGTCCCGCACATCACCCGCTGCGCCAAATAGATAGAACGAAAATCCTGGCCAGCAGGGCCAGGAAGTGGACCAAGGGTTCGCGGCAAAAATTCTTCAGTCTTTACATTTGCACTTCTTCACTTGCCCGGCGTGTACCAGATCGGCGATGTATAGGCACGATCCTGGATCGTCGCCGGCACATTGTCCGGGCGGTCGATGCCGAAGAAGGCGGCGTCGTAGGTGGTCCAACGCGGGGTCGGGATCTCGAGCACGCGCACATAGTAGAAGGCGTGCTCGTTGGGATCGAAATCGGGGTCCTTCCAATACGCCATTAAAAACGCATCGCCGATGCTATTCGTGTAGGTCGCGGTGGCGACGTCTACTGTGTTTCCGACTTTCTTCCGGCTGCGACCGTCGTCGGCGCCGATCTTGCGACCGTCGGAGACGGCTACGTCGTAGATACGCTCGTGCAGCTTACCCTTACCATCCAGCCAACCCTTGATGATCTGAAGGCGATCGAGGTTGGCGCCATCCGGATCGCGTAGCGCACGGACCATGAAGGTTGGTGCTTTGCCGCTGGGCACCTTTCTCAGGTCACCGCCCATGGGCACGCCACGCGTGTAGCCCTGGCCGATGAAATCGGGTCGCGTAACTTCCTCGGCCTTGAAGTCCCACCCCGCGAAGACGCGCACCGTGATCCGAGTGCCGGTGGTGGCGTAGACCTCTTTGCGCGCCATCGCGTCGAAGATGGCCGCGCGCGTGTTTTCACGGGCCCAGACGCCGGTGAGTCCGGACGCCACCTCTTGGAAGCTGTAGATGGCGAGCGACTTGTCTTCGGCGGGGATGACCTCATGCCCGAACCGCTTTGGCGACGGTTCGGTGGCCGCATACTTTCCGAAGTAGTTCTCCTCGCGGGTGGTGGCGAGCGCCGTGTGCGAGTCGGTGGCCGCGCTCATCCCGAACTTGTAGGGGTTGGCCCCGAGCTCCTGGCCGAGCTTGAGACCCAGCTTGAGGGCCGAGCGCGCGTACTCGTGCTTGAGCATCCAGTCTTTCTTGGGTGTCGTTCCGGCGATGTTCGAGGCGTCCCAATTCTCATAGTCGGCGAACTCGTCCTCCGGAGACAGGAGCGGATGGGCCTCGCCGTCGCCTTTGATCTGGGTCACCTCGATGATGGGCTCCCACCGAGCGCGTGCCTCCGCGTACGCCCGTGTAAGGGGCTTCCCGCTGAAGGTCTTCTCCGCGAACATCAAGCCATTGCTTAAGTTACCGTTGTGGGGGATGGCGAGGGCATTGCCACCCGTCTTGGCCTCGTATCCAGCCAGGTATTTCCAGAGGTCTTCAGGATCCTGGCTGTCGAACAGCGAGAACGGCACGGTTCGGCCGGTCTTGTCGGCGCCGTCGCGGAAGACGACGACGCGATGGAGGTTGTTTCCGGAAGGTAAGGAGCTCCACTCGAAGCCGGCAAAGGCCGTGAAGCGGCCGGGCTCGTCGTAGGCGTCGGCGGTCTCGATGAAGCTCTCCCAGATGGTGCGTGTTATCTCAGGATTAGTGATCTGGCTCTTCCCGGTCGCGGCGTCTTTCACGATTGATTGGAAGGCTTCGAAACGCGCCTCCTGACCTGCGTTGAACCTTTCGTGCAGCCACTTGCCGTATGGATCCGCGAGGAGGGCCGAATTCGATTCCCGGATCATCGGCGCGAGCCCAATGTACTCAGCGTGGTCGGTGATCACGAGAAAATCGAGCGGCTGGATCAGCTGCACCGGCTGGCCGGTGTTCGATACGACTTTCTCCCCGCGGGCGAAGCGATACGCATCCTCCACGCCCAGCGTGGTTCCTATGAGGCCCGCGTCGGGCGAAAGCTTGGTGTGGAGGTGAGTATCGCCCCAGTAGACCCGATCGGGATAGGCCCTGCCGGCGTAGGGAGAGTAGGCTTTCTTTTCCGCGAAATCTTCAGCGGTGACCGCAAACTCGGCGAGAGACGCGAAGGTGGGGCCAGCGCCGATCGAAAGACCGTAGACGGCCAAGACGAAGAATGAACCAAGAATTGGCAGCATACGATTGAAAGACATGAGTCTTCTTTCTTGTTTCAGGCACCTCATGATTGACTCCTTTTTCTTGTTTCAGGTACTTCATGATTGACTGCTTAATTCTTATGCGAATGGCCCGATAAACGTGACATCGATCGATGTTAGCGTACGCGGCTTCGTTTAAAAACCAGTCCTTCCATGTGGGTTAGCCTGGCGGTGACTTACGGGTGACTCGACCGAAGTCCTGACCACTTGTACCGTCCACCCACTCGAGCACACGGGTCTCGAGGAAGTCGTAGAAGGGATTGTGCCTCAGACGGAGCAGCCAGTCGGCAGGAAACTTTAGCAGGCCGCGTTCACCTTTAATGTCAATCTGCCCGAGTTGGAGGGCCCCGTCAGGCGCGGACCCGCGCTGACCGTAAAGCGGATCGTCTGGCGGAAACGGCAACGCTATGTGCGACAGCGAGATCATGCCCCGTGGCCAAGCGAGGTTCAGTCGCTCGGTCGACGTCTGAGCTGACAGCGGTGCTTTGCGACGGGTGACCACCGTTGTGCTCTCGGTGTTCTCGTTGGTGATCAGGGTAAGAGCGAACGGCAACGCATCGTCGGCCATGAGCCGGGCGGTCAGCGGGCCCGGGTCAGAGACCAGAACCGATGACTTGACACTAGTGCGGTTGATGTCGAAAAGCACGAGTTCGTGGCGGTCGGGCGCCAGATGCTCGAGCAGGTTGTCGATCACGGCATCGGTCGAGACAGTCGCGTCGACGGTTGACAGAAACACTAAGGTCGGGGGGAAATCCTCGATAGGCCTCGATGCAGCCCGGGCTTCGATGCGCTTGGCCACCGAGCGTGTTAGACGATGAGCCTGTTCACCGGCATTGCTTGTAAAGGAGTTGTACTTAAACGGATCGAATTCCGGCAGGATCGCAGTCCAGGCAAATTTCTCCAGGCCGGGCAGGACGGCTAGGCGGGCCTTCCACGTGGCCAGTACCGCTGCCGGGGTGATGGCAATCGCCGGGGAGATCAGGACCAGGCTGGCGGGCGCGGGCGCCGCCGTTCCTTCCAGCACGCCGAGCGCGTAGTCCAGCGCCAGGGGAGCCCCGGTGGAATAGCCAATAATATGGATCGGCCCCGGTCCCACCTTGGCCACGAGGTGCGCCATGCCCAACCGAACCATGGCGGCCATGTCCTCCCAACTGATCGCGGTGAGTCCAGACGGCGCGGTGCCGTGACCGGGCAGGCGCAGGCCGATGACCCAGTAATCACGCTGGTTAAGAGCCTCACCCAGAGCCCGAAGGCTGTAAGGCGAGTCGGACATCCCGTGCAGCAGCAGCACCCCGCCGGCAGGTACGTCGGCGGGGAACTCAAAGCTGCGGTTCCAGTTGGGCTTCCGGCGGTGCGGGTCGGCGGCGCTGCCTGCACTATAGCGGGCGAGTGTAAAGGCAGGTCCAGTCTCTGTGCGTGCGTAGATTCGCTCTTCCAGCTGTGCAAATAACTGATCTTCCAGTCGTTGGTAGTCATCGAAGGTTCGAATCTCGTCGGCTCTTTCCGCAGTGAACTCTGCCGTGAGCTCTTCGGTGTGCCACAGCTGCAGCGCGGGGCCACTGCGCACCCAGTGAATGTAGAGCGCGACCACACCCACGACGAAACCGAAGACAGCGACTGCCACGTACAGGCTTAGGCGCTTGACGATAAGGGCAATGCGTCTCATAGGGGTGTTATCGGCCCCGGGTAAGCACCCAATAGACCGCGCCGCCCGGTGCCTGGATGTGATAAAGCTCTCGCGTTTCTGGCATGCGCTCGTTGGTAAGCCGCAGGTACAAGTCGTCGAAAAACTCCGGCGTTTCCAGACTGAAGTTGTGAAAGTTGCGCGTGCGGTTAACCGGCGTGACGTCTACCAGCGTAATCCGCTCGCTGCCCGGCTCGACCAGTTTCACCAATGCTGCTACCTCTTCCGTCTGTGCCGGGTTCTGCGGTCTAAGCGTGCTTTCGCCCAGCCGCCGCCCCCAGTTGATGATTCGGCTGATCAGTAAGGCCC
>JBHHZP010000230.1:0-4244 GCA_046758085.1 Acidiferrobacterales bacterium
AGTACCTCGCCTTCGGGTGCGAGAACCCGATTAGAATACTCGCCGGTAGGCGACATCAAAAAATGCATCCTTCGATCGCCTGTTCCCGACGCGATCTTCAGCTGCCGTGCTGCACACGTGTCGCTTCGTCTGTCCCTAGGGTTACTGTTCGGGAAATACGGCCTCGAGTGTATCGGCACGCATCAGCACATCTTTGCGCGCATACACGGGCCGCAGGGGCGTTCGGTGCGATTGCTTCAGTGGGATCGGCCTGATTTCCTGTGCCGGTCCCTTGAAAACGATCACGTATTGCCCAGGGCGCTGACACGGAACGATTTCCCGAACTTCCGCAAAGTGGGTGACCGCATTGACAGGTGCCGGCTGATAGGCGGCCACATACCTGATTTTCTCCTTCATGGCAGGCGCGATGCTGACCCCAGGCCATTGGTCTTCGCGGAGAAACAGCCGCTTGAACGACTCCTCCCGCGTAGGCACGATAAGCGTATCGACCCCCCCCGCCTCCATCTGCCCTGCGGGCGGTGCGGGTGCGGCTGAGGGCATGAGCGCTGCGGTGGCTGGCTCGCCATAGAGCGTATCAATTTGATACAGTCGTGAGCCGTCCTCGGCCTCGTAGGTCTTGAGCTCCAGCACGGAGAAATCCGCGTTGATCTTGCCGAGCATGCGCTGGAGTTCCTCGCGTGCCTCATCGATTACTACCAGACCGCGAAAGCGGCCGCGAACGGCTTGATCCAGGTACTCGTTGACGGCGTTATAGGCCGAGGTCTGGCAAGCGGCCTGCAGGCGAGCAAGCCCCTCGGTGTCCTGAGAAATCTGACTGCGCAGATAATCGCAGATCGCGCTGTGGTGCTCATCGAAAGCGGCAACAAACTTAAAAAGGTCCACCCCAAGCTGGAAGAACGGCGCGTACTGGGCGATGGCGACCTTGACCACGAACAGCCGGGGTGTTTGCGGCTCGGTCAGGTCGATGACGTAACCGCTGGGGATGGTGACGACATCATCCCCGCCCAGCCTCTTCTTGCCATCCACATACACGGTCGTTGCCCCGAACATCTGGCTAGCCACGACCGTGACGCAGGCCTGCAAGTCCGATTCCTTGGTGTGGCTGACCGTGCGGTGGAGCTTGCTGAACTTGTCAATGATGAGTGGCATGTACTGTGTGCCTGTTCCGGTAATTCTTTGCGTTAACGACTGTACGCGCCGGTAAAGGCGCCGTAGACGTGCCTAACCCCCACGGCGCACTTGCAAGTACTGTACCGAGGGCATATACGGCGTGAATTCTCATGGTAAACGGCTGTGCTGTTATGTTTCATGACATCTGCTGCGTGCACACGCTTCCGCGACAGAGTGGCCATGACAGCCAGGCCTGTCAGCAGAGCAGCCGTCCGTGGGAGCGGTTTGGTTCCGAGAGAACAGAAAGGAAAACGAGACTAGATCAGCCAGACCGTAGGGTTTTGGTTATTTGGCCCCCGTTTTCATGTCCTCAACCCCAAGTATCCAACTGCGGGGCCACAAAAACAAGTCAGCAAGGCGACGAATTGTCCGCCACCCCGACCTACTCACCGATTAACCTAGCGGGCAAGGCTAATATCAGCGCTGCTGTGCCAGCCTGGCTTGTGGATAGTGTACCGGCGCGTCTACCGGTCGGGGCTTCCCGAGCACAAATCCCTGTGCATAGTCCACCCCGAGCGACCGCAGCCGGTCCACGATCGCGTTGCTTTCGGCCGACTCAGCAATAGTCTCAATACCCATTTCGTGGCCGATCTGGTTAATGGCGGCAACCATGGCGTGGTCGATGCGATCATTCACTATGTTGCCTACGAAAGCACCGTCGATCTTGATGTAGTCGACCGGTAAGTTCTTCAAGTAAGCGAACGAGGAAACGCCGGTGCCGAAGTCATCCAAAGCGAATCGGCACTCAAGCTTTTTCATCTCACGTATGAACTGGGCGGCCCGGCTCAGATTGCTAATCGCCGCCGTCTCGGTGATCTCGAAGCAGATAAGATTCGGGGAGATGTTAAACTCCTTGAGTTCCTGTTGAATGAAGTGCAACAGCTTGTCTTCATTGAGCGAGTTGCCCGAGAGATTGATTGCGACCCGCACCGGCTTGTCAGTGCTGGCAAGCACGCCGCGGCGTTCGGCATAAAAACGAAAGGTGTTGTGAATAACCCAACGGTCGATGGCCCCCATAAGGTTGTAACGCTCGGCCGCCGGGATGAAGTTGTCAGGCAGCACCATTGTACCGTCGTCGTTGAGCAGGCGTAGAAGAACTTCATAATGTTGGCCTTCACCGTTGGCAGACGCCAGTCTCTGAATGGGCTGGAAGTAAAGTCGAAACCGCTCCTGCTCTAAAGCGCCATTGATGTTGGCGGCCCAGCGTAGCTCCCTGTGCCAACGCGCAAGCTCGGTGTCTTCGGGTCGATGCACGTGTATGCGGTTACGCCCCAGGTCCTTGGCTGCATAGCAGGCGACGTCCGCTTGGGTCAGCAGTTGTGTCATGTTAGCGGCAGCGGTAATGGGCACTAGGCCGATACTCGCACCGATCTCGAAAGTCTGGTCCTGCCAGACAAAACGAAACTCCCGGATCCCGTCGAGCAACGTGTGCGCGATAATCTGTGCTTTGTCAAGCGGGCAGCCATCCAGCAGTATCCCGAACTCGTCACCACCGATCCGACCTACGGTGTCGCTTTCGCGCACATTAACCTGTAACAGACCGGCGAACTGCTTCAGAAGCTCGTCACCCGCCACATGCCCACACGTGTCGTTAACGATCTTGAACTGATCGAGATCAACGAAACACAACCCATGATGCTTGTTATCGTTGCGCGCGCTTGTTAACGCCGCCTCCAGGCGTGATTCGAACGCACGCCGGTTTACCAGGGCGGTCAGGGGGTCGTGGGTGGCCTGATACGAGATTTCCTCGGCCAGCCTGCGCGCCTCGCTGACATCGCGGAACACGACTACGACCCCGAGGCACTCTGTTTCGCGCCCGTAGATCGGTGCTGCCGAGTGCTCGACGGCAAATTCCTCGCCGTTGCGGCTGACCAGCACAGTATGGTCCGCAATGTTAATAACGCGGCGCTCCGCCAAGACCCGCGTCACAGCGTTATCCGCGGGCTCGCGGGTCTGCTCGTGGATGACGGTGAAGATGTGCTCGATCGGTAGGCCGAGGACCTCTCTTTGTTCCCAGCCGGTAAGTTGCTCGGCCACCGGGTTCATGTAATCGATGGCGCCTCGCGCGTCCGTACGTATCACCGCATCGCCGATGGAGTGCAGGGTGACGAGAGCGCGCTCGCGCTCTTCAAACAACGCCTGCTCAACCCGCTGTCGCTGGATTTCTGCGCCGGCACGGGCGGCGAAGAGCGATAACAGCGACGGCGCATGCGCAATGGAGCGCTCATCGTAGGGACGATCGCCGTAGAGTGTGAGCAACCCGAGCGGCTGGCGATAACTATCGAACAGTGGGACACCGATATAGCATTCTGCCCCCATCTCGGCCAGCAGGTGGGCACGTGGAAACTGTTGTTGGACTCCGCGTGAATAAATACGCAGCTCCTGTCCTACCACAGTTTCGCAAGGGGTGCCGCTCAGCGGGTAGTCGAAGTTCAGCCCGAAATCGTCCCCCGCCCACATGGCCAAGGTGCGAAGGTGATTTTGCTCCGGGCCCACCAGCTCGCTCACGGCCGAGTAGCGCATACCGAGCACCCTCGCCATTTGGCGCACCAACGCGCGGAAAAAGTTTTGGCCGGTGACCCCGGATGTGTCCTCGATAATATTGCGCATCGCTTCGCCCAAACGGAAGCGCTCGCCAAATCTTCTGGGCAGCTTGGCATCCGTCATCGCATCGCGCCACCACGCTTATGGACGATCGCCGCTGAGTCACCGGCGCTGCTTGGCCGAGCCGGTAGGGGGTTGGATGAATGGTCGTGGGCCAGTGGCGCAACCCGGGCACCTGCGCGGGCATTGTGGGAGTCGCCATCGGGCCATTGCCGTGCTGCTGCGATCCTGCGCTCGCACTCACTCTGACGTATCCGCGTGTACGGACCCAGGGATACGCCCGTGGCGTGCCCCAACCGTACAGGGGATATGAGGAGGATAGTGGACTGGTGGCGCGCCGCCAACCGAGTCAGCCCGGCCGGCACACCACCGGCATGCGGCGACGGCAGGCCAGCACTCGCGGTTCGTTCTCGCCGGGTGGCGAGTATTACAGCGGTCAAATGTATCCCCTCACATGCCTCGCGGTGGTG
>JBHHZP010000231.1:0-4227 GCA_046758085.1 Acidiferrobacterales bacterium
AGCAGAAAGTTTCGACTACGTTCACCTTTTGGTCGAGGCGACAAAGTGTGCCTTCAAGGTACGCGACGCGCATGTGACCGATCCGGCGTACATGGATACGGAGCCGGCGCGCTTTCTGACTGATGAGGCACTGGAAAGCATGGCCGCCAACATCGATCGGCGCCACGCACTGCCGTGGGGCCCGGGTTCAACAGGCGATGATACCGTGTGGCTCGGTGCTATTGACGCCGCGGGCCGCACCGTCAGTTTTATACAGAGCATCTACTGGGAGTTCGGCTCGGGCGTGGTGCTAGCCGAGACGGGCGTGACCTGGCAAAACCGCGGCACCAGCTTCAAGCTCACAGCAGGCGCCCAGAATCAGCTCGAGCCCGGACGCAAACCGTTTCACACCATTCAACCGGCACTGGCCCGGCTCGATGATGGCCGCCTTATGGTCTACGGCACCATGGGCGGTGAAGGCCAGCCGCAAACGCAGGCCATCATATTTTCACGCCACATCATGTTCGGCCAGGAGCTGCAGGCCGCCGTCACCGCGCCGCGATGGTTGCTCGGACGCACCTGGGGCGCGCCCAAAGCCAACCTGAGGCTGGAAAATCGCTTCCCCTTAGAAGTCGTGGATGCGCTGGTGGCGGCCGGCCATGACCTCGAGCTGGTGGAGGCGTTCGATGAGGTCATGGGCCACGCCGGTGCGCTGGTGCATTACCCCTCGAGTGTTATCGAGGGTGCAGCCGATCCTCGTGGTGATGGTGCCGTCGCCGCATTTTGAAGCAAGCACAGAAAAGCCCGGCAACCGCTGAGCGCCCTTCTTACCAACCGATTGCTTTTGGAAGCCACGTGGCAAATTGTGGAAATTTAAACAGCGCCAGCAACGCAATCAACTGCAAAGCAACGAATGGAATCACGCCCACGTAAATATCGCGCGTAGACACCTCGGGCGGGGCAACGCCCTTGAGAAAGAACAACGCCCAGCCGACCGGCGGCGTCAGAAAGGAGGTTTGCAGGACCACACACACCAGCATTGCGAGCCACACCATGTTCACGTCGGTGCCTGCAAACACGGGCAGGAACAGCGGCAGAACGATATAGGAAATCTCGATCCATTCCAGGAAGAAACCGAGAACGAACAACAACGCCAGCATGAATATCAAATCGGCCGTGACCCCACCGGGAACCAAAGCGAACAAAGCCGAGATGAGCTCATCGCCATCCAGCCCCCGGAAGGCCAGCGAAAACGCCTGCGCACAGATCAGAATGAAAAATACCATGGCGCTGATGCGCAGCGTGCTGCGCATCGTATCTGTGAGCACCTTGCGGTCGAGCCGGCGCGAGATTGCGGCGACCAGGATGCTGCCCACCGCGCCCATGGAGGCGGCCTCGGTCGGCGCCGCGATCCCCCCGATGATCGAGCCCAACACGGCGAAGATCAGCAAAATGGGTGGAAGGACCACTTTGAAAATTTTGACCACGAGCTCCGCCGCGGTGACCTCTGCGCGCTCTTTGGCCGGGATCGCCGGTGCCATGTCGGGCCGCAGCCACCCGATGCCTAGCATATAAATCGCATAGACGGCAGCGAGGAAGAGCCCCGGAATCATGGCCGCGGCGAACAGTGTTCCCAATCCCTCGCCGAGAATGTCGGAGAGCAGAATCAAGACCAGGCTGGGGGGGATAATCTGCCCGAGCGTGCCCGAGGCGCAGATGGTGCCGCAAGCGAGACCTTTATTGTAGTTCCGCCGCACGAACACCGGCAGCGTCAGCAGACCGAGGGTCACCACGGTGGCTCCGACGATGCCCGTGGACGCCCCCATCAACACCCCGACGAGAATAATCGCCAGTCCCATGCCGCCGCGCAGGCCACCGGCCGCGTGACCGATAACATCGAGCAAATCCTCCGCAAGTCGCGAGCGCTCAAGCATCACGCCGATGAACACGAACAGCGGTATGGCGAGCAGCGTGTAGTTTTCCATCAACCCGAAGATGCGTTGGGGCAGGAGATTGAACAGGCCCATGCCGAAGCCGAAGTAGCCGAACAATAATCCGCTCGCAGCCAGCGCGATGGCCACCGGGAATCCGATGAACAACAAGAAAAAGAAACTGAGGCCCATCAAAACGGCGATATACTCCGGCTCCATTTCAGCGTCTCTCGCGAAGATAAAGCCCGTGGCGAATCGCCTGAGCGAAGGCCTGTACGGCCAGTAAAGCAAAGCCCAGGGGGATGAACGCACGCAGCAAGAATCGATGCGGCAATCCACCTGGGTCGGGTGACCCCTCATCGATCGCGTAGGCCTGCTCCACGAATCCCAGCGATAACTTGATAATGACGATTGCGATGATAACCGTGACGATCGCCGCCACGAGGTCGATGAATTCCTGCAGCGTTCTGTCAAATCGTTCGAAGAAGATATCCACGCGCACGTGATCACCGTGGCGCAGCGCATAGGACATGCCGATCAGTGCGATCGGTGACATCAGATGCCACTCAAGCTCTTGCAGGGACACGGGCCCAATTCTGAACAGGTAGCGCAATATGACGTTGATCGCCACGAGCACCACCATGCCCAGGCATAACCAGGCAGTCCCCCGGCCGATCCAGTCGATAACCGATTCCAACATATTGGAGATCGGCGAGTACACGCCGCGTTCAGGCTCTTGGCCGTCGTTTTTCATGCATTCGCACCGCTCAGAGGATGCTCTTCGCGCCGATACAGGGGCGGTTGCGGCCACAGGCCACCGGTGGCGCGGCGAGAAACAACGCCCGCCCTCCCCCTTGGCAGCATGGGGGAAGGCGGGATCGAGAAGGTTTATCCGCCGCGGACGCGGATAGCGAACTGCCGTTCGCTCGAATTGGCCCAGGGATCGTGCTTCTTTTTGAAGGCCATGAACGAATTGTGGACCTTGCGGGTCACGGGATCGGCGGCAGCGCCGGCCTCCAGCACCTTTTTGGTCTGCTTGCGGAGCTCATCGATCACGTCCTTGGGAAGCTGCGAGACCCTGACCCCTTGGTTCTGGATCAGATCTGCCAGCGCATCGCCGTTCAGGGCCTCGGCCGAGGTGTGGGCAGTGATGTTCGCCGAGCGCGCTACGTGCTGGATGATCCCCTGGATGTCCTTCGGCAGCTTGTCGTAGGCCTTTTTGCTGATCAATAACTCTGTCGTCGTCGAGGGCTCGTGCCAGCCGGTGTTGTAATAGTTCTTGGCCGCCTTGTGCAGGCCCAGGCGCCGGTCCTGCAACGGCCCGACCCACTCGGCAGCATCAATAACACCGCGCTCCAACGCCGGGAAGATCTCGCCACCACCCAAGAGCTTCACATTCACGCCGATCTGTTTGTAGATCTTGCCGCCGAGACCGGGTATGCGCATTTTCAGACCCTTGAAATCCGCCAGCGAGTTCACCGGCTTCTTGAACCAGCCCGTCATCTGAACTCCCGAGTTGCCGGCCGGCATACCCATGACACCGAAGTCCGAATAGATCTCATTCCACAGCTCGAGCCCGCCACCGTGGTAGTACCAGGCGTTCTGGCCCTGGAAGGTCATACCGAATGGAACGGTACCGAAGTACTGCAACGCTGGCACCTTGCCCGACCAGTAATAAGCGACGGCCGAGTTCATCTCCACGGTACCGCTGGTCACGGCGTCAAAGCCGCCGTTCCACGGGATCAACTCCCCGGCAGCGAAAAGTTTGATCTTCAGCCGGCCACCAGACAGATCCTCGATGGCCTTGACGATCCACTCGGCGCTTCCGGGCCCGCTTTGATAAAACGGCAGTCCCGGCGGGAACGACGTGGTCATCTTCCATTTGAATGTCTCGGCTCTCAGTACTGCCGGGGCTGCGACCGTGCCGGCGGCAGCACCAATAGCTGCAGTCTTTAGGAATTTACGACGTTTCATTTGTGATACCCCCTCCAACTTGGTTTATTGGAATTGATGCCTGTTCCGAACTGCGCGAGGCAAGGACGCACACATCCCATTACCTGGGTAACGATGAGTACTGCTTGCTTGTTGGGAAGGGACGAGTGCTCGCTTTGCATCTCATCAGAGATGGCAGGCGAATGCAAGACGCTGATAATCCGTCATGTTGCGGCACAGCGAACTCCAAACGCCGGCAAGGAATGCTTTATATTACAAGACTTGGCCCGTTTTCCGTGACGACGCAGCGAAAAAGGGTTGCGCGCCCTTTTTCCTATGGATCATTTTTTTCGTCTGCCCATCGAACGTAGTCCCGTCGATACAC
>JBHHZP010000232.1:0-4209 GCA_046758085.1 Acidiferrobacterales bacterium
GCTTTGAAATCCCCTTACTCAAGCCGAGTGAGGCACGAAGGCGAAGAACACGCCCACAGGGGCGCGGAATGGATTCCGCGCGTCCGGGCCGGGGACAGGGGCGAGGCGGAGAATTGGCGAAGGTCCGGTGAACCTTCGCCCCGCCGAGCGGGCGAGCCACGGAGGCAAGCCCCGGGCTTTCGAGCGGCGCAGGGACAGCGGGAGCGACGAAAGGGCCTTGGGCGAACCTTCTGAGCCAAGCCCCGAGCGAGGGGACCCGCGGGGTTTGCGGGCGCAGAGTCCGGTGACCCCTTTCTTTCGGTTCCTTTCTTTGGGCACGCAAAGAAAGGAACCCGTCGTACGGGGGCGGGACCCCGTTAATAAATCACCGCCGGTAGGCGACAGTTCAGATCATACTCAACGGCCGCGAGCTTCCTCCAGCGCCTGGCACAGTTGCTCTGCGCCATCCAGCACACGGGGTGTGTGGCGCGCGATGCGTTCATGTGGAATCAGCAACAGATGATCCTCTTTGACGGCGTCGAGCTGCGGCCACCGGCGCCAGCGCTCGAGCGTGCGTGAATTCGGCGGGCCCGCGGCGATGATGACCTGAGGCTGGGCCCGCAAAACCGCCTCCACCGCGATCTTTGCCGTCAGCGACGGCAGGCGCGCAAAGACATTCATGCCGCCGCAGAGTTTGATCACGCGACTGATGAGGTGCGCGCCGCCGACGGTCATGAGCGGCTGATCCCAGATCTGAAAAAACACTGACACGGGTTGGCGCTGCATATACGTCGTTCGCAACGCCTGATAGCGCCGGCGAAACGAAGCACTCGCTCGACGCGCCGTTTCGACGCTTCCCGCCAGCTGTCCCAGGCGTTCGATATTCGAGGCCACATCCTCCAGGTCCTGTGGCTCGGATCGAAACACGGGGATACCGAGGCGTTCGATCGCCTCCAGCGACCACGCGGGATTACCGCTGTGCCAGGCGACGACCAGGTCCGGGCGCAAGGCGGCGATTAATTCCAGATCCAGTCCCTGGGCCCCGCCGACACGTGGGATCTGTCTGGCGGCATCGGGGAAATCGCTAAACACCGATGCGCCCAAGACATACGATCCGGCTCCGGCAGCAAATAACATCTCGGTCACGTGCGGGGCGAGGCTTACGATTCGTCGTGCCGGCTGCGCGACCGAAACCGGCTTACCGGTATCGTCCACCACCCGGATCACGGCACCGGCGGGTGTGGCCGACACCGCCAGGAGCAGGGTCAAAACGACAACGGGGTAGATCGGCGCCAACCGGAGAGACCTCGTATAGGCGCGAGCGGAGATGCGCTGCGGCGGCCCGACGCTGCACGCCCGTCTCGTGAGCAGCAGCGGGCATAAGGGCGGCATGAACCACGAGGCTGCGGCTATGGTCGAGCCAATGCTAACCAAGTACGACACCACCGACCCACAGCGCCAGCGCCAGCGCCAGCCAGAATACAAGACCGCGGCGCACCAGCGCCGCCGAGCGCTGGACGTGGTCCGCACCCGGAACGACCGTGGTTACCGTGAGCTTGTCCCGCCCGTCGCCATCGGGCACGCTATCACAGCTCTGCATCTGCATTGCGCCGAAGCCCGAAGCCAGGAGCGTGGCGCTATTGTTGTAGGACCACATGCCGGCCTGGTAGTGCCAGCAACGCAAGGCATCCTCGAAGCTGCCCATGGTGGCATAACTGAAGGCCGTAACCCGTGCCGGAAACCAGCCTACAACTTCGTTCAATTGCGCCGCCGCCCAACCAAACTCCTTAAGGCGTTCCGTGCGCCCGCCCCACAGCCGATCCAGCATGCAAGCCGCCCTCTGCAACACGGCCCCACCCGGTCCGAGCACAACAAACCAAAACAGGGGAGCGATCACGCCCGAGCTCCCTCGTTTGAGCACCTCTTCCACGGCGCCCTGTGCAATGTGGCTCTCGCTCCACTCGCTCGCGCCTTTGCCGTCGAGCAGTCGCAAGTTCTCATTGGCCACCGGCATATCGCCTGCCTGTAATGCATCGGCAACGCCGTCTGCGCGTTGCGACAGGCCCTGAAGATCGAGACACCAGGAGAGCACGGCGACGTCAAAGACAAAGCGCAAGGGTGCGCCAACTTCGCCGAGCAGATAGCGAACAATCACGACCAGCAATACGACCGGAATAATCGCAACCGCCACCGCCGTCACGCCCTGGGCGCGGGTGCCGCCGTTGAACCGATGCTCGAGAGATTCGGACCAATCGCGATACCAGGCGAACGGATTCACACGCATGCGTTCCGGCAAGAACCGGTCCACGGCGAGCGCCAGGAGGAGCGTAACGATGACTTCGAGCATAGTTATGGCGTCTACGAGACCGGCACTGCTCGGTCAATCAATGCGCGCGTGCGCACCCCATGCGCCACACGGACGCCCGATCGTGATGCAAGCAACGCAACCTGGGCGATTCACCCATGCGCTATGGCCCCGCCAACGATAACATGTCGGCCCGATTCAAAGCGATTCAAGGTATCGTGCCCAGTCGAAATTCGGACCTGGATCGGTCTTGCGCTCCGGCGCGATATCATTATGACCATAAATTCGTTCGCGGGTTATGGCTGTGTAGGTCTGCATAATGGCCTGCGTCACTTTCGTCAGGACCCGATATTGCGCCGGCGTAAACGGCGCCTCATCGCTGCCCTCCAGCTCAACCCCGATAGAAAAGTCGTTGACGCTGGCCCGACCCTCGCAGCGTGACTCGCCCGCGTGCCACGCGCGTTTATGGAGGGGCACAAACTGGACCACTTCGCCATCGCGGCGTACTAACAGATGGGCCGACACCTTGATGTCACAGATACTCCGGTAATGGAAATGATCCCCAGGATCGAGCGCGTTGCAGAATAACTGCTCGATGCCTGGTCCACCGAACTCCCCGGGTGGCAGACTGATGGCGTGAATCACCAGCACCTCGATTTCGGTGCGGTTGGGCCGCGCATCGCAGTTGGGCGAGGGAACAAACCGCACGCCTTCCAGCAGGCCGCTTTTGCGATCAATTTGCATTGGTTGCTCGCGAATCAATATGGCCGGCACCACACGCACGGCCATGTGCGCTCAATGGTAAACAAAAGTTGATCAACCAGCGCGACTCACCTGCCGGTCCGGGGCGATCACCGAGCCTGCGTCACGCGTCATCAACTCGGATGATCGCACGTCGGGCGAACACACGCTCGGCGGTGGCGTTGCAGGCGCAGCATGCCAGCAGACAATGCAACCCCGCGCTGATTTGCCGCTCTAACCACACAGGCGCAGTCAAATATACCTTGACCTGCGCACACCTGGCGATACCGCTCCTGGGAGGCGCGGCTGGACTATACATATATGATGGTAATGCGACTGGCGATAGTGCTCGTGTCCTTGGCGTTATGGAGCTTTGCGTCCACGGTGCATAGCGTGAAGCTTTACAAATGGGTCGATCAGGCGGGCAATGTGACCTACCAGGATCACCCGCCACCATCCGGAAGTAGCGCGGTCGAAGAAAAGAACATCGATCCCGATCAGAATACTCTCAAGTTCGTTATACCCACGGTGCCGGAAAACACTACCCCCGCGAACCCCGATGCTACGCGCGGGCGCAGCGCACAGCGCAGCGACAACGATAATGATGAGCCCGATGGCACACGCGCGATACCCGCAAGTGGCGGCATGAGTCGCATCCTCGGTGGCGGCGCGACCGGCGCCGGTGCGGCGGGCGCGACCGGCGGCACCGTAGCGCCGCCGCCTCCCCCGCCGAGCGTACCGGCTGGGACCGGTGCCGGTTTTTGATGACGAGTTGCATGACAGGCGTGGACCGCCTGTTCCCGACGCGATTCTGCCCCCTCTGTCGCTGCAGTCGTAATTCTGGTGGCGCTGATTCCTCCCATTGACCTTGCTTCGGCCAAAGCGTACGGAAAAGCGCAGTCATGTTGTTTCGGGTCCCTTTAATCAAGCCAAGGAACCAAGTAAAGCCTAAGGCTGGCCCGAAAGAGCCTTTAGTTTTGCTTTGGAACCCCCTTACTCAAGCCGAGCGAGGCGTGAAGGCGAAGAACACGCCCGAAGGGGCGCGAAATGGGTGAAGCGGATTAAGGCAAAGGTCCAGTGAACCTTTGCCCCGCTGAACGGGCTCGCCACGGACGGCGAGCCCCGGGCTTGCAAGCAAGAGCACGGAGAGCGAAGCGCAGCAAGTCGCGCGTCCGGGCCAGGGA
>JBHHZP010000233.1:0-4196 GCA_046758085.1 Acidiferrobacterales bacterium
TCAGAGGGCATTGGTTGCTCTACGCTACCATTCCAACGAGCATGGCCGGTTCCAGCGAGCAATCTGCCCTTCCACGGCAGCAGGAAATAAGTTTGTGCCCCCGGCTTTTTTGGCGCCACGGCTACTGCATAATCCTTTGAGATCGCCGCCTCGTCGAACAACACGTTCCAGGCTAGTGAATTATTGAATGGTAAAGATTTAGCTCGGCCGAATCTCTGAGCCAGTTCTCCACACCATGGACCCGTAGCGTTGATCACTACCTTGGCGCGAAACTCGCAAAGCTCACCACTTATCCGGTCAGTAGCCACGACTCCGCCAACCCCTGTTTTGCTCTTGAAAAGCTTAAGCGCGTCTACGTAGTTGAGCGCGGTTGCACCCAGCCCACATGCCCAGCGCAAGAGTTCGATCAGCAGCCTTTGGGAATCGGGCATCCATGCATCATACCAAATCGCTGCGCCCTTCAAGCGCCTTTTATCTACCAATGGAAATATGTCACATATTTGGTTGGCACTAACAATCTTTCCGTTCGGCAACTGGCTGTTTAGTCCAATACCCTCGTTACGTCCCCTTGAGAGGAAATCATTGATGAGCAGGGCCGTGCGATAAATACGTAGGCGGGGCAATCGGTTCGCATACACTGGCATGGCACAGGGCAGCGGCTTTACTAGATCTGGGAAATTCTGCAAAAACCACCGTCGGTCTTGGACTGACTCATGGAACCGCCGTAGATCTAAGTTTTGTAGGTAACGCAGCCCCCCGTGGATAATGCGAAGGCTGTTATGGCTCGTCGCTTCACCGAAATCTCCCCGTTCGATCAGTAACGGCCGTAGCCCTTTTTTGGATGCTGCCAGCGCCAGCATGCTTCCATAAATGCCGCCCCCGATGATGATCAGGTCGTACGTTTCCTGAGACGCGCTATGCGGCTGTCTGATAATCATTGCGAGTTATATAGAACCGTGCATCTGGTACCATGAAGCAGTCCGCTCAAGCCCATCACGCAGCTCTACTTTGGGCTCAAAGCCGAGTAGCTTCTTTGCCTTGGCAATTGTGAACGCGCGATCCCGGTGAAAAAACTCGACGCGCCTAGGATAGATAGGTGGGGTCATTCCGAGAGGCCGGCAAACCTTATCGCACACCACAGCTGCCGCATACACGGGCGCAAAAGGTATGCGCCATTTGGGATGTGGTTTATCCAGGACGTCAGCAATCAGATTTACAAGCTCGCGAATGGTCGTGTATCTCTTGCCTGCGATGGTAAATACCTGTCCCAATGCCTCCGGTCTCCTTCCGGCAAGTATGATGCCCTCGATCAGATCGTCAATGTACGTGAGGTGATAAAGCGTTCCCCCGCTGCCGATCATGACGAAATAGCCACTGTTAATGGCACGGAAAAGCTTCAGGAAACGTGTGTCCCCCGGTCCATAGATGCCAACCGGCCTGACCACGGAGCCAGGCAGTCCTACTTTGAAGTATCGACGCGCGAGCAGCTCGCCCTCGAGTTTGCTTTCTTGATAGTGGTCCGCCGGTTTGTATCTATACTCTTCATTCGCCGGGGGATCTTCGATCTCTCCCTGTACCCCTACCGTCGAGCAGTGCACAAAGCGTGTTACTCGGTGCAGCTGGGCGGCGTCGAGTAGGTGACGTGTTGCTTCGACATTTACACGTCGAAACTCCTCGTGGTCGGCATGCTCCGCCCGGTAAGCGGCGGCTACGTGATAGATTTGAGTCACATCGGGAAAATTATCCCGCACTTCGGCGCTGTTCTTAATGTCTATACGCCGGCATTCAACACCCATTGTCTCAAGCTCGTCGGTCTTGCTAGTTGAGCGCACAAACGCTACGACGTGCTCGCCATCGTTCGTTAAGCGCTGGCAAAGCGCCTTACCGGTAAACCCCGATGCCCCGGTGACAAGAACTTTCGCCAAGGTTTATACCTCCCCGTCCAGCCAGCGTCTGCGCCAGGCGTGAAAGACGATTAGAGCCCAGAGAACGTGACTGTGATTGGCGATGCCAGTAAGATGCTCGTGCTTCAGCCTTTCGATGGTCACGCTCTTGAAGAGGCCCTCCCCTTCTATTTTCCGTTTATCCAGCAGGTCTTCCATGATGGGGCGAAACTGTGTGCCAAGCCACTGCTTAATGGGGATGCTGAACCCTTCTTTCGGCCTGTACACACACTCCGGGGGAACCTTGCGGGCAGCTAGGTGTTTCAAGAGCATTTTGGTGTGACTGCCTGATACCTTAAGGTTCGGGGGAATACGAAAGGCGAGCTCTACGAGTTCCTTGTCGAGCAGCGGCACGCGGGCTTCCAAAGAAACGGCCATTGACATGCGGTCCACCTTCACAAGGCAGTTGTCACATAAGTAGCTCTTGACATCGACGTAGAGACTTCGGTTCAAGAGCTCTCGGTCGCCTGCTCGGCAAAAAAGGCCCTGAATATGTTGTCCGGCAGGGGTCGTCAGCTCTCTGGCAGCCGCGTCGGTAAAAAGCTCATTTCTCAGGATATCACTCGCAAAAACCCGCCAGCGTGTGTGGCCGAGGGAGGCAGGTTGCTCCATCCCTTCGACGAACCGCTTAAGCTTATTGATAAATCCCTTTTTTGAAGGCCTGGGTCTAAGGGAGTGTATCCAGGGATGGATGATACTGTTTCGAACGAACTTGGGTACGTAATTGTAGTAACGGGCTCGTTCGTCGGCGACATAGGTCTCGTATCCTCCAAAAAGCTCGTCACCCCCGTCGCCACTAAGCGCTACAGTGACATGGTCACGCGCCAGGCGCGAAACGAGATAAGTTGGGAAGATGGAAAAATCTCCGATCGGGTCATCCATGAAGTACATGAGCTTTTCGAATAGATCGGCCACTTTAGGATTTATGATCTCGGTGATGTGTTCTACCCCAAGATGGTTGGCGGCTCTTGCCGAATATCGAAGCTCGTTATAAGAGGGATCCTCAAATCCAATGCTGAAGGTCGTTGCTCTACCCATTGACGCAACTACGAGTGATGAATCCACTCCTCCGGATAGAAAGGCACCAAGGGGAACATCGCTCACAAGCTGGCGCTGCACGCATTCTTTGATCTTCGTGCTGACCGCCTCTTCCCAGTCGATCGCTGATAATGAAGCGGTTTTTTTTTCGTTGGGAATGTCCCAATAGCACTTGCGTGACGCTTGCGGTGCAGGGAAGTCAACCTCGAGCATCTCTCCCGGTTGTAGTTTGTGAATCCCCGCGAACAGGGTCTTAGTTCCAGGCACATACTCCCATGCTAGAAATTCACCAAGCGCGTCGATGTCCAACTCGCGCTCAATCAGGCCGCTCGCGAGCAGCGCTTTGATCTCAGAGCCCCAGACGAGGTACTCAGGCGTCAGCGCGTAATAGAGCGGCTTGATCCCGAGGGGGTCACGGGCCAGGATAAGCTTACGCTGTCTGGCATCATGCAGGGCGAACGCGAACATGCCGTTAAGACGGCCGGCAAAGTTAGGTCCATAGTGCTCATAGGCGTGGACAATGACCTCCGTGTCGCACTGGGTAGAGAATACATAACCGGCGCGTTGCAGATCGCGGCGCATCTCGCGGAAGTTGTAGATCTCGCCGTTGTAGACTGTACTGATTGTACGATCCTCGTTATAAATAGGTTGGCTGCCGCCGCGCACGTCAATAATTGCCAGGCGCCGCATACCAAGGGCTACCCCATCTCGAATGGCGATACCCTCGCCATCGGGTCCACGGTGAGCGATCGTGTCGCACATGGGCTTTATTTGGGCCCGCGAGGGTGCTGGCGCTCCTCGCAATGCCGCAATTCCTGCAATACCGCACATTACTTCAGAATCTCGAGCAGTCGCCGCATTTTCTCTACGTATACACGGCGCGAATATTTCTGTTCATACAGCTTTTTAGCGTTCTCAGCCTTCTCACGCCGCTGGTCTTCTGATGATAATGCCTCTGTTATGCCTCGGGCTAGGTCATTTCTCTCTGGCTCCACAAGAAATGCGACGGTTTCGTCTAGTACCTGGGTATGCGAATAGATCTTCGTTGCTACCAGTGGGATTCCGCTGGCAAGTTGCTCATAGATCTTCAGTGGGGTATTTGAACCGCTAACGCGGGGTGATACTAAAACAGTTGCCATTCGGCTGCAGTGACGCGCGAGCTCTGGGGCGACTCTACCAGAAAAAACGCATCTGTCTCTGAGTCCCTTAATTGTC
>JBHHZP010000234.1:0-4194 GCA_046758085.1 Acidiferrobacterales bacterium
AAGACGCCAAAAGGGCAATGCACGTCACGGCGAGTGCGACTGTAACCCGGTGTCTGCACAATTCGAGTGTCCGACCTTTTGCAGCGTGAACTAATTGGTCAGCCCATACGCCCGCCCGCAAGGGACCTCCTAAGTTAAGGAGGATATCTGGTGTGTTTGCTGTCCCCGATGCTTTCATCGGCCAATTTCCGCAAGAGTGCAGTCGAATCATGGTAAAACCTTTCCAGCCGATGGGGAGGTTCAAGGCTCGGTTTTCCCGGGTTCGGCAGGGGGTGGACGGGATGCTCTTGGCCGCTCATTCGCGGCTGAAGGACGCCCGACCATCGCATCAGCCTGCAGGTAACCCTGAATCACCGTTACTATCTCGGGGCTGTCCCACTCAGCAGGACCGAGATATCTGCTAATTTCCTGACCTTCACGGTTAACCACCAGGGTCGTCGGAATACCAAGGACATTTAGTGTAGACGGTGCCATCATGGTCGGATCGCTATAGATTCCCAGTGCCTGTAGCTGGAGCTCCTTATAGAAGTCCTGGATAACTGGTACCCCGCCCTGGTCTATAGACAGCGCCACAACCTCGAACTCGGGGCCGCCGAGCTTCGCTTGCAATCGGTCGAGCGCGGGCATCTCCTCGCGACAGGGGCCGCACCAGGTTGCCCAGAGATTAAGCAGCACTACTTTCCCTCGGAAATCACGCAGGGTCATTGGACGGCCGCTAACATCCGCGAAGCGCAGTTCCGGTAATAGCCGCGGTTCTTGCAGCAATTTGAGCTGAGGACGGGATCGAGAGTCCGGCGCGAGGCCCGCAGTGGCCGGCTGCCGAGGATCCGGCACGGTCGTCGTCTCGTCCAAGTACACGGTGATCGCGATACCCGCAAACACCGCCAGTGTTCCGGTCCCGATCAAAAGTTTATTCATGCACTACTCTCTTGAGCCTCGGCCTCGCAGGGGTTCCTGGTCCGCGTTATCACTTGTAGCTACTCGATGCCGCGTCATTGCTGCCGCAATTTCTCGATCAGCGGAAGAATGGTTTGCTCAAGATCTTGTTCCGCGATCGGCCCGATTTTCTTGTAAGCGATCCGGCCGGTGCGGTCGATTACGAAAGTCTCCGGCACACCATATACGCCCCATTCAATACCCACGCGACCATTAACGTCCGCACCCGTGCGCGTATAGGGATCACCCAAGTCATCCAACCACTGGGCTGCATCAACGGGCTTGTCCTTGTAGTTGAGCCCATGAATCGCTACGACCCCGGCTTCTTTCAGTTGCATCAAAAGCGGATGTTCTGCACGACATGCCGTACACCAGGAGGCAAAGACATTAACCAACGACACCTCTCCCTTGAGATTGGCGCTCGACAGGCCCAGTGCCCGCCCCTGGACTGGCGGCAGACTAAATTCCGGAACAGATTGGCCGATCAACGGCGAGGGTATCTCGCGTGGATCCTTGGTCAGGCCTATTCCGAGGAACACGGCCATACCGATAAATATGAACATGGGCACCAGAAAAACGAGGTGCCGGTTTTTCACCGCCGGCCGCGCGGCCGTCTCAATAGCATCGTCAGCCATGGTCATCGTCTGACGGGACTGCCACATAACGCGTCAAAAGCGAGTGCAGTATTAACAGATACAGCATGTACATGTGCCTGGGTCTCTCGTTTTCCGATAGCGCGAGTTGTGGTTCGCATTCAAAATCCCAAGATCTCCGACCGCAAGAATCCCCTATTGTTTCCAACCCGTGCCCGTAGGCCCTCTAGACAAGTGACGGCGCGAAACATCACGTTACCGAACAGGGCCTACCTGCATGCGGGCGCGTCAGCCGGGAGTTTTCCCGCTTCCTGTTAGTTAAGCAATTGATCGATCTGCCCCTTCAACGCTGCGAACGGGACCGCCCCGGGGGTCAACGTAACCGCCCCGGTCTCGTTATTTAAAAGAACATTGCCCGGGGTACCGCTGATGCCGATTCGTGCACCTTCATTGAAATCCTCTTTGACACGTGCGGTATACCTACCGGTGTCGAGACACTCCTGAAATTTCTTCGCATCCAAACCAATCTCTGTGGCCAAGGGCACCAGACTGCCCAGCGGAAATCCTTTCCCGTTGGACTTCGTGCGCGCGTAAATCGCATCCGCGTAATTCCAGAACGCTTCATTCCCCCCTTGTTCGTTAGCACATTCCGACGCCTCCGCTTGTTTCTGTGCCCCGGGGTTGTGAAAAGCCAACGGGAAATGGCGATAGACCCAGTTAACCTTGCCGTCATAGGCGTCTACGATGTGTTTCGCCGTCGGATGAAAGCGTTTGCAAAAAGGGCACTCGAAATCGGAGTACTCGATCAACGATATCTTTGCGTCCGAGTTCCCATAGATGTGATCTCTCGTCGCGGAAACCCGTCGCACGTTCTTGGCCTTTTCGGCAGCCGACATCCTTGCCTGGGATTGCGCTCTCCTGCGCGCTTCCATCTGTTTCTGTACGTATTGCTCGATGCCGATCGCTATTTTCTCTGCGAGCTGTGTATCATCCATGCTCGCTTTTGTTGCTGATGGCTGCTTAAGCTGCAGGCCGAAAAAAACGAGCGCTGCAGAAATGGAAATGGCCGCAAAGACGATTGCAATGATCAATCCCGTGTTCCTTGGAGCATTACCCATGTCTTGTCCTCGAAGTTCCAGTAAATTAGGATAGAGAAGCCGTAAACTAGAATCCTAGCTGCCGTTACCCCACTGGTATGCAAGTCAACATCGCCTAGTTATGAACGCACTCATTTCCTCTGGCCCTGCAAATATAATAAACGCACGGTCACTCATCATTCCCGCACGAACGATGGCCGGCTTTCCCTTGGGAGGGCCATTCTCGCCCGAATCCGTCTTGAAGCGCAGGTTGAACTCCCAGAAGGTGAAGGTTTCCCCGGTTGCTAGGGTTACGAAATAGGCATCACCACAATAGCGAATCGCGCTTACGCGCTGCTTGGCGCTCGCGTCTTTCAAGTTAAGCGGGGGCCGACTCGTCATGCCGCCCATCATGCCCCCACCTGGTTTGGTGCCGCCCATCGGCACATGTTCGCTCGCTGTCGCCGTTTCGAGATAGGCGATCAAGTCTTCGCGCGCCTGCGGATTTTCAATACCCGCGAAGCCCATGTAGTTGCCGGGCACGAATGCGTTCGGATTTTTTAACCACGCGTCGAGGGTCTTTGCGCTCCAGGTGATATTGGAATCCTTGAGGGCCTTGGAATATCTGAAGAACCCCTGCGCCGTTCCTGCCCTGCGATTCCAGATGTTGGCCAGACTCGGCCCTGTGAGATGCCGGCCCGCTTCGATCGAGTGACAGGCCATGCACTGTCGAAAAACCGAAGCCCCCTTCTTGGGGTCTCCTCCGGCATAGGCGAAATCAATCGTGATCACGGCAAGCCCCACGGTCCACATCATCAAAATCAAGTTTTTGATATCCATTGCTTCGTTCCATTGTCAGCGACTACGGGTTCCGCCAAGCGGCAAGTACGTTAGCCTGGGATCGGAATGTCCGGCGTTGTGCCAAACTTCGGTGCGCTATCGACCGACCGCCACCGACCGACGACAACAACACACCAAGCTGCCGGAGCCTAGGCCAATACTGGAGGTTTAGGAGGGAAGGGTTCCGGGCCGCGCGACCAGTAGCTCCCGGCAACGTCGGGGGACACAGGATGTTGCTCGATGGAGGAAAGCTCGCCTAGCGGTGATGCGGAAACAAGCGCAGCGGTGCCCGCACAGGCAATAACACATGACGCGAAATCCATCGCCTCATTATCGTCGCAGGAGCACGCGGGAACGCCGGCAACCGTACTGCCGATATTGCACATTTCGCATGTAGGCGCCGCCACATCGCTCCCCTGCGCCCCATGCGCGGGGACCCACAAGAAAGACACGACTACGATTGTGGTAACAAAACGGATTTTTGAAGGGGAGACCACAACTGCATTATCGCAACTGATCTGCGGTAGTCAAGCGTCTGGGAAGATGCTGAAAAAGTCTTTTCATGTCATTGCCGTCCCACAAGCCCCGGCTTGAGTCGCCGAAACTCGCCAGGACAATGACGTTTTAGGAGCGGGCTGCGCTCGAGAGGCATGGATTGCGCCTTTGTGTCAGCGACACGCCGTGAATACTTCCGTGTAGGCTCGGTGCCAGCATCCCTGCTGGCAACGGTCTCGGAAACAAAGGTGCGA
>JBHHZP010000235.1:0-4162 GCA_046758085.1 Acidiferrobacterales bacterium
GAAAACACTGGGTAGTAGAGCGTTTAGCCGAGCTTTCTAGGGTCTTTGCCATCGAGGTCTGTGCCTACGCCGTGCTGTCCAATCACTACCATGTGGTCTTGCGGGTGGATCACGACAAAGTGCGGGGTTTTACGGAGGACCAGGTCATCCGGCGCTGGAGGCGGCTTTTTTCCTTGCCCGTATTGATCGAGCGCTATCAAAAAGGCGGGAGCGGGCCCGCGGAGAGCCGTGAAGCCAAGAGAGTCATAGCGCTGTGGCGCGCGCGCCTCGGGGATCTCTCCTGGTACATGCGAGGTTTAAACGAGTATTTAGCCCGCAAAGCCAACGAAGAGGATCAATGTAAAGGCCGTTTCTGGGAAGGACGCTACAAGAGCCAGGCACTACTCGATGAAGCGGCCGTGCTTACGTGTATGAGCTATGTGGACTTAAATCCCGTCCGAGCCGGCATCGCCACCACCCCGGAGGACTCCGATTTCACCAGTATCCAGCAACGCATCGAGCACTGGCAGACTCGGCAAAGAAGGCAACGCCGATCACGCCAAGGCAATCCCGAGGCCCGCGAATTGAACAAGGCGACACCGCAAGTAGTGCTCATGGCTTTGGTCAAACAACGCCAAGACCCTCACCCCCAAGCCCTTGGCTTTACCGCCAGAGACTATCTTGAACTGGTGGATTGGGCGGGGCGCGCCATACGAGAGGATAAACGGGGCGCGATACCCGAGCATATCCCGCCTATTCTACAAAGACTGAAATTAAATCCTGAGAGTTATCTCAGCCACATGCAAGGCAGGCGCGGCTACCTTCGCCATCACCCGCTCGCCTTGGGTTCGATCGAAAACCTAAAGAGGCTTGCCCAACAACTCGGCCAGAAATTCATCCGCGGCCAAGGCCAATCCTTGGCCCTTTATCGGCAAGCGACGTAATAGGTCTTTCTCTCCCCGGCGGCTGACACGGCAATACGTGTAAAACGCCGCTTTCTATCTTCCCGGCGCCGTGACCTCAATCCATTACCGCGGTGGGTTTGTGTTCTCGCACAAGTATTACTTGAATTTGATACCATTGCCGTGCCGACACAGTATCTGGAGAAAGCGACAATGCCCAAGAGGTTCAGCGTAATTCTGGCCGGATTGTTCGTGGCGAGTTTATTGTGCCCTGTGAGTGCTGCAACAGCACAGAGCGGGGCGAAACGCAGCATCACCAAGATCACCGGTAACCTGTATCGTTTTCAGAACAACTTCCATTATTCGGTCTTCCTCGTAACTCCCGACGGAATAATCGCTACCGATCCCATCAATGCCGATGCTGCCCGCTGGCTAAAGGGCGAGTTGAAAAAGCGGTTTGACAAACCCGTTAGGTATCTGGTCTATAGCCATGATCACGTCGACCACATCGCCGGTGGTGAAGTCTTTGCCGACACGGCTATCGTGATCGCTCACGAAAACGCTAAATCCACCATCGTCGGCGAGCAAAGACCCACCGCGGTCCCAGACGTTACATTCTCGGATCGCATGACGGTCGAGCTGGGCGGAAAAACCGTGGAGCTTCTCTATGTCGGCAAGGCCCACTCGAATAACATGATCGTTATGCACTTCCCCGCGGAGCGCGCAGTTTTCACGGTAGATTTCATTTCGGTTAGACGTCTACCCTACAAGAACCTGTCTGATTCGTATTACCCAGAATGGATTGAGGCGATCAAGGTGGTCGAGGCGATCGATTTCGACATACTCATTCCGGGTCACGGGCCGGTGGGGACGAGAGCAGACGCGAGTAACCATCGCGCCTATCATGAGGATCTTTATGCGGCGGTTTTGGCGGCGGCACGTGCCGGCAAAACGCTTGAGGAGATGCAACAGAGCATTAGATTGGAGAAGTACAAAGATTGGGGTCAGCACAAGGAGTGGCTAGCGCTCAACATAGAAGGCGTGTATGAACGGGTGAAGTTGCACCGGCGCGGCAACTGAGCTCAGACAATATAGGGCGCTGGTATCATTATTGATGTCCCAGGACCAAGTTGGCTTGTTGCTTCGTTGAGATTGGCGAGTTGTAAGTAAAGAGTTCCGGGGCCGGGTCTTGTTTTTGATAGTTTTCCCTACCGATGGTTGGACCAACATAGCCAATTGAAAACAAAACCCGACCCGTAAGAATAAGCCCTGTATTGGGGCTTCGACGCCGCTTTTCGTGGAGGAAATGAACGTTTTAAGGAGCCCGCCCCGCGGAGAAAGATTGAGGGCAGGCTTGCTATTATGCAATTCAGTCAGTTGGAGTGAGGCATGGTGTGAAAACCGCAGCTGCAATATCCAGGTGACGCGGCGTGCGCGACTGCAAAGCCATTTTCTCAAATAGCTTTATCGCAAGCCTGATCCTCCTTGCCTCCTTTCTTTGGACGATCGCACCTGCCCAGGATGCCGAGCCAATCGCCGGGGAGGCACTCGTGCGCGCGTTGCAAGGCGGCGGGTACAACGTGTACTTCCGCCACGCAGCGACAGACTGGTCGCAAGACGACCAGGTTCGAGTGGCCGGAGACTGGACGAGCTGTGATCCCTCGCGGATTCGACAGCTCTCGGACGAGGGCCGGCGCACGGCGCGCGAGGTCGGCAAAGCGATCCGGGCACTCGGCATCCCGATCGGACGCGTGATCGCAAGCCCCTACTGCCGCACGGTGGAGACGGCGCGGCTGATGGGGCTTGGGCCCGTTGAGACCACCACCGACGTCATGAACCTGCGCGTGGCCGAGTTCTTCGGTGGGCGCAAGGCGATCACATGTCGGGCGCGAATGCGCCTTGCCGTGAAGCCCGCGCCCGGGACGAACACCGTCGTCGTCGCCCATGGCAACGTGGCGCGCGAGGCGACCGACGTTTATCCCGGGGAGGGGGAGGGGATCGTTTTTCGCCCGGGCGGCAACGGCAATTTTATCTTTATCGGGAGACTCACGCCTGAGCAGTGGGCGCGTCTGGCCGAAGAGCTGTCCAGAACTATAAGGCGTCCATAAGCACGGAATACGATACGAATCGTGGTTCGAACCGTTGTCGACCGAATGTACGTTCCAGCCGAAACAGGCACGTGCAATGCCTGGGTATCACCGGGGAATTTGCAATGGCCGCGGTGCTTGCGCAAACTCGGGTTTCGGCAGACGATTCCTGCTGCAGGCCCAGCTGGACGACGAGACTATAATTCGAAGGCCGTGGAAAAAAAGATGGTCAGTACCGTGGTACCACGTTCGTTTGCCTTTCTCGCGGTGTTGATCGCATGGGGCGTGAGCTGGGTTGCGAGCGCCGAGAGTCTGGAGTTCGATCTCCTTGCCGCCAGCGCCGAGACCTACGCCACACCCCACGACATCGTCCTCTCACCTGACGGCAAGCTCCTCTACGTCGCGGACAACGACAATGATCGAATAGCTGTTCTCAACGCGCAGACCCTGCAGGAGTTGGGCGTTTTCGCCAAAGGCGAGGTGTCTGCACCCCACGATGTCGCATTCGATGCTAAGGGGCGCTTGCTGGTTGCTGACACGGGCAATGACCGCATCGCGATCTATGAGGTGAGCGGGCCGAACGCAAGACTTGTGGGATCACTAGGCGGGCCTATTCGGCGACCCGAAGGTGTCGCCGTCCATGCCGACGGACGGTTCTTCGCAACGGGCGCCGCCTCGAACAACCTGGTCATCTACCGCGACGGTAAAGTAATCGGCGAGGTAGGCGGCTTCGCTTCACCCCATGACGTGGAATTCGATCGGGCGGGAGCGATCTGGGTTGCCGATGCGGCCAACGATCGCATGGTCCGTCTGAACGACGCCCTCGAGATCACGAAGGTCCTCGCCGGAGACCCCTATGATTTCGACGGCCCGCGTTACCTGGACTTCGACGCTGATAACCGAATGTACGTTGCCGACAAGTACACCCATCGTATTAAGGTCATCGCGCCCAATGGAGAATTGATCGGTGTCTTGGGCAAGGCCGCCTCGGGGAAGGGCGAGGGGGTCTTCGATCGGCCGGAGGGCGTGGAGATTCGCGATAGCGATCTCTGGATCTCGGACACCTATAATAATCGCGTCGTACGCTACCGCATACGGGTCGTGCGTTGATAAGCCTCGCGAGTTAAGTTAAGGGGTCTTAAGCGGTCGGGTCTTGTTTTTAATAGTTTTCTGGAACCTAACAAGCGTCGGACC
>JBHHZP010000236.1:0-4089 GCA_046758085.1 Acidiferrobacterales bacterium
GTGGTCAAGGCCGCCGGTGGCTTGGAGGCGATCCCACAACGAATCTCCGAGGTCTTCGCGGCAGGCGGACCGGACGGTATCAGTCCGACACAGATCCTGGCATTCGATCCGTCGCAGGCCAAGGGCGTCACGGCCGCGCTGCTGGTGGTATTGGCGATACAGTGGCTGGTCCATTTTTATGCCGACGGTACTGGCTACCTGGCGCAGCGCACCATGGCCTGCCGCACCGAGGCCGACGCCAAGCAGGCCGCCGTTGTTTTCACTGTGCTTCAGGTCTTCGTCCGCAGCCTGCTGTGGTTACCGCTCGCGCTCGGTTTGTTGCTGGTGTTTCTCCCGGACTTGAGCCTGCCGCACGAGGTCCTGAAGGCCGAGCGCGAATCCACCTATGTGCGCGGCATGGCCGAGCTGCTACCGCCGGGCGCCATGGGGTTGCTGGTTACCGGAATGCTGGCGGCGCTCGCGTCAACAGTGGACACCCACCTTAATTGGGGATCGTCCTACTGGACCAACGATATCTACAAACGTTTTTTCTGTCCGTTAGTGCTGAAGCGCGATCCTTCGCCCCGCTCCCTGGTATGGGTTGCGCGCGCGGCCAATGTGTTCATCATCGTGCTTGCGCTCGCCATCATGACGCGGTTGACCAGCATCGACACCGCGTGGAAAACAAGCCTGTTGCTCGGGGCCGGCATGGGTGTAGTGCTGGTGTTGCGGTGGTTGTGGTGGCGCATGACCGCGTGGGGCGAGATCGCCAGCATCGTGACCTCGCTGGTGATGGCGCCGTTCTTGTTGAGCAGCGGCTTCGATGAGGCCGTGCGGTTGTTGATCATGGCCACCGGCGCCACCGCCGCCGGCATCGCCGTATCGCTGCTCGTCGGTCCGGAGAAAACAGAGCGGTTAGTGGTTTTTTACCGGCGCGCCCGGCCGCTGGGCTTCTGGAGGCCGATCGCGCTCGCCGCGGGCGAGGATGGGGCCGGCGATGCCCGCCAGCTCGGCCGGCGCCTCGGCGCGACGTTGAGCTCGGCGATCTCGATTTTCTTCCTGCTGACAGCAGTGGGCTCCTGGCTCGCCGGCAGCCCTGCCCCTACCTGGTTCCCGTGGCGTTCGGCGTGGATCGCCGTCCTGCTCCTGATCGGCGCCGGCCTCATCCCGGTGTCGTGGCGCCTCGGATTTCGCGATCGCCCGGCGAAGACGGAAACAAAAGCTGGTTCAGCCTGAATATTTCACCGCAGAGCGCGCAGAGAAGCCGTGGCATGTTGCCCGCCGTGCCTACCACCAACAGCTTCTTCTTCAGGATGCGATCGATCACCGGCGACGACGAAGCGTCGGCAGCGCTCGGCGCCGCGTAGCCCCAGCCCAGCAGCAGGACTAATACCAGTAACGATGACAGCAATATATTTTCTTTTCTCACTATTAATCTCCGTAGAAGTAAAGTTGCTGGGGATTTTCGTGCCGCACACGACACGAAAAAAACCGAGCCTCGAGTGCCACGCGCACGAGACGACTCGCGCGGTACCCGATCTCGGCGCGTGGATTCTAGCCGATATTGGAGCGCGTTGTCACCCGCGGTCGTCCACTTTGCCGCCGTCCTTTTTGTTCTCGGCATCAAGCGTAGCGGCGGCAGCGCTCACGGCCTGCTCCGGCGTCACCGCTTCCACAATCACTCGCCGCGGCGCAAAGTGGATGCCGTTCTCCTCGAATGCCTTCTGGATGCGCGTGAATGCCTGGCGCCGAACCAGGAACTGCTGCCCGGGTATCGCCATGAACTTACAGCGAATCACCAGTGCCGAATCGTCAATTTGCATGACACCCTGGGACTTCAGCGGGCCTAACATCAGGGGGGCGAGCTCTGGGTCCTGCAACATGTCCTTACCGATGTTCTTGATGATCTTGCGCACTTTTTCGATGTCGGTCTCAAACGGCACCCTAATCTCGAATTTCATAATGACCCAGTCGCGGCTGTAGTTCGTGAGCTGCTTGATCTCGCCGAAAGGTATTGTATGGACCGGGCCATTATGATGACGCAGTTGCAGGGAGCGAATCGTGATCTTCTGCACGCGGCCCTTCGCGCTGCCAACCACAACGTACTCCCCCATGCGGAAGGCATCGTCAAGCAAGAAGAACATGCCGGAAACGATGTCCCGGACCAGCGTCTGCGCGCCGAAGCCGATGGCGATGCCAACCATGCCGGCACCGGCGATCAGCGGGCCCACGTTCACACCGAGCGAAGAGAGCGCGGTCATAATCACCACCGCGAGCAGGGTGACGAGCAAGAACTTCCGCAGCAGCGGCAGCAGGGTTCGCAGCCGCGTCGTTCCCGGGGGGGCGACCGTACTCTCGGCCGGCTCAAGTTCCTCGCCGCCTACATGACGCTCGACCGCGGCCTTGACGAAACCCCACACGGCGTAGGCCAGCAGCGAGATGATGCTGATGTCCAGCAGTGATCGGGCCACGCGCTCACCCACGAGTTGCCTGGCGAAGCCCTGCACATCGATGCCCCACAGGTCGACGAACGCGATGACCACGGCTACGCCGAGCAGAATGCGAAGGTTGCGCAAGGCGATACTCTGATAGCTACCCTCATCGCCGGCCTGTGCCAGCTGCCCGACAGCACTATCCCCGGCTTCGGCCACCGCGCCCGCGGAGGCAGCGGCCGTCACTTCCTCACCGGCACCCTCCTCCGGCTTGCCCCGAGACCCGAATATCCGCGCGACGAGCCGCCGCAACCCCAGGTCGGCGAGCGGCACGGCGGCGATCAGACACCAGCTTACGACCGCTGGAAAGAACGCCTCCTTATCCGTCGCCAGCGCATAACCAATGGCAAAAATAAAGATGGCGACGACATAGCCGCTAGCCAGTATGTGCCACGTTCGCGCCAGGCTCTGGCGAAATCCGCTGTCCGACTCCCCAGCCGGTCTCAAATCCCCTTTGATCATTGCCGCGACCGGAGCGCGCACCTCCCAGATTATGAACACCAACGCCAGCACGAAGATGGAAGCAGTGCTAACCGATACTAAATTGACGAGATTGATATCCAACCCGTAATCCAGCATCAGGTTGTCAATGAGCCTGTTTATGACCAGCAGCGTCGTCAGTACCATAATTCTTGCATGGATTGCGCGTGCCGCCTTATCGTCGAACGGCGACAGCCGGACCGCGGGCGTCTTTGGCGCGAGCACCACACGCGATGCCAACCCCACTACGCGAACAACGACAATTCCCAGCAGCACAAGGGTAAACAGAGAAGTAAACTGCTCGGAACCGGCGCCGACGACAAACAGCATCCCCAGCGCCACCAGCGCGAATATCGCGATAGCGAGGGCGCCTATCAGACTACCGAGGGCCACCATGCCGAGCCGGGACGCGAACGACTGCTTCTCGGCCGGGATCGACCGTTCGACGATCGCTACGGTGGTACGCCGAAACACGCGCTCCGCCAGCCAACCCACAGCCAGGAAAACCACCAGTTGGCTCAAGATCGGCCAAATACCGAACGTACCGCCCGCCGTCAGTTGTCCTAACATCAGCGCCGGCACCTGCGGGATCTGCGTGGCACTGCCAAACATCTTCCCCAGCCGCTCCTTGAGCTGCTGCGACGCTGCCTCCATGCGCTGCGTAATATCCTGCTCGGACGCACCCTGCCCTATCGTCGATAACGCCGCTTTGTCGAGCTCACGAATCAGCAGCTCGCGCACCTCCGCATCGGACAACCGCGACATGAGGTCGCGTACTTGTTCCTGGGTCAGGTCCTTGGGAAGCTCGACCGGTTTTTCGGTCGGTGTCTCGGCCTCGGCTGTCGGAATAAGCGGATTGGCCGCGCCGGCCGGCGGTGCCACGACCAGCCACGCCAGGCTGAAACCAACCAAAACTGTCCGCTGTATCAACGCTGCCTTCACTGGATACCGGATTTTCCTAGCGATAACGATAGAATCAACGTGGTACGAGAGAGTTTTATCAGCTGCTGCATAATAACATCACCCTCACCCGCCGACATGGCCACGAACAGTCCCTCCATGCAAGGCTCACCCGCCGACACACCGGCGCTCCCGCATAAGAACCATATGATGTTGGACTACAATGGGCCACTAAGGC
>JBHHZP010000237.1:0-4078 GCA_046758085.1 Acidiferrobacterales bacterium
CGCCTTGTAGGCGGGATCGATCCAGGCGCGCGCGATCACGCGTGCGCCTTGGGCCGGGGTGCGTGCGTCCATCGCCTCGATGGCACGGCGCATGTCGTCTGCGCTGAATACATTCTTTTCGATCAGGAGCTCGCGTACCGCGTCGGCGAGGTACTGGTAGTAACCGTGCGGCTCCACTTGTTCGACCGCGGCGTGCCGTTGATCTCCGGGTTCGTGTGTATGCTCGCTCATCTCATTTATCCTCGTTGGCGGGCGGCCGCAGCCAGTGCTCAAAGATCTCGATGTCCACCGAGTCAGCTCGCGCGCCCGCATAATCCGGCCATATCTCGGTCTGGCGAAAGCGTACCCGGTACAGCGCTTGCCGGGGCAGGCCAGCACGACCGTAAGCAAGATCCTCCGGATTGGGGAACTGACCGCAAATGCGTTCGATGACGCCGGTCTTGCCGCGGACGTAATACGGCGTGCGGCAATGCCCCGTGGGGTATCTGCTCTCGACCGCGACCGGGTCACCTGGCGTGAATCGCGCTGTCATGTCTGCGTGTCCCGGCTTGCCCGCAGCTCTTCGATGCGTGCGTCGATCTCCTCCTGGGTAAGGACGCCTTTTTCCACCAGTATGCCGGCGATCGACGCGATCCAGCGCTCGTAATAGCCCAGCTTGTCATAGGCCTCGGGCCCCAGGCTCTCGATGCCGCGGCGCAGCTCGTCGACGCGCAGCAACCGCCGCTCTTTGCCGGTGAGCAGCGTCATAATGGCATCGATGCGCTTCTCCCAGAACGCCGTCTCGTGCTCGCTGCGATCCACTGGCCCGGCCGGCAGGCCGCCCATGTCGTGGTGCGCGCGTTTGTCGGAATCAGTCATGTAGGAGACAGACCCAGGCTGCAAGCTACGAGTCTACAGGCTACGCGCGCGATTCTGAATAGGGCTGATACAGTCGGATCGTAGCGGCGTTCCCGCCTGTCTGGATCATTTTTGGCCTCAACAGCGCGGTCGTTCATCTTTTAGATAAGCAGGCTGGTACAATCGTTAATGTTGCAGGGCCGCAATGCAAAGCGGTACCCGTCCTCTTAATAATGCAAAAAGAGGTGCGCGTTGGCAAAGATTAATATTATGGTTACACGCCATTCGGCGTTTTATAGCCCCCTGATCTCTACCATCACCGGTGGTTTCCTGGACGAAGAGGGGCTCGAGCCGAGCTATTCGATCGCGACTCCGCAAAAGTCCGTCCAGAGCGGTATCCGCGATGGTTCGGTGCATTGCGGCCAGTCAGCGGTTTCCAACGGCTGGGGCGCGCTCGAGCGAGGGGAATCGAACGACCTCGTCCACTTCGCCCAGATCAATGAGAGGGACGGGTTTTTTATCGCGGCGCGCGCACCCGATCCCGACTTCAGGTGGGACAAGTTGATAGCAAGGAAGGTATTGATCGACCACGCGGCCCAACCTTTAGCCATGTTCAAGTACGCCGCACATAAGATGGGTGTGGATTACACCAAGATCGGCAGCATCGATGCCGGGAATGTCGAGGAAATCGACCAGGCGTTTCGCGCAGGCCAGGGTGATTACGTGCATCAACAGGGACCGGCACCGCAGCAACTCGAGCACGATGGCGTCGGCCATGTAGTCGCATCCGTCGGCGAGGTGATCGGGCCGGTGGCGTTCAGCAGTGTGACCGCCTCGCGCGATTGGCTTGCCACCGATATGGCCAAGGCCTTCATGCGCGCCTACCGTAGGGCGCGGCGATACGTCAATGAGACTCCGGCCACTGACATTGCGACGGCGGAAACCGATTTCTTCAAGGGCATCGATCATGAAGTGCTCGCCCGGACTATCGCCTTTTACCAACACCTCGGCTGCTGGAACCCGGATCCTCGCATCACGCGCGAGGCCTACGAGGTCGCGCTCGATGTCTTTCTCCACAGCGGCGTGATCACGAAGCGCCACCGCTACGACGCTGTCGTGGTGCCACCACCCGATGAGGTGTGACGCCCGGCTGTGATCGCGCCAGCGCACGACATAGCCACCGCTGCTTTGACGCTTCCGAAGGGTGATCTGTGGGTCTTTGGCTATGGGTCGCTGATGTGGAAGCCGGGTTTTCCCTACGCCGAGGTGCGGGCCGCGCGCATCCACGGTTATCATCGGGCACTGTGCGTATGGTCGTGGGTGTATCGCGGTACGCAGGCCAATCCCGGCCTGGTAGCAGGGTTGGACACCGGGGGGTCGTGTGTAGGCCGTGCCTTCCGCGTGGTGCCCGCGCACAAGACTGCGACCGCCCGATATTTGTATAAGCGCGAAATGGTCACGCGGGTCTACGTCCCCGTGTTAGCACCCATTCGATTGGATAGCGGCCGCCAGGTCAAGGCGTTGACCTTCATTGTAGATCGCACCCATGCCCAGTATGCCGGCAAGCTTGGAGCGGAGCAGGCGGCGGTCACGATACGGCACGCGCGCGGAAAGGGCGGCGCCAATGCAGACTATATCGCCAACACGGTCGCACACCTCGATGAGCTCGGCATCGCCGACAGTTTGCTGCATGAGGTGCATGCGCTGCTGAACGCAGCGCAGTAGCAGGTCAGGATTGTCGGATTCTTCTCGCTGCTTGTCACTTGCCACCTATTCCCAGTTTATTGGTTTCTCGTTCGCGCACCGGGCTGAGTTGAATTATTTTTGGCGTTCAAGATAGGCTATCAATCAGCATCGGCAGGTTGACAAACTTCACTTTTATTCCCTCGTATTGGCGACTAAACGCCTGACCGACATCTTGCGAAACGACATAGTTTTCACCCTTCGGATAGCGTTTCCGGAAAGCCTTGATGCCGGAGGCATGGAAATCATCCGCTGACCACTTGCATTCGATGACAACGGACGGACGGCTTCGGCGCGTCAGGACGAAGTCGATCTCATGCCCCCGCTTGTCGCGCCAGTAGTGAATGTCACGAGTTTGCAGGTTGGCGTGCAGCTCGTTCAGGACCAGATGCTCCCACAGGAGACCCATATCTTCACGCCGCAAAGCATCCCAGCCACGGTAATAACAGACGAAGCCGGTATCGAAACCGTACACTTTCGGGGCTGAGACAATTTCTGTTGAGGCGTGCGAGCTGAAGGGACGCAGCACATGCATCACGAAGGTTGCCTCCAGAACAGCCAGGTAATTGGCAATCGTAGTACGGCTTACTTCACACGGCCGCGCGTAACGGCTGGCCTCGAACATGCCACCGCTTGCCACCATGAGCAGCTCGAGGAAACGCTGAAAAGAGTGGCGCCGCTCGAGCCGAAACAGCTCCTGGATATCCTTGGCCCAGTAGGCGTCCATCCACTCCTGGAAATCACGTTCCGGTACGATCTTTCTGAGAAAAAACGGCGGCAACCCACCGTGCAGAAATCGATGTGGCAGGTCTGTTTTTCCGAACGCCTCGAGGTCGTCAAGGTTCATTGGCGTCAGCCATATCTCTGTTTTGCGACCAGCCAACGTGTCTCGGAACTTGGTGGACGCACCGAGTGTGGAGGAGCCGGTCGCCACGATGTAGACATCCTTGTAATGATCAGCCGCTATCTTGAGAAGCTCGGAAGGATTGTGAAGCCGGTGAATCTCATCGAGCACCACGCGCTTCCCGTGCCGCGCGTCAAGAAAGGCCTCGGCATCGTCCAAGAGCCGCCGGGTGCGCGGTAGCTCGCAATCGAAGTATTCCACGTCATCGAGGCTCTGGCAGAGTACGGTCTTGCCGACACGGCGTACCCCTGACAACCAGACGACGGTGCGGCTTTTCCACGCTTTTTCAATCTTTTCGAGCCAGAACGGACGGATCTTCATGCAAGTATGATTGCATATAGTGCTACTATATGCAAACATACTTGCACATGGAATCCCATAAAATCAGGGCGCGCGAGAGCTCTGGAGGTCAATACGCGGGCAAGCAGGGCTTAGCGTTTGTTAAGGCGATTTACCGCGCTAGGTACGTATAAAGGGCTTCCACGGGAAGCCCTTTTACTTCTAGCAGGATGTCGAAAAAGGCCATCCTTGCATTGCCGTCCCACAAGTCCCGGCTTGAATCGCCGAAACTCGCCAAGACAAAGATGCCTTATG
>JBHHZP010000238.1:0-4057 GCA_046758085.1 Acidiferrobacterales bacterium
CACATAAGACAGTTGTTTGCCGACCTACGTACGCACGCAGGGCCGTACGTCATCACACACACCATTCTATCAAGACCGTGGCAGCTACGCCGGGCTTGAGTCGAGCGCATGGGTAGCGGTTTTCTTGGTGCGCTTGTGATTAACCCCGAAGCGCATGGGCTGCGTTATTTGTTATAGGTGTCCGGCGCAAGAGCAAGAGCCGCGCGCGGGTTTAGTTTGGTAACGAGCCTATTAATCATTTATATCGGAGGATCCAATGAAACAAGTTACAACTCGCTCATCCATACGACTCGTGTTGGCGCTGGGATTATCCGCGGCAGTCACCCTGACAGCGGGCGCCGGAATCCTGAAGGAACACCGCAGCACGCTTGCCGATCAACAGCAGGTCGCGGTAACCATCTACAATCAGAACCTCGCCTTGGTGAAGGACCTGCGCCTGATCAAGCTGCAGCGCGGTTTCAACGAACTCGCATTGCGCGAGGTGAGCGCGAAGATCCGGCCCGAAACGGCGTTGCTGCGCAGCATTAACGGCGTTGAGGGCTTGCGTGTCATCGAGCAGAATTTCGACTTTGATCTGCTGACGCCGCGAAAGCTGCTGGAAAAGTACATCGGCCGTAGCGTGCGGCTGATCAAGACCCATCCACAGACAGGGGCCGAGCGCATCGAGCAGGCGGTCGTGCTCAGCACCAACAACGGCGTGGTGCTGCGGGTCGGTGATCGCATCGAGATGGGCATTCCCGGCCGGCTCGTATTCGACAGCGTGCCGGAGAATCTGCGCGACCGCCCCACCCTGGTCATGCAGCTACATAGCCCGACGTCCAGGGCGCAGAAGCTCGAGCTGAGCTATCTCACGGGTGGGCTGTCGTGGAAGGCCGACTACGTCGCCGAGCTGAACGACTCCGACAACCGGCTCGATCTACAGGGCTGGGTCACGCTGGACAACAAGAGCGGGACCCGTTACCAGAACGCCAGGCTGCAATTGGTCGCCGGTGATGTCAACCGCGCCCGGCGTGAGCTCGACCGCGCCCTACAGGCGCGCAAGATGGCGCGTGCTGCACTGTCGGAGACGCACGCGGATATGGCCGAGGAGAGCCTGTTCGAGTACCATCTCTATACGCTCAATCGTGCGACCACCATCGCCGATAATCAGACCAAGCAGGTGAGCTTGCTCAGCGCCCAGGGCGTTCCGGTCACTAAAGAGTTCTTGCTACGCGGGCGGGACTATTACTACCGCAGCAGCTATGGCGACCTCGGGCAGAAGCTCAAGGTCGGCGTCTACGTGGAGTTTGAGAACAAGAAAGGCGCAAACCTGGGGATGCCCTTACCAAAAGGTGTGGTGCGGGTGTACAAGAAGGACAGCGCCGGCAACGCCCAGTTTGTTGGGGAGGATAATATCGACCACACCCCGAAGAACGAGAAGGTCCGGCTGAAGCTGGGTGATGCCTTCGACGTGACGGCAGACAAAAAGCAAACGGATTTTCGCAAACGCGCACGCACGCGCCAGTACGTGTATGCTTTCGAAAGCGCCTACGAGATCACCCTCAAAAATGCCAAGTCACAGGCTGTGATTGTCAGCGTGCATGAACCGGTGCCCGGCGACTGGAAGATATTGAGTGAGACTCACCCGCACGAGAAAGCGGCGGCGGGCACGGCAGGTTGGCGCATCACGGTGCCGCCGGAAAGTAAGACCACGCTGCGTTATCGCGTGCTGGTGCGTTATTAAGCCCGCGCAAACGCGCGACCACCATCGGGTACCTGGGCTCAATTCTTTAAGGGTGCACCGCACCCAGCAGCGAAGCACGCCGGAACTCTGCAAGACCTTGGCCTGTCTTATTTTTGTCAGTTAGCCTATCGGTCAACGGCATATTCGCGCTCGCCACCTATGTATATCGCCACGCTAAGCCGATTCCTGGTTGTCGGAGCGATGCTAGTGATCGCCGGCTGCGCGGGTGCGCCCGCACAGCCGCCGCACGCCGCCGCGTCCAGTGCGGCCATTGCTGCCCCACCCGCCGACGCTCAGGCGAGGCTACGCCCGTGTCAGCAATTTTTCGCCGAGCTCGATCGTGTCGTGCGGCGAGCCAAGGTTACCGATAGCCAGGCGGCACCCGTTCCCGGCTTCCCTTATCTCAGGATAGATCGTTTTCTCCATAGCTTTCGCGACCAGGCCGTGGCGGAGCCAGCGTTCAGCGCCTGGGTGGATCGCCTGCAGCGGCTGGCCGAGCAAGGCCGCCAGCTGGAGCTTGCTAACCTGCCCGCCGACTGGGTGCAGGCGCTGCAAGAGAAGTTTTCTGCAGCACGAGGGAACCCCCAGGATCTGATGGAGATGGTTAGGGATTGCGGCGCACAATTGCGCCGCCGTGATCTCGCCGATAACGCCCGGCGTGAGCGCTTGCGTGCCGCGTGGGTGCCATCGGAGTACGTCACCTGGAAACGAGCGGTCGGCCTCTACATGTTTACCGCCCTGCCTGTTAACTCCGCTATTAAGAAATGGCACAAGGCCGCACGCGCCACGTTCGCGCAGCCGATCGAGTCGCTGGCGGTTCACGGGGAGTTGCTGCGATACGTCCCGCCGCGCTTTCCCATCCCGCTCGACAGCGACGTCGTGCGCGATATCTTGCAGCGATCCGCGCAGAACCCGTTGGGCATTCCGGAGCCCGAGGGGGTGGATCGCGAGCGGCTGTTCGCTACCTTCGCGCCGACATGGCAGATCGATGTCGTCAGCGACGACGATCGGCTCGGCGCACCCGGCTGGACCAGCATCGCAGACGAAAGGCCCACGATAGACGTCCGCTACCCGACGGTTTACCGTCAGCTTTCGCATACACGCCTTGCCCGTAAGGTCCTGCTGCAACTCAACTATGTCGTGTGGTTCCCGGCGCGCCCGCGCACTTCGCGCTGGGACTATCTCGGCGGTTATGTCGACGGCATCACCTGGCGCGTCACCCTGTCTCCAGACGGCACCCCGTTGGTGTTCGAGGCGATGCATAACTGCGGCTGCTACCATATGTTTTTTCCCACCCCGGGGCTGCGACTGCGCCCCGTCCCCAATACGCCTGACGACGACCTGCAGGAGGCGGCACTGGTCCCACAGCAGGTGCCAGCACTGGCTCCCGGTAGCGGTCCGGTCCTGCGGATAGCGCACCGCACGCACTACCTCCAGCGGGTCACGACCACAGCTCTGGACAACGGGCGCCCGGTTATGTATCGGTGGGCAGATTACGACAGCTTGCGTTCACTGCCACTTACGCCGCGCGGTCGCCGCAGCCTGTTTCGTGCGGACGGTATCGTACCGGGTACGACACGCGGGGAGCGGTGGTTCCTATGGCCCATGGGCATACCGCACCCGGGGCAGATGCGCCAGTGGGGCCACCATGCGACCGCCTTCGTCGGTCGACGTCATTTTGACGATCCTTACTTGCTGGAGACGACCTTCCAGATCGATAATTAGCAAGACGTTCAAAAAATTCTTTTGTGGGCGCGTTCTGCTCGAACGCACAAAAAAGGGTTTAACGAGCTTCGGCTGTCTAGCGCCTTAGCCCGGAAACTGCATGAACTCACGGCATATTTCCTAGAGATCGCAGGAGTGGCACAGGGGCGAGCCGGGGATAAGGCGGCGATCCAGTGAATCGCCGCCCCGGCGAGCGGGCTCGCCACGGAAGGCGAGCCCTGGGCTTTGATGCCCGCCATCCCTGGCGTGCACCCTGCGGGTCGCCTCCGGCGGTCCACTCGCTCCGGGCGAAATTGTCGAGCGAAGCAGGAAAGCGGGAGCGAAGAAAGTGGCGTCCACGGACCGAGGGATGGAAAGATCGCATAGAAAACGAACCACTGGACACTCGCGGGGGACACCCGGGCAGGGGTACACACTGTGACAGCGTATCCGCTGCGAGGGCAGGAACAGCACTGTTTGAGATCAGGCTTCTGTGTTCTCTCGATCGCTTGTTCCCGACGCGATCTACCTCGGCAACCGCTCCCTGCGTTGCTCTACCGCCTGCGTCCATGCAGTCGTCCTCCGTCCCGGGAGCCGTCCGTCCCTGGAGTCGTCCGTCCCTGGAGTCGT
>JBHHZP010000239.1:0-4054 GCA_046758085.1 Acidiferrobacterales bacterium
GAATCGTGCGGTTGTGCGACAGTGGAGAGGGGTTTTTCTACAGACTCGTTAGGTCGCGTATAAATATGACTACGCAATTGCAGCCGATTAATTGGTGGAGAGTATTTTTCTCGATCGTTTACCTCGTTATTGCTGCGGCTCTCGTGTATTTTCGACGCAATGACATGTTTTACTTAGAACCGCAAGCAACCTCGTACCAGATGGGTAGATTTTTGTGGTGTCTTTCAGCGTCTTTTTTTGGTTTTTCTATCCTAGTGTTCCAGCTTTGGCGCCACCCAAAATCTCCTTTTCCTAAATATGTTACTTAGTTATCCGGCGTTACTGTTTGCTCAATCGGCTCTCGTCTTTTCAGTAGCGCATTTGTTTACGGCAACCAGCGGGTTCGTTTTTTACTATGCATCATTTTCGGTCTGCTTCATTTTAGCCTTCTTGGCAGATAATTTTTGGGGTTTTATTTTCTCATTAGTTGCAAAAGGGTCAAAGTGAAGAAAACCGACCTAACAAAGAAATCAAGCGCGACCGATGTAAATGCCGGCCGCTTATTTCATCGGTAGGTCGCGAATCGTGAGAAAATACCCCCTCCGGAGGTAGAAAGCCCTTGGCGGGGAGACCTGCCGCTACTCGGATGTGTCAGCTGTCCACTCACTCGATGGAGAACAAGCCCAGATGGACCGATTTCTGATCCATTACCTGCGATCCGGGCGTGCTTAGGTTCTAGTTGGAAGAAAAAAACCGGGGTCGGATCACAGTTTCTGCTAATATACCCAGTCCCAACAAAAGCGCAGAAAGTACGAAGCGTTGATCACAGGGAGGCGGACCGATGGCACGCGAGGCCCGCTTCAATCTACCCGGCGTTCCCCAGCACGTCATTCAGCGCGGCAACAACCGTGAGCCGTGCTTCTATGCCGAGGGTGACTACCATCGTTATCTCGCTGACCTGAAGGACGTCGCCGATGGCAACGCCTGTCGCGTTCATGCCTATGTGCTGATGACCAACCCCGTGCATGTGCTGGTCACGCCCATGTGCGAGTACGGCCTCTCGTCCCTGATGCAGGATCTGGGTCGAAAATATGTGCGCTATATTAACACCGCTACCGGCGCACCGGCACGCTGTGGGAGGGGCGCTACAAATCGAGTCTGATTGACATCGAGGCGTATCTGCTCGTGTGCATGCGCTACATTGAGCTCAACCCCGTGCGGCGCGCATAGGGTTGCGCACCCGGGCGAGTACGGCGGGTTGAGCTATGGCTACAACGCCTACGGCAGCAACAATCGCTTAATCGCGCCGCACCCGATCTACACTACGCTTTCATCCGACCCCGCGACCCGCCAGCAGGCTTACCGCGAGCTCTTTAGCGCCCAGCTCGAACCCGATCTCATCCATGCCATCGGCGATGCCCTAAATCAGGAACGGGTTCTCGGGCGCGATGAGTTCAAGGACAAGATCGAGCGCATGAGCGGCCGTCAGACGCGCCCCGGCCGATCGGGCAGACCACGAACCCAAGGCGTAGAGGAAGCGGCGGGGGATTACTATGTGCTCTAGTATTAGCAATTATTAGCAATATTAGCAGAAACTGTGATCTGACCCCGGTTCTACGGCGATTCTGAAACGAGCGAAAGAGGCGACCGGCTTTTACGAGTACTTTGTTCCTTTCCCCTCGACTTTAGTTTCTGGGCAATGGGTGGCATAGTGCGAACCCGGAAGGGTTTCGACGGCGGTAATGTCAGCCACTCGTTGTGACCTCCCGTAAGCAGTTCAGGAGACTGGTAATGGCCTCTATTGCATTTCTTGGCTTGGGAATTATGGGCGCACCCATGGCTGTCAATCTCGTGCGCGCCGGGTTCGATGTCGTGGGATGGAACCGCACCTCGAGCAAGGGAGCGCCAGTCCTGGAGGCGGGGGGCTCCATCGCTGAGTCTCCCGTCGAAGCGGTCAAGGGAGCCGACTACATTCTTTCCATTCTCGACAGCGGGCCGGTGGTGCGCGAGGTGTTCTTCGATAGCGGTGCTTCGGATTACATGAAGCCCGGCGCCGTTTTCATCGATATGGCGTCCATCCCCCCTAAGATGGCGCAGGAGCACGCGAGGCTCCTGAAGGAAAGAGGGGTTGGTCACCTCGACGCACCGGTATCGGGAGGAAGCCTTGGTGCCGCGGAGGGATCGCTGGCCATCATGGCGGGAGGAGAGAAAAAGGATTTCGAGCGCGCTGAAGCCGCGGGCATTTTCAAGCCGATGGGGCGAGCAAGCTATATCGGGCCGGCTGGCAGCGGACAGATCGCGAAGCTCGCCAATCAGATCATGGTGGCGGTGAATATCTCCGGCGTGGCCCAGGCGCTCCTGTTGGTGAGCGCTGGTGGCGCCGATCCTGCACAAATTCCCGAGGCTTTGTCAGGTGGTCACGGCGACAGCCGCGTCTTGCAGGAACATGGTCGTCGCATGATTAAGCGAGATTTTCGCCCGGGCGCACCAATTCGCAATTTCGTCAAAGATCTCAACACGGTTCTCGAAACGGCAGCCGACCTCAACATAAAGCTGCCGATCGTGGAAGTGGTCAGAGACGTGTTTCAGGATCTTTATGACAAAGGTCTGACGCAGTATGACCACAGTGCTTTCCTTCTAAATCTAGAAGCGATCAACACTCCGGCTCGTTTGGGCACAGGCGCCGACACCGCGCCGGAATGACGAGAAGCGCCGCCCGGTAACATGATCTCGGCCAAACCGGGAGAAAAAAACAAAAGGCGTCGAAGCTTGATATTTGACAATTTACTAGAAGCATATGTGCAAAACACCACATAACGTCACTGGCACAGCCCAAGAATGTCAAATGTCACGCTTCGACGCTTTATGCTCGCTTCGACCGCTTATACTTTATTATTCGGAATAACACCCTGCCCCGGCTGGCATCGACGAATGGCTCGCAGATCTCTCGGCACGGGACAGAGACCCGTAGCCGTGGGCCATGGTTAGGCGAGTGAGAGCATAGGGATTGGGCGACCGGAATCAGAGAGCGGCGGGTTCTGCGGAGAGAAAGCGAGCGCTTGTAGTCGGTTCTCTAACTCGGGACCGTATAGAGGTGTCAGGATGCTCCCAATGGTGTATTGGGGGAGTCGTCTGGTACGCCGGAGTCACGCTTGTGCAACTGGGTATCGAGACCCGCGCGTTGACAAGAACCTCTCCCGACGACCAGCTACTGGCAGAAATGCTCCGCGCCGCCGGCCTCCAGGTCGAATGGCGCCAATCGGTTCACACGACAACCTTTGTCAATACGTACTCGCATCGTAAATCCGATGACAGGATTCAGAGAGTGCTGGCGCTCGCCGACCCTATAGACGGTGGAGACGTCGCAAAAGCACTTCAGGACGTTGACCTTGCATACCTCGGGCCCCTTCATCCTGATGATTTTGCGTGCGACGTGCTACAAGCGATTCGAGATCAGAAACCGGGCCTGGTAGTTCTTGACGTACAAGGTTACATGCGAACTATCCAAGATGGCCAGGTGATACCAAAGTTGAATGATCGGTTATTTGCGGTCTTGTCGGTCTGTGATGTGATCAAGGCGAGCCAGGCCGAAGCGCATATCATTACCGGTTGCACAGTACCATCCCAGGCAGCTTCGAACCTGGCTGCCAGCTATCCACCTCTGGAGGTAGTGGTTACCTGTGGGGTGGACGGAGCCCACATTGTTCGACAAAGTTCTGTTTGTTATGAGCCGGCGGTTCCCGTCGACGTCGCTGACTCGACGGGCGCGGGAGATATTTTCTTCGCCTCTTATGTGGCAAAGCGGCTGACGGACGCGTCGACGAAATCCGCGGCAAAGTTTGCTGCCGGATTCACCGCTCGCCGCTTACTCGATCCCTATAGAACCAAAAACCTGGCAAGCGAGATTTGACGAGCAACCAAGAAAAGGCATCTAGGCTTGATATTTGACAATTTACTATCAGCATGTGTGCAAGACACCACCTAACGTCACTGGTACAGTCCAAAAATGTCATATGTCACCGGGCTGTTGCCCAAATCCTCTACACCAACAAGCAAGGAGGGTAAAATAGGCAAG
>JBHHZP010000240.1:0-4027 GCA_046758085.1 Acidiferrobacterales bacterium
CTCTCGATGCTCTTCACATGCACCCGGCTGTACCAGCCACTTCTTAAAATCTGGGCAATACCGCGCGCATCATTCTTATCTGTCTTGTTGCGCATCGCGGAAAGGGCGGCCTTGACCTGGCGGGCTTCCATGCAGACCACCTCATAGCCTGCGGCCTGTAGACCATAGGTCAGGTACTGGGTGAGTACCCCGGCTTCCAGCCCAACGGCTGAGATCTCGTGATCGAGCCCCTGCAGGCAGGCCACGATGTCCTCGACTTCAGAGGCCAGTTTGCCTTCCGCCTTGATCTCGCCCTGGTCATCGATGACGCAGACGTTGACCGAGCGAAGAGATACATCGAGTGCGGGGTAGTAAGTCATGTTCTTCTCCCTGGTTGATTCGTGCTGCAATCCTACAGGGAGCTCGGCCACTCAAATCCGGCCCGATTACTAATGCTTCCGACCTATTCTGTTGAAAAACTCGAAACCTTGAGGATGCCCTGTTTCTGCTGAATGGCATTCTATTCAAGAGTGTCATCCAGTTCTCATGTACGGCTTAACCAGAGGCTCCCTATCGAGATATCAAACTTTATCCGTACCCCCCATATCTTAGAAAAGCTAACTCGCCTAAGGGGCTTAGATTCTTACATCCATGCTAGTAACGGAGTTTTTCAACAGAATAGACCCATTGCGGACATTCATGACATACATATCCATGAGCCGGGACCCTTTTCGTGTTTGATGATTTGCCTCAACGGGGTGAGAACCCCAAGAGCTCGACACCAAATTGCCGGGAGCAATTTTGAACGCTGCGACCGTCGTCCACCGACATGTGTAGGTTTTTGACCGCGAAATTAATTCCTCATTGTACAGACTTAGCCATAACGGGCTTGGCGAGCACTTCCAGTTTTTTCGCCGTCCCGATCAGCGTGTGGCGTAGCCTGCTTTTCAAGGCCCATGGCCCGATGAGTGGCGGCACACGGAAACCCGGTACCAGTACGGCGTGATATATAACCCGCGTTTTGTTGTGCTCGGCACGAATCTGCCAGCGTTCCCATCCAGATGCAAAATCGCTGTGTTCCGGGACCATTGTCGTGACGATGTCTCCATTTGGGCGGGTGACCACATCCTTAATTTGCTGAATGCCCTTGCAGAAAATCAGCGCGCAGGAATGAAAGCGCAGTCTGATACGCTGGCGTCCATCTGGAAAGGTCCTCAGCAGCTGACTCTCGCTGAGGGTGTCAGACAATCGGCGCCACTGTCTGTAGTCGCTCAGAAGCTCTCGGATGTCTGCCGGTTCGGCATCGAGCAACACATCAAAGGTAACAAAGTAGGTTCTCTTACTATGCGTAATCTCCAGATCAGAAATGCTGACCGCTGCCGCCGGCGTCATCGAGGACAACGCGATCGTAAAAGCCAATATCAACAAGCCTCTAGCACTGATTCGCATATGATGACTACCTCTTTAGCAGGCAGATCGGTCGGTTCTTCCAGCTGGGCTGATCAAGAACCGAGACTCTCTTTGTGGAAGTCAACATCGCCACCGTCAGCAGGCTAAATGCAAATACATGTGTGAAGGTGGGCAGGCTCTGTCCGAGCGAGCCAAATAACGTAGGAACCAATTGGAACAGGCTGAGATCGAAAAGGAAGCTCTGTTCCGGAGGCCGATCCACCAGGTAGACCAGCATCCCCAAAAACAAGACACCCAGCCCGATCGCTATTGGAGCCTCGTTCGACTTGGATTGTCTATAGAGTGGGGGTTGCATAATGACCGCGGGCCGTTTGCGCAAAGACTGATAGGAGACATTGCACAAGACATGCCATGCGCCCGCAGATATAGAAAGGTCGCTCTTAGGCGGTACATTTCCCCCGATCAACGGTTGCCGGACTTATAGTTAGGCGCAGTAGGCACAAGACGAGGAAAACGCAAAGGAAATGCTAGCGGTTGCCTTCGCATTGCGATTGGGGGCTAGTGGTCGTGCTGTTCTCATTTTATTGGGCCGACGCCTACCGCGCAGGCGCCGCCGGGGGCTCAGTGAGCGCACCTTTCCATTGTCGCCCGAACGTCCGCTCCTGACCATGATCTCCGGGCGCACGGACGGAGCAGCCGCTATCCACACGAGTAGACCCCGCGGTTGTGAGCTCAACGGCGCTCGGCGCCATGACGGGCCCCAAGGATTGCCTGCAGCGTCTCCTCGGCGCTCGCGCGCAGCGCCCCACCGAGACGCACGGCGAGCCGGGCGGCCTCCTCGGCCTCCCCCAGACGGCTCTGCTCGGCCAACACGTGGGCAAGGTTGTTGTAGGCGGCGCCCTGGTCGGGGTGCTGTCGGATAGCTTCTCGGTAAGCGGCTTCGGCGCCGCGGAGGTCCCCGCGCTGATAGCGGCTGTTGCCCAAACCGATCCAGGCGACGAAGCTGTCCGGCCAGCGCTCGAGTGCGAGTGTGTAGGACTCGGCGGCGGCGCGCGCCGACCCGACGCGCTCGAAGGCGCTGAGCGCCTCGACGTAACGGCGCTCGTCGGCGGTTGCCGGAAGGGTCCCGGGTGGGGGGCTCACCATTGCCCAGTAAGCGCCGCGCCGCCACGTGCGCTCGAACACCGCCAGCGCCATCACATGCCGTTCGAGGCGGCCAGAGCGCAGGATCACCTGGCGCGCCGGCAGGTCAAAGCCGATCACGACCGCATAGTGCCAGTACGGATTCCACGACAGCGCGAGATTCTGCAACACGAGCACCGGGTTCCCCGCCTGGACCTCCTGCAGCATGTGCACGAGCCTGGGTTCGAGCACGTAGGGTACGTGCCCGTGTCGGCGGGCGGCGGCCATGAGCTCGAGCTGCAGGCTACCCCGGCGTGCCGGCAAAAACACCTGCGGGGCGAGTGCCGCCGGCGTGACCGCGGTCCCGGCGGAAGCGAGTATCGTGGCGAGGGCCGCCGGTCCGCACTGATAGGCCTCCTGTGGGAAGAAGGGCACGTCTGCGAGTTCGATGCGTTCGGCCAGCCCCTCCGCGGTGGTGGCCAGACGCTGGGTTTGCAAGGAGCTCGCGCAGCCCGCAGCGATCAGCAAAGCGCTGAACACCAAGGCCTGCGGGGCAGCGCGCGCGCTCAGCCGCATCGACGGCTCATTTTTTCTTGGGCCCCTTGATGAAGGGCAAGACGTCCGTGTAGCCGAGGGCGTCCGTGATGACGATCACGATAAAACCGATCAGCGCGACCTCCAGGAGACCAACCCCGCCGGCGGGTAGCTCGTCCAGGCGCGCGGCGAGCGCCCTGACCTCGGCATCGGTGAGGCTGTCCACGCGTGCGCGCGCCTGCGCTGGGTCAACACCTTGCGCGGCCAAGTAGCCCGCGATATCGTCGCGCGCGAGCAGGCGGTGAACGCGTGCGCGTTCCTGCTGGGCCTGTTCGGCCTCGACGATCGCCTGCGTGCTGATAAGCCCTGCCCGGGCAACGGCAGGGTAGGTCGATGCGCCTAAAAACACGAGCACGACCAGCGGGGAGATGAACCAAGCGTAGTGACGTAGTCGTTGCATCCTTGTGCTCCTCTGTAGTTCCATAATCATTCTAGCGCGAGACGCCAAAGCATGTTCCGCAAGGCAAGGACATCGATCGCCCCGCAGCGACCGGCCATCGGCTGAGGCACGAGCCTCCGGAGCCGAGCCGCTGGGCGAGTGCCGTCAGTGCCTCCCCGCAGTCCGCCAGCAGCTTGACCGCCCGCGGCGCGTCGGCGCCTTGTCGCCGAGCTCGCCGCCCTGGTGCACCGCCACATGGGCGGCCTAGGTTTTCCCGCGTCGCGAGCCCCCACCAGCTCAAGTGTCGCCCCTGCGGTTAGAGCGGCCCGGGCGCCGCAGTATAGCAGTTAGTATAAATGGTTGGCGTAATTATATTGCTCCGATTTCCTTGGACACAAGATTAGGGGGCACTTAAAGCATCATGAAGGAGATCGGAGATGGCAAAGAAAACGATGCTAACGGGAGAACGGCGTAGGGGCTGGTCCTGGGGATGCTGCGCAAAGAGGAGCCGGCTGTGCGGGTCGCGCTTGGAGAAAAGGGTGT